>DUBL01000051.1:14584-35339 GCA_012960345.1 Gammaproteobacteria bacterium | reverse complement strand
GAATGCGCTCGAGAAGAATACTCAACGAGAGTATGCTCGTAACAGCGAACGGTACGAGTTTCTCCGCTGGGGGCAACAGGCGTTTAACGACTTTCGTGTGGTTCCTCCGTCCACGGGCATTGTTCACCAGGTCAATATCGAGTATCTGGCAAGTGGCGTCTTCAGTACGATTCGTGACGGCGTCACTTGGGCATATCCGGACACTGTCGTGGGTCTTGATTCCCATACGACCATGGTGAATGGTCTAGGCGTGTTGGGATGGGGGGTCGGTGGTATCGAGGCGGAAGCCGCGATGCTAGGTCAGCCGATAACAATGCTGGTGCCTGATGTCGTTGGATTTGAATTGATCGGACGTTTGCCTCACGGAGTAACGGCAACTGATCTGGTGTTAACTGTAGTAGAAAAGCTTCGTGCATACGGTGTTGTGGGAAAGTTTGTTGAATTTTTTGGCCATGGACTCGATCACTTATCATTAGCTGACCGCGCAACGATCGCAAATATGGCACCAGAGTATGGTGCCACCTGCGGTCTTTTCCCTATTGATCGGGAGACGATCAACTATCTCCGTTTGACAGGTCGAAGTGAATCCCAAGTGGCGTTGGTTGAGGCCTATACACGCCGCCAGGGACTGTTTCGTGATTCAGATTCTCTAGTACCTCGCTACTCGGCCACGCTGGCCCTTGATCTCAGTACGGTGGTTCCCAGTATTGCAGGGCCTAAGCGGCCACAGGATCGAATGGATCTCTCTGCTGCCAAATCCACAATCGAAGCGGCGCGTCGAGATCTTCGCGGAGCAAAACCGGTGTCTTCGAAGGAAGTCGTAATCGACGGTCAGTCGATTGAACTCACAGATGGTGATGTCGTGATTGCGGCGATCACCAGCTGCACCAATACATCGAATCCTGGTGTGGTTATGGCGGCAGGTCTATTGGCGAAGAATGCGGTTTCCCGGGGGTTGCGGGCCAAACCATGGGTCAAAACGTCCCTGGCGCCGGGATCAAAAGTTGTCACAGGTTATCTCGAGGAGGCCAACTTGCTTGGCCATCTCGAAACGATTGGCTTCAGTGTGGTTGGTTATGGTTGCACTACATGTATCGGAAACTCGGGACCTTTGTTGGATGTGGTGAGTCAGGCGATCGACGAAGCTGACTTGATTGTCGCTTCTGTCCTTTCAGGCAACCGAAATTTCGAGGGTAGAGTGCATCCAGAAGTCCGTATGAATTTTCTCGCATCACCGCCGCTGGTGGTGGCGTATGCGATTGCCGGCACCACGGATATTGATTTTGACGTAGAGCCGCTGGGTAATGACAGCATGGGTGCCGCTGTGTTCCTGCGGGATTTATGGCCCAGTCAGGTCGAGGTCAATGCTGCAATCGACCAGGCGGTGACTTTGAATCTGTTTCAAAGCCGCTATTCGGATGTGCTGAACGGCGATGAACACTGGTCGAAGGTCAAGGCCAGTCAGTCGACTCTGTTTGATTGGGACGCCTCATCCACTTATGTTCAAAGACCACCTTATTTCGATGGTATGACTCGAATTCCCCGAGACCTCCAACCGGTATCGGGGGCGCGTGTGCTCGCGATGTTAGGTGACAGTATTACCACGGATCATATCTCACCGGCTGGCAGTATTGCGGCGGATAGCCCGGCTGCGGATTACCTGACGGACAAGGATGTTGCCCAAGCTGATTTCAATTCATATGGATCGCGTCGCGGCAATCATGAAGTCATGATGCGTGGCACCTTTGCCAATGTGCGTCTGAGAAACGAGTTGGCGGTTGGCACTGAGGGTGGGTGGACTCGTCATTGTCCGAGCGGGGACACGATGTCGATTTATGATGCCGCTATGCGCTATGCCCAGAACAAGACACCGTTAATGGTGATTGGCGGTAAAGAATATGGGTCGGGATCTTCTCGCGATTGGGCAGCGAAGGGCCCGTACCTGCTCGGTGTTCGGGCTGTTTTGGTCGAAAGTTACGAGCGAATTCACCGATCCAATCTGTTAATGATGGGGATTTTGCCTCTCGAGTTTTGTGACGGCGCATCGAGATTAACGTTAGGGCTAACAGGGCAAGAGACATACGATCTACTCGGCCTGGAAAGAGATGCCGATCAGGTCACGGTGAGAGTCACAAACGATCAGAGTCAGATAAAAGAATTTCCAGCGACAGTCAGGATCGACACGCCTCGCGAGTGGGATTACTTCCTTAACGGCGGAATTCTGCCTTACGTGGTTCGGCAATTGCTCGAGGACTGATGGTGAGGTTAGCTTTGTTATCGAGCTAGGGTGACGATACTAATGCCAGTGAGTACTAGAACAAGGGCAGAGATCAGTTGCCAATTCAATGCCTCACCCAGGAAGACGACGCCCAGAAAAGCACCCACTAGAGGGATGAGATAGTTCACCTGAGCGAAGATCGTGGCGCCGACCCGATTGATCAGATGAAAGAAAAGCAGTATACCGACCGCTGAAGGCAGTAGACCGAGGAGTACTGTCGCACTCACACCTATAAGGTCTGGTGTCAGTGACCAGGGGCGGTCATAAACCAGTGCGAGTGGAAGTACCCAGAGAAACCCCATCATTGAGGACCCAGTGGCCATGATTAGGCCAGGGTGAGCTACCCGCAGACGGGTAAACGTTGTTGTGATCGCATAAGCGCCTGCCGCGCATAGCATGGCAATTTGAGCGGTTACCGATGAATCAAAGCCACTGATTGCATCGACTCCCACGAGAACGAGTAAGCCACCGAAGCCGACGAAGATACCCATTGCTTTGCGCCAGCCGAACGGCTCATCGGGGATAAAGAAATGCGCGAGCAGCGCTGTCGTGATGGGCATAATTCCCATTAGGACCGCAGCGAGCCCGCTTGGGATATGAATTTCTCCCCAGTTGATGAGTGTGAATGGCAAGGCACTGCCAAACAAGCCGATGAAGGCAAATAGAGCAAGAGACTTACGGTCTAGTGGTAACCACTGACCCCGCAAGATGAGCACGACGAATAATGCCAGTGTCGCGATCCCCATGCGGCCCATGGTTAATGTATAGGGCGGGATGGTGACAATGGCAATTTTGATTAACAGAAACGCCGATCCCCACAGTAATCCGGTGAGTAAAATTAGGTAGTAATCTGACCACTCGACCTTGCCGGGCATAGATGTGTTGTTCATCACCTCGCCAGCTCAGAAGGGGCGATTGAAACGATCCGAGAATAGCGTTAAGCGTTAGCTGCGATGTTGGTAGATGACTCAATCGAGGTGGCAAACGCACTGAGTGTCGCTAGATACCGTTGTGAACTGATTGGCATGGGTACGCGAATAGCGGAAATGTCTCGTAATAAGTTTCTCCCTTCACGCAAGAGAAACCGACCTTCGGTGATCTGGGTGGGGCTCAGGGAGTTCTTCCTATCGAAGAGGTTGGGTTCAAAGCGACTGATCTTCTCCCCCAAAGAGACAAATTCTGGCCAATTCTGGAAGAAATCCAGATCACTTTTCATGATTTCCGTTTCTTGGCAGGCAGCGCGTGCATAGTCCCAGACAATTTGTTCAATACGATCGAATGCTTCCTGTCCGGCAAAGGTGTTGACTATGGCTTCGGCGACTCCATTAATCGCGTGCATCGTCTGTGCGATTTTTATATAGCGACTGGCATAGTAGTCTTCGATGGACAAGGTAAAAACCTTAAATGGCTCTCCCCACAATTCGTCTACACCATCATGGCCACTAGCATGTTTGACATATTTCCCAAGCCCTAGTGCTTCTTCAAAAGAGGCACTACATGCGCGCATAAGTTCGTTGTCGGGACTGACATCAATCCCTTTTTCTTCGAGATCAACAATGCTGGTAAAAATATCGGTCGCTCGATTAAAAAGCGCGCCAGCGAGCATCGCGGCGTTGACTCGCTTTCGATCTAGATCAACTTCATCATGCCAGGCCTTTCGGGCAGCCTCTACTTTGCTGCCGGGGGTGTTGATCCCAGACTCGGTGTGATGAAAGGTGCGACGAGTTAATTGATCAATCAGGATTTTTTTGTTGGCCAGTGTTTCCGCGGGCGGAGGGTAGTAACGAATCCAGTATTGATCGTAGTAGACGTGCGACTTTCCGTTAATATCTTTGCGGGCGCCATTTTGAATTTGTCGAGGCACCATATTTTCGTCGGTTTCTGCCACGGTGACTAAAGGGGGTTAACCGAACCTGCGTTGGGGGTGTTTATACAAAGCGGCTTTATCGACAACCATTGCATTGCGATCCAATTTCAACAGGCACGTATCGTCAGCACCATAGACATGGCGCGATTCTACGCTGGCATGGGTCAAACATGAAGAGTGTGACTCATTCAACGTGATGACATATTGATGTTGGGCAGTAGTTCCTGAGTTTGTCTGGGTCGTCCGCTTGCCGTCGCGGTAATGTGACTCTCGAAAAACACAGGGCGGGGTTCATCATCCGATTTTACTGTATTGTCATTCCTTGAAAGCCGCACCTCGATTTGTTCAGCACCTGCAGCGTGGGCGCGAATTTCTGCAATACGCCTGACTATCTTTTCAGCGTATTCTGTAGCTGCCTCAAGATCGGTGTAATCACGGGGCCCATTGGGGTCGTGAACCCGGAAGAGGCCTTGGGTTGGTTGGGTAATGGCAACTCGTTCACGCTGAATAACGCTGCCGACGATGGCGCCGATCGCGTTGGTAACGGCCGCGTGTTCAGGAATCGTCAGTTCAAGGCCAAGGACAGTCGCTACTTGTGGGTAATAACTGGAGGCAGGGGCGCCTACTGAGATCAGAGAAACTGTCTGATCGTACGCCAATGAAAGCAGAGACCCAGGAGATTGATCCTTGCGGGGATGGATCCATTCGATAACCAGTTGATTAAGTGCCGCAAGTTCTGATTTGCTACTGTTGGGATGGTCACATTCTAGGCTGGCTCGCATGATTGCTTGCACAATCGTAGTGATAACTTTTTCATGCACGACACGGGCAATTTCGCATGGATTCTCAGAGGATCGTCGGCCCCAGCCATAAACTTGACGCATTTGTCGGTGCCATATTGTGGTTGCCAGTTGGGCCGCTTCAGTAGACCAGTGATTCATCAATCCGAGCACGTGTGCCGCATCGGAAGGTGTATAACCGCTATAAAGTGCGAGCCCTCTACGTACCAGTTCGGCAATGGAGCGAGTCAGTGGGCGATTGCTCATCGCCTGAAGCGAAAGATCAATGGGTCCCTCAGACAATGTTTCCCAAGCCTGTTTTTCCGCTGCAGCAAGATTGTCATATTGGGCTTGGGTGGCAAAAAGCGGAACTGCAAAACGGTTGCTCCGGGCATTGGGCGTTGTTTTGCTTTGGCTGATCAGCGCTGACATCAGTTGTGGATGGCGATCGATTAGGAGACTCATCGGAACGACGCGCCGTGGACCAATGGCAAGCCCGGCCCCTCCACTGAAGCCAACTTCGCTATCGCCACCCAACCCGATCGATAGAACGCGGACTGATTCAACCATGGGCTGCCAAGCCCCAACCTGCGTAGCATCCTGACTGAGAACAGCACGGCCATTGGCGATGATAGCGATATCGGTAGTTGTGCCGCCCATGTCGGCGACGATTGCGTTGTTACACGGTGTGTAATGCAATGCACCGACAACACTTGCGGCTGGGCCAGAAAGGATCGTTTCGACGGGTCGTTCGAGGGCAAGTTTTGCTGTGATAAGCGATCCATCGCCTTTGACGACCATTAGTGGTGCATTGATGGTATGTTCATTCAGTGTCTGTTGCACTGATCGGATCAGTCGATCAATGTAAGAAACCAACGTCGCATTAAAGGCAACCGTTACAGCCCGTCGAGGTGCATCGAGGGCGTCCGCAAGTTCATGGCCACAGGTCACTGGAAGATCAGTTTCCAAGAGGACAAGTTCACGAAGTGCGATTTCGTGAGCCGGGTTGCGTACGCTAAACATTCCGGAAATACCAAAGGCAGTGACTTGATCTCGGTGACGTCGGATCATTTTCTCGGCGACTGCCAAGTCGAGCGGTTCGGTCTCATTACCGGCCGCGTCGTGTGCGCCAGCCAACAGGACGCAGTGACCGCCAGCTACGAGGTCATGCAGTCGAGCGCGGCGCACCTGCGTTTCGTTGTAGCCTGCAAGTAACAGGCACGCCGGTGTTCCACGACCCTCGACTACCGCGTTGGTTCCAAGCGTTGTCGACAGAGATACCAAACGAGTATCTCTGAGTCGCAATTGTGGCAGTGTATCCAACACGTTACGGATACTACTGACCAGGTCCTGGTGGTTGGTTAGAACTTTCGCACTTGCCTCGACCTGATCAGCGCCGTTAAGAAGCACGGCATCCGTATAGGTGCCGCCTGTATCAATGCCAAGGCGCAGACTCTGCATTAGATAGATTCCGTCTTGTCTGCGATCAAAGCATAGTGATCAGGCGCCCATGTTAGGAGCACGAATCTGTTCTTGCTTCCTGCTCCGACTGGAGCGTTATTAACTGTAGTCAAAAAATCCACGACCACTTTTGCGACCGAGATAACCCGCATTGACCATCTTTTTCAGTAAAGGACACGGTCGAAATTTGGAGTCAGCAAAGTCGTTGTGAAGGATTTCCATGACAAACAAACACACATCGATACCGATCATGTCTGCGAGCGCTAGCGGGCCAATGGGATGGTTAGCACCAAGTTTCATCGCCGTGTCGATCTCCTCGGCGCTGGCGAGGCCTTCATGCAATACAAAAATCGCTTCATTGATCATGGGTACCAGCATGCGGTTAACGACAAAGCCGGGACTATCCTGAACGCTGACGGGTTCTTTTCCGAGTTGTCGGGTCAGTGTATCCATCTCGGTAAATGTTTCATCTGACGTTTGTAAGGCGCGGACGATTTCAACGAGTTTCATTATTGGAACTGGGTTGAAAAAGTGCAGACCGATAACGCGGTCGGGGCGCCTTGTCGCGGCGGCTAAGCGGGTAATCGATAATGAAGATGTATTCGAGGCAAGAATTGTTTCCGATTTACACAGTGCATCGAGTTGCCCAAACACTGCGATCTTAAGATCAATGTTTTCGGTAGCCGCCTCGATCACTACGTCGCACTCAGCAAGGTCATCCAAGCTTGTTGTGCCCTCGATTCGGGCAAGAGCCGACGATTGGTCGGTGTTGCTGATTTTGTCGCGAGCGGCCAGACGCGCAAGACTTTTAGTAATATCCTTGACACCTTTGGCGACTTTTCCATCAGAAATGTCTTGCATGATAACGTCATACCCGGACAGTGCGCCAGCTTGCGCGATGCCACTGCCCATCGTTCCTGCACCGACGAGCCCAATTGTTCTAGTCGCCATTACGTTGTTTCTCCCGCTTGTTTGATACCGTAAAGGGCAAGGCTACATGATCAACCCGGCTCCGCCAAACACTACTCCCGCTAAGGCTAAGTTGGGCGGTGTAGACTGTCTCCGATATCACCGGAATCAAACTATGACACCGATTAAAATGATCGAACGTTTAATTGCGTTCAATACTGTTTCCCGAGACAGCAACTTGAAGTTGATTGAATTCGTAGAGGAATACCTCCACGGTCATGGTATTGACTCAACTCGAGTGCCGAATGATAACGGTGACAAATCGAATCTTTACGCAACAGTGGGCCCGCAGGAAGCCGGCGGTGTCGTGCTTTCAGGTCACACGGACGTGGTGCCAGTCGATGGCCAGTCATGGGACACAGATCCATTTGGTGTGACGCCGAAAGAAGGGCGGCTTTACGGGCGTGGAACCTGCGACATGAAGGCCTTTATCGCCATCGGATTGGCGCTGGTGCCAGAGATGAGTCAACTGAAAAAGCCAATACATTTTGCGCTTTCTTATGATGAAGAAGTGGGATGTTTGGGTGCGCCCCGCATGGTGCGTCAGATGGCGGAGCGCCTACCACCACCTGCGGCGGTTATTATTGGTGAACCGACTAGCATGGACGCTGTTAATGGTAATAAGGGGGTAGTTGCGCTCCGGACCACCGTGAGAGGTTACGAAACCCATTCGAGCCAGACCAACCGCGGGGTGAGTGCCGTAATGACGGCTGCTCGTTTAGTGACTTACTTGAATGATATGGCCGGTCGCCTTGCACAGGAAACTCCGTTAGACAACGGATTTGATCCGCATAACACCTCGATCCATGTGGGGGTCATTTCTGGTGGCACCGCATTGAACATTGTGTCGCGGCATTGCGAATTTGTGTGGGACATTCGTAATATACCTAGTGACGATCCGGCTAAGTTGATCGGCGAGTTTGAGCGTTACTGTCGAGATGAGATATTACCGAACATGCGTTCACGGCATGCCGAGTGTTTTATCAAAACAGAAAACCTGTCCCAGGTGCCTGCATTGATACCGAGTGAGTCGCCGGCCCTCACATTGGTTCAATCGTTGTCGGGATCAAACGAGGTGCGACAGGTCGCTTATGGGACTGAAGGAGGGCAGTTCCAGGAAGCACAGTTTCCAACGGTGATTTGTGGCCCGGGTTCTATTGATCAGGCCCATCAACCCAATGAATTTATAAGCGAAGCGCAGGTTCAGGAAGGGGAGCTCTTCGTCAGACGCCTGATCGAACACTTGTCGGCTTGAGTTGATTAGTTAGTGTGTTGAAGCAGTGTGTTAATGGCATCGGCACTTGGTTCCGCACCGTTACGTACCCCGGTGCGATCTGCCTGCGGTAACGACAATAGATCAGGTAACTGTTGCAGCCAGCAAGCGTGGGCATAGGTTTGCATATCGAGTTCTACGCCAGGCACGTTGCGGTTAAGAAAGGTCACCAGAGCGGCCATTTCCGGGTTGTTTTGTCGACAGAAATAGGCAAATCGGGTGCCAGCATGGAATACCTCTGAAAGGGTACTGTATCCGGCTTTGCCTATGACAAGATCAGCGCTATGCACGACGTCTGGATGAAAGTACATGCTCTGGGCCGGCAATAGGTGGACATTGTGAGCGATGCGCTCAGTTGATGCGGCGCCTGCGACGAGAAAAGAGTATGGGCCGTGCTGGTCTGCAAGATGCTGTAAGTAGGGATGGTCGTGTGCGACTCCGCCGAGGGTGATAAATATCAAATTCTCATCGGCATTGATGCCCAAACGTTCCCGGGTTGTTGGTCTTTCTGTGCGTGGCTCCCGGCTGACAGGAGGTACTGTCAGAGCGCGTGAATCGGGACTGCAAACCGGCTCGGTCTGTATATGCAGGTCTGCCTGTGAGATTAGCGGTGCGAGTATGTCGGCATAGTGACTCAGCACCGGTAGGCGCGGACTCAGGGCACGATAAATCCAGTCCCACGTGAAATTTTCTACTAGCACGGAGGGCAGGCGCGCAATTTTGGCGACGGCAATTCCAAATACGGCGATATCGCAAATGACCAGACGACAGCCTCGCTCATTTAAGCGTTCCGCTATCGTTTTGATCTGGGCGGGGTCGAACGGTAACAAGCGATCCAGATCATTTGCGCTGCCTTGCAGGTCGACATCGAACGGGTTGGTCTGCTTGAGACCGGGGTCACAGTCGACATAATGATAGTCAAACCGGATGTTGGTGCTCGCGAAAAACCAACCAGGCACGGCTGTTAACAGGTCGAATTGGAGATTGGGAATTCGCCTCGATAAAGCTTCGGCTATCGCTGTCGCCCGTGCGGCATGGCCGAAGCCATGTGAGGAAATAAAGATGGCAATGCGCAAGTTATGTGCAGGTTAGTCGACTTTCGTCATCACGTCGGCATCTGAACAAAGCCTTGGCTACTGAGCGAAATAGTTAGCAAGAAACTGGTCGAAACTGATCTCATCACTCGCTTCGATATCTTTTTGTCGGGCGATAGAGTCAGCCGCGATAGTGTCGAATGCAACGACGTCCGTTGGTGTTGGCGGATAGTGAAGAAAGAACTGCTCGTGTTTTATCGATTGTGCCATTGCGAATTCAAAAAAAGATCCATCGTGTTCTTCCATCATGCGTAGTGTCCTGGCTGAGGGGGTGTTATCAGGATTGGAAAACTTACTACGCTGGTAACGTAGCGCATCTCTGTAGGCAGTGCTTTCGGTGCCATCGAGTAACGTTGCCAGGGTGACGAGATCATCGAGTAACTTACCGCCTTCTTCGGCGAGTGTTTGACTGCCACCGTCCAGTCTTGTTAACTCTGGTCGACGCCCTTCCAGGACGACCTTTTGCAGATTGTGATTAATCTCGCGGATTCCATGCTTGCTTAACGGGGCACTGTCCTCGAAAAGACAATGAAGTAATAGTAGGTCTAAAAAACAAATCGTGTGTTGATCAATCCCAACGGGAGAGAATGGATCCAGGTCGAGACAACGCACTTCAACATACTCAATCCCCCGATCTCGCAGCGCATGGGAGGGTTTCTCGCCAGAGCGGGCAACCCGTTTAGGACGCACAGGCGCATAGTATTCATTTTCTATCTGCAGCAGGTTGTGATTTAGTTGGCGATAACTATTGTCTACTTTGACGCCGATGTCTTTATACGAAGTGTGCGGTGTCTCTGTTGCTTTGCGTAGGGCCTCAACGTAACCATAGAGGTTGTCAAGGCTGAAGTTGACCTGCTCCTGCACTGTGCTCCGGTAGCCAAGGTCGCTCATGCGCAGACTGGTCGCGTAAGGCAAGTAATAACTGGATTGGCCGAGCGGTTCCAATTGGTGTTTTTTCCCTTCCACGAAACTTCCGCAGACGGCGGGTGAGGCACCGAAGAGGTAGGCCACCAGCCAAGTATGCCGATAGAAATTTCGCACTAAAGCGAGGTAGCACTCCGAGCGATAACTTGCGGTAGGCAATGTGTTGCCCTGGATTTCCTGCCAGTGTGACCAGAAGTCATCGCTGAGCGAGAAGTTATAATGAATGCCAGCGATGGCTTGCATCAACCTGCCGTAACGCAAACCGAGACCGACGCGGTAGAAGTGTTTCATTTGCCCAATATTTGAGCTTCCGTATCGTGCGATCGGGATACTGTTATCACCGTGAACAATGCATGGCATGCTAGTAACCCACAATCTTTCCTGGTGAAGGTGTTGATAAGCAAATCGGTGGGTTTTTTCCAATTGATCCAAGACCCCAGCGACAGACCCTTCGACAGGGGTAATGAACTCAAGCAATGCCTCGGAGTAGTCCGTCGTGATGCTCGGATGGGTCAGGGGTGATCCCAGGCCAGGCGGGTGGGGAAGTTGCGAAAGTGTGCCGTTGACATCTACCCGCAGGCTTTCCTTTTCAACGCCGCGTCGAATTTTCCTGAGTGCGGGCGTCGCGCCGGCATGCTCGATCTTTTCCAGTACTCGTGCTAGTTTTCGACTCACGTTTGCTCGCTAAGTATCATTCGTTTTCTATGTTAACGTCAGAAACTGTGTGGTTTCAGGACGAATTGCAGGTCAGGACGGAAGGGCGTGGAACCTGCGACATTACACGCGACGTCAGGGCGCTGGTTGGTCGGTCCGAGGTGCGCACAGGGTTATGCCATATTTTCATTCGCCACACCAGTGCGTCGTTAATGCTTTGCGAGAACGCGGCTGTAGAAGTTCGTGGCGACCTTGAAGGTTTCATGCAGCGGATTGCGCCAGATGGAGATCCAAGCTATCGACATCACGATGAGGGACCCGATGACATGGCGGCACACATCCGCACGGTGTTAACTGACGTGTCGCTGCAGATTCCAGTTTCGAACGAGCAACTACTACTGGGGACGTGGCAAGGCATTTATCTCTGGGAGCATCGATTGCAGGCTCATCAGCGATATGTGGTTGTGACAGTCGCGGGGGTGAAGTCGTGACTTTACCTGTGTCGCACCGCTTTTGTGTTGCACCGATGATGGACTGGACGGACCGTCACGAGCGATTCCTGTTGCGCTTATGCAGTCGCCGGGCACTGTTGTATACCGAAATGGTAGTAGCAGACGCGTTGCTACACGGTGACCGCGAACGTTTTCTCGCACACGACAAGGCGGAGCACCCATTAGGTTTGCAAATTGGCGGATCTGATCCAGACAAAATGGCGCGCTGCGCACAGTTGGGCGAGGAGGCGGGTTTTGACGAAATTAATATGAATGTGGGTTGCCCCAGTAGCCGTGTTCAGGCCGGACGTTTTGGGGCATGCCTGATGGCAGAACCGATGTTGGTCCGCGACTGTTTCCAGGCAATGCAGTCTGCGGTTAGGATCCCGGTGACGGTCAAATGCCGCATCGGTATTGATGATCAGGATGATTACGCATTCGTGGCCCACTTTGTTGAAGTCGTTGCACAGGCGGGTTGCCATACCGTGATAGTTCACGCCCGCAAGGCTTATTTAAAAGGCTTGAGTCCTAAACAAAATAGAGAAATACCACCACTGCGCCACGATATCGTCTATCGACTAAAGCAGAATTTCCCAGATCTTCGAATTGTCATCAATGGTGGTATTCAGACGTTATCCGAAGCAGCACAGCACTTGAAATCAGTCGACGGTGTAATGATTGGACGTGAGGCATACCGAGACCCCTATTTATTGACGGATGTTGATTCGTTGATTTTTGACGAAGAGCGAATCCATCGGTCACGGTGGACTATCCTGGCTGCGTATAAAACCTATATAGCCGATCAATTAGAGCGTGGGGTATATCTCAAACACATGACTCGACACTTGCTTGGATTTTTCCATGGCGAACCTGGTGCACGGGCCTGGCGCAGTCACATTGGACGTTACGCTAGCGATCCACGGGCGGGATTGGAAGTGATCGAGGAGGCAGAGCGCAAGGTTTACGCAGCGTTAGGGCAGGCAGCGTAAGTTTTTGCTGATCTGCTATGCTGCGCCGGTTTATTGACATCGCCCGCAGCAGTTCGCGATCTGACGCCGGGGCGACTATCTGGGAGGAAGCATGAGTAACAAGTTAAATAAGATCAGTTCGCGCGTGACCCAACCGCGTTCACAGGGCGCCTCACAAGCCATGCTTTATGCCACGGGCTTGACAAGGTCAGACCTCGACAAAGCCCAGGTTGGCATCGCGAGCGTCTGGTGGGAGGGTAATCCATGCAATATGCACCTTAATGATCTCGCGGCGCATATTCGGGACGGTGTCGAGGCTAGCGGGCTGATCGGCATGCGATTTAATACCATTGGCGTTAGTGACGGCATTTCAATGGGAACGCGTGGTATGAGTTTTTCCCTCCAATCGCGCGACCTGATTGCCGACTCCATTGAAACGGTGATGGGAGGTCAGTGGTATGACGGATTAGTGACCGTTCCAGGTTGTGACAAGAACATGCCGGGGGTGATGATGGCCATGGCCCGAGTCAACAGGCCGTCCTTGATGGTTTATGGCGGCACGATCAAAGCGGGCAAGGCCCAAGGCCAGATAGTTGATATCGTAAGTGCGTTTCAGAGTTATGGTCAGTATCTTGCAGAAACAATTAATGATGAGGAGCGTCAGGAAATCGTCTTGAATGCTTGCCCTGGCGCTGGTGGTTGCGGCGGTATGTACACGGCGAACACAATGGCAACTGCGATTGAGGCAATGGGGATGTCTTTGCCATATAGCGCTTCCAATCCGGCGGCTGAGCAGGTCAAGATTGATGAGTGTGTCGAGGCCGGCAAAGCCGTGCGTCGCCTGCTTGAACTTGATCTCAAGCCGCGAGATATCATGACACGTACGGCGTTTGAGAACGCCATGGTCATGGTTTCTGTGCTGGGGGGATCGACGAATGCCGTCCTGCACCTCATTGCCATTGCGCGTGCCGCAGAAGTGGAACTCACCATTGATGACTTCCAGGCGGTTAGCAATCGAATTCCTTTGATTGCAGATTTAAAGCCCAGCGGGCGCTACGTGATGACGGATGTCCACGATATTGGTGGTGTTCCTGCCGTGATGAAATACCTCCTAAGTGAGGGTTTGTTGAATGGTGATTGCATGACAGTTACTGGCAAAACGATTGGAGAGAATTTGGAGTCGTTGCCAGGGCTCCGGGAAAATCAATCGGTCATTCATCCGATCAGCCAGCCAATCAAGAAAAGTGGACATATTCGCATCTTGAAGGGCAACCTGGCACCCGGTGGTGCGGTTGCAAAAATAACCGGTAAGGAGGGCGAGGTATTTGTAGGCCCAGCACGGGTGTTTGATTCGGAGGAGGAAATGCTGAGCGCGCTTGAGGAGGATCGCATCCGCAAGGGAGATGTCATCGTCATTCGCTATGAAGGGCCCAAGGGCGGACCGGGTATGCCCGAAATGTTGACGCCGACATCAGCCATTATGGGCGCGGGGTTAGGTGACGATGTTGCCCTGATGACGGACGGCCGTTTCTCAGGAGGATCTCACGGGTTCATTATTGGTCATGTTGTTCCGGAAGCGCAGGAGGGTGGACCGATCGCGTTGGTTAGGGACGGTGACAGGATTACCATTGATGCGGTGACGAACGAAATCAAGGTGGATTTGTCTGACCAAGAGTTAACGGATCGTCGTGCGGCTTGGAATGCGCCGCCTTTTAAGGCAAATCGTGGCACGCTCTACAAATATATTAAGATGGTGAAGAATGCGAGCGAGGGGTGTGTGACAGACGAGTAAGTTATGAATTGAGGCTGATTCGAAGTGCGGCTCCCGTTGCCAAAGGCGCCAGGGTGATCGCCAGCGCGAGCATTGCGCCCAGGGCATAGAGTTCGGATGCGGGAGACAGGCCAGCCATGGTGACTTGGATTGCGCCGGTGCCAAAGATCAGTACCGGAATATAGAGTGGTAACACAATCAGAGCGCTTAGAAGGCCCCCGCGACGAAGGCCGACCGTCAGAGCGACCCCAACTGAGCCGATCAAGCTTAAGGTGGGTGTCCCTATCAGTAGACTGACGAGCACGGTTTTGATTGTGTTTGCATCGAGATACAGTAATTCGGCGAGCAGTGGCGTCACTAGTAGCAGAGGCAGGCCGGTTGCTATCCAGTGTGTTCCTACTCGTGTCAAAAGCAGCAAAGCAAGCGGATGTGGGCTGAGTGCCAGTTGTTCTAATGAGCCGTCATCGAAATCACTCCGGAACAGGCTCTCCAACCCAAGTAATGTTGAAAGTAATGCGGAGACCCATAGAACAGCCGCGCCGATTGTTTTGAGTGGACCTGGATCAGCGCCGGTACCCAATGAAAAGAGAATAATGATAATCAGATAGAAGACGACCGGTTGGATGAGATCACTCCAACGACGAACCATAAGGCGAATATCTCGGGCAAACAGAGCCCGTGACACCGCACTAAGTTTCGCAGGCTGAGTCACAACACCAACTCGGTGATTGTTGCATCGCGAAGAAGCGGCACACGGTGACTGGCCATAACTACCATGCCGCCTTGCCTGGTGTGAGCCTCGAGCAAGGTTTCCATGTCAGTGATACCGTTGTCATCGAGGGCGGTAAACGGTTCGTCCAGTACCCACAGCAAGGTTCCGCTTAGCCATAATCGACCCAAGGCGACACGTCGTAGTTGTCCTTGGGAGAGGTAGCGGCACTGTAAATGGGTCTGTTTCTTAAGCCCCAGTTGATCGAGAGTGGTTTCGATCGAAAGGCGATTTTCCGGCGCTTGGTTGACTGCGACGAGTTGCAGGTTTTCCTCTGGTGTCAGGTCGAGCTTGACACCCGCTCGGTGACCTACGTAAGTCAGTATGGTGCGGTATTCACTAGGTTGCTCGTGGATGTTTTTGTTGTCCCAGAAAACTGTTCCGGATTCGGGTAATGCCAACCCACAGATGATTCGAAGAAGGCTGGTTTTCCCGCAGCCGTTCGCCCCCCTTACCAGTAGAATTTCCCCGGTTTGAAGTTCGAACATAAGGTTTGAAAAGAGTTCACGCGCACCGAGAACCTGCGACAGATTAACGCCACTGAGTTTTGCCTGGAGATTCGAGGAGTTCAGCATTTTGGTCGCAGGGCTAGGGCCATTGTGTCGGTGGACATCATCACGGGCGCTTTATGGGGTCAATGATGTGGGGATCAGCAGCAGAGCCTCTACAATCCGGGGCCAGCGGCAAGTGCTTAATGATGGTCGGGAGTAGCGATATCCATCCGCTCTGATGGTGTACAGGGTTCTGTACATGAATGTACCTGAGCATCCGTGTGATGCAAGTTGCTATCGCAGAATATCAATGGATTACACATTACGATGTACGGTAACGGGGCTTAATTGATCGTCAGAGGCAGTAGAATATGCACCAAAATCGATAGTAACAGTCACTTTGGTCTATGATTCGCATCCACCGGATATCAAGATAGAGGGTTTAATCTAAGATGGGCAACGCGGTCGGTGACAATTGTGAGTAATGAAGCAAAGTCTCACCGGCGTGCGGGTCGCGGTAAAGGGCGGGCTGTCAGTCCAGCCGCCTTGGTGGCCGTACGGGATGCTATTTCTGATTTGCCGCGCCGGCGTGATCTGTTGATCGAATATCTTCATCGACTCCAAGATCGAGAAGGCCACATTGCTGCAGACCGAATGGTTGCGTTAGCTGAGGAGTTAAAACTGGCGCCGGCGGAAATCTATGAAGTGGCGACGTTTTATCATCATTTCGACGTTCTCAAGGAAGGTGATGCACTGCCAGCATTGACCGTACGGGTTTGCGATTCAGTGACGTGCGAGTTGTTTGGCGCAAACCAACTCGTCATCGCGTTGAGTGATGCTTTGGATGGCCAGGTCCGCGTACAAAGAGTCCCGTGTGTCGGGCGTTGCGATCAGGCACCTGTTGCTGTGGTCGGTCAGCGGCCGGTGCCGCGTGCGAAGGTGGCTACGGTCAAGGCACTGGTCGACGACGGTCGACAGGCCTTCGAATTGTCTAATGACTGGATTGGACTGGCTGATTACCGTAAGCAAGGCGGCTACACACTTTACCAGCAGTGTCACGATGGAACCTGTGATCCAGAGGTGATTATCAGCGCACTAGAGTCGTCGGGTCTCCGCGGTCTTGGCGGTGCGGGATTTCCTGCCGGGCGTAAATGGCGCATTCTGAAAGAACAATCGTCACCTCGACTGATGGCGGTTAACATTGATGAGGGGGAGCCTGGCACGTTTAAGGATCGCGTCTATCTCGAGCGAGATCCACATCGATTTCTTGAAGGGGTGTTGATCGCTGCGAAGGTGGTGGGTATTGATACCTGTTATCTTTATGTGCGCGACGAGTATCCTGGGGTGCTTGCTGTTTTGCAAAAAGCAATAGAGGAAGTCCAGTCCGTATTTGGTGACACATTACCGGTCTTCGAATTGCGCCGTGGTGCTGGCGCTTACATTTGTGGCGAAGAATCAGCGATGATCGAGTCCATAGAAGGGAAACGGGGCATGCCAAGGTTGCGGCCGCCTTATGTGGCTGAAGTGGGGTTATTCGGTCGACCAACACTCGAGCACAATTGTGAAACGCTTTATTGGGTGAGGGATATTGTCGAGCGCGGGGCTGATTGGTTTGCTGGACAGGGGCGGCGTGGACGAAAAGGCCTGCGATCTTTCTCAGTTAGTGGCAGAGTAAAAAGCCCGGGTGTGCATCTAGCGCCGGCCGGAATCAGTTTGAGAGAATTGATTGAAGAATACTGTGGAGGCATGCTCGAAGGCCACGAACTTTACGCATATTTTCCGGGCGGGGCTTCGGGTGGCATCCTACCTGCGGCATTGGCTGATGAGCCGCTCGATTTTGATACGCTGCAACCCCACGGATGCTTTATTGGGTCGGCAGCAGTGATTGTTCTGTCTGATCAAGACCGCGCTCGCGATGCAGCTGTGAATGCAATGCGCTTTTTTGTTCATGAATCCTGTGGGCAGTGCACGCCTTGTCGAGTGGGGACTGAAAAAGCAGTGGTATTGATGAACCAATCAACTTGGGATAAGCATTTACTCGAAGACCTTGCCCAGGTGATGGAGGATGCCTCTATCTGCGGTCTGGGGCAGGCAGCACCTAATCCGTTGCGGTGTGTGATGAGATATTTTCCCAATGAAGTTGGCCTAGGGTGAGTGGTTCAATGATTGAGCAGGCGCAATCCATCGGTTTCGATCTGGACGGTGTATCGGTCGTAGCCCGAGGCGGTGAGAGTATTTTGAAGGCTGCACAGCGTGCGGGTCATGACATTCCCCACTTGTGTTATAGCGATGGTTTGCGGGCTGACGGCAATTGCCGGGCGTGTGTTGTAGAGATAGAGGGAGAGCGGGCATTGGCGCCTTCGTGTTGTCGGCAGCCGACAGAGGGAATGGTGGTTTACAGTAATAACGCGCGTGCACGGCAAACTCAGGCACTCGTGCTGGAACTCCTTAAGACAGATGTGGGCGAAGCGAAATTTACTGGCATTTCGGAACTCGATCAATGGTGCGATCGACTCAATGTTGGACCGAGCCGTTTTGCGAGCCGAAATCAACCAATGGCGGATGTTTCTCATCCAGCAATTGAAGTCAACTTAGAAGCGTGTATCCAGTGTACTCGTTGTCTGCGGGCGTGCCGCGAAGAACAAGCCAACGATGTGATCGGTTTTGCTCATAGAGGTGCCCATGTAGAGATCGTGTTCGATTTGGGTGACCCCATGGGTGAGAGTTCCTGCGTTGGCTGTGGTGAATGTGTCCAGGCGTGCCCAACGGGAGCGTTGATGCCAGCGGGGGGGGTGGGACTCGAGCAGATGGATCGTAAGATTGACTCGGTATGCCCATACTGTGGTGTGGGTTGCCTGCTCACCTACCACGTAAAAGATGATCGCATTCGTTACGTTACTGGACGTGATGGTCCGGCTAACCATGGACGTCTTTGTGTTAAAGGCCGTTATGGGTTCGATTACGTGAATCACCCGCAGCGCATTACTACACCTTTGATTCGCCGCGACGGAGTGGCCAAGGGCCTGAACGATGACTTTGATCCGTCCGAGCCACTGCGCATGTTTCGAGAGGCCACTTGGGACGAAGCGCTCGACTTTGCGGCTGATGGTTGGAAGCGGGTGCTTAAGGAGAATGGACCGTCTGCGTTGGCGGGGTTCGGGTCGGCAAAAGGTAGCAATGAAGAGGCCTATCTTTTCCAGAAGCTGGTACGGACCGGATTCGGTACTAATAATGTCGATCACTGTACTCGCCTGTGTCATGCGTCTTCTGTCGCGGCGTTGCTTGAGGGGCTTGGTTCTGGTGCGGTGTCCAATCAGGTGGAGGACGTTGCGAATGCTGAGGTAATCATCGTCATTGGTGCCAACCCGACCAACAACCATCCTGTTGCGGCAACGTTTATGAAGAATGCCGCTCGAACCAACGCGACTTTGATTGTTATTGATCCACGGCGCACTGATCTTGCCCGGCATGCGCACCATTTTCTCCAGTTCAAGCCAGATAGCGATATCGCGTTACTGAACGCGATGATCGCCACGGTGATTGAGGAGAATCTGGTTGACCAGGAGTTTATTGACCAGCGTACTGAGGACTTTGACGCGATCAAAGAAAACATTGCGGATTGCAGTCCAGAAGTCATGGCGCCATTGTGTGGGATCGAGGCCGAACACATTCGCGAGGTGACCCGGTTGTACGCGAACACTCGTCACGGGATGATTTTCTGGGGCATGGGTATATCACAACATGTCCACGGAACTGATAACGCTCGTGCCTTGATCACGCTTTCGATGATGACGGGTAATGTCGGACGTCCAGGTTCTGGTCTTCATCCATTGCGGGGACAAAATAATGTTCAAGGGGCCTCCGATGCAGGTTTGATTCCAATGGTTTTCCCTGATTATCAACGGGTGGATGACAGTGCGGCACACAGCTGGTTTGAGAATTATTGGCAGACACCGCTCGATAAAACCCCGGGGCTGACGGTCGTAGAGATCATGGATGCCGCGCTCACTGGGGCGATCACAGGGATGTACATCATGGGTGAAAATCCGGCGATGTCTGATCCTGATCTTAATCATGCGAGAAAAGGTCTCGCGTCTTTGCAGCACCTGGTGCTGCAGGATTTATTTCTGACAGAGACAGCGGCGTATGCCGATGTATTCTTGCCTGCTTCGGCTTTTCCAGAGAAGACGGGTACTTTCTCTAATACAGATCGACGGGTGCAGTTAGGGCGACAAGCGTTGCCGCTTCCCGGAGACGCAAAGGGCGATTTGTGGATTATTCAACAGCTGGCAGGGCGGCTAGGCCTTTCCTGGGATTATTCTGGTGTTGCTGCTGTTTTCGAGGAGATACGTGGTGCGATGCCAAGCATTAAGGGAATAAGTTGGGAGCGTCTAGAGCGCGAAGGCAGCGTGACGTATCCATGCGAAAACGACGACGATCCTGGTCAGGGGGTTGTATTTCGGGATGGATTTCCTACTGAGAGTGGGCGAGGACGGTTTGTTCCTGCCCAGTTGAGATGGGCTGATGAACAAACGGATGAAAAATACCCTTGCGTGCTGATTACCGGGCGCCAACTTGAACACTGGCATACCGGGGCCATGACGCGTCGCGCCTCGGTGTTGAATGCGATTGAACCTCACCCAATCGTCGATATTCATCCGGATGATCTTGAGAAAATCAGTGCGACTGAAGGAGATCTGGTTCGTATTGCATCTCGTCGAGGAGAGGTGGTCGCTCATGCGCGGGCAGACTTCGGATTGCAGCCGAAACAAGTGTTTATCCCATTTTGCTATGTTGAAGCGGCTGCCAACCTGTTGACCAATCCAGTGCTTGATCCGGTGGGCAAGATACCTGAGTTCAAATACTGCGCAGTGCGAATCGAAGCCGCCTGAAATGTTCCGGTTGAATCTATAACGAGGCCCGCATGACGGATATTATTGATGGAAAGGCAATCGCTGCTGTCCTG
>DUBL01000051.1:0-14532 GCA_012960345.1 Gammaproteobacteria bacterium | reverse complement strand
GAAGCCGCCTGAATTTTTCCGGTTGAATCTATAACGAGGCCCGCATGACGGATATTATTGATGGAAAGGCAATCGCTGCTGTCCTGCGTGAAAAAGTCGCAGTCGAAGTAGCGAGCCTACGAGATAATCACGATCTAGTGCCGGGACTTGCTGTTGTCCTGGTCGGGGAGGATCCAGCGAGCCACGTTTACGTCAGAAACAAGGGTAAGCAGACCGTTGCCTGTGGAATGCAATCGTTTGAGCATAAGCTAGCGCCCACAACAAGTGAGGCGGAGTTATTGCAATTGGTTCATCAATTGAATGCAGATCCGGCAGTACACGGAATTTTGGTTCAACTACCGTTGCCTGACCAGATCGATACCCACGCCGTGATCAATGCGATCGACCCGGCAAAAGATGTTGATGGATTTCACCTCAGTAACGTGGGTTTGCTCGCGACTGGAACGCCACGACTTGTCCCGTGCACACCGCTTGGTTGCATGATTCTGTTGCAGCAGACGATGGAGAATTTGTCTGGTAAGCAGGCCGTGGTAGTGGGTCGTTCTAATATCGTGGGAAAGCCCATGGCTTCTTTGCTGTTAGCCGCGCACTGTACCGTTACCATTGCCCATTCTCGGACACAGGATTTGCCAGGGGTCTGCCGCGATGCAGATATTCTCATAGCGGCAGTCGGTCGGTCGCAGATGATTACCGGAGAGTGGGTAAAACCGGGGGCTGTGGTGATCGATGTGGGGATCAATCGTATTGATACCGAAGAGGGGAAAACACGCCTGGTTGGTGACGTGGATTTTGATTCGGTGTCGAAGGTCGCTGGTGCCGTGACCCCTGTTCCAGGTGGTGTCGGGCCGATGACGATTGCTTGTTTGTTGCGGAACACCGTTCAGGCGGCCTGCAGCGCCAGTTCATTGCCTTTTTCGATGTAGCATAAGGTGGAAATTGGCGACAGCGCATTCTCGACTGGTTTCCATTAAGGGGATGTCTCTTGCTTAGTGTCGATCTTGTTATCCTAGATTTCGATGGGGTACTGACGGATAACCGAGTCTATGTATTTCAAGATGGTCGGGAAGCTGTTGTCTGTCATCGCGGTGATGGTTGGGGTATCGAGTTACTACGTGCGGCACAGATTGAATTGCTTATTTTGTCGACTGAGACTAATCCTGTTGTTTCTGAACGTGCGAAAAAACTGAATATTGATTGTCTACAGGGGTGCCAAGACAAGAGCAAGGCGGTTGCACAGTTGATCGCTGATCGAGGGTTTGATCCTAATCGGATTGTCTATGTGGGGAACGACACCAATGATATTCAGGCGATGGAGTTGGTGGGTCATCGCGTTGCGCCAGCAGATGCGCACGTGGCCGTGCGATCGATTGCGACATTGGTTACAGTGGCCCGGGGGGGAGAAGGTGTTGTCAGGGAGTTGGCTGATGTTATTTTAGGTGATGGGGCACATTGATTATTAATTGAAGTGGTTTTTCAGCAGAAATTTCGTGATTGAGTCGTGAGATCATCGAGTAGGTAAGAGAGATCGATCAGCTGGTCAGTAAGCAAGTGAAGGATATCGCCCTCGCGTTGAATTTCCCCTGACGCACTGATCACAGATGCGCCAAGTAATATCGAGGCATATTGTTCAGCGATTTTTTTCCACACCACAAGGTTGATACTGCCTGTTTCGTCCTCCAGCGTTACAAAGGTAACGTTGTTTGCGCTGGCGGGCCGTTGCCGAGCGATCACTAGGCCGGCCACTTTTGCGGTTTGTCCATGTGATTGTCGATAAAGCTCTTCACGCGTAGACAGACTCAACCCGCAGAGAATCGGTCGTATTAGGGCGAGTGGATGAGGTCCGAGAGTCAATCCGATACTTGCGTAATCGGCATGTGCGTCATCAACGGGGGTCGCTTTGGGTATCATTGGCGTGCCTTCGTTGAAATAGGTTCGATTCAGTATCGGAGTTGGTGTTGAGATGCCGGCAACTTCCCAATACGCCATTTTCCGGTGGCTTCTGACCAATGCCATAAAAGCGTTGGCTGCAGCGAGTGCCTGTAGGTCAGTTTTGTTGAGGTGGGTGCGTTGGGCGAAATCCTGAAGATCTCTGAATGCCCGGTCCGCGCGAGCGTTCAGTAGACGAACAGCACCGGTTTGACTAAAGCCATTGATCAGGTGCAGGCCAAGACGCAACGCAAGGGTTTCATCGTCCTGCTCAAGAGTTGATTCCCAGTCGCTGACAGTCACATCGATTGGTTTTACTTGCACGCCATGGCGGCGTACATCTTGTATTAGCTGGGCGGGCGCATAGAATCCCATGGGCTGACTGTTGAGAAGTGCACAGGTAAATGCGGCAGGTTGATGGCATTTTAGCCATGCCGATACGTAGACCAGCAGAGCAAAACTGGCGGCATGCGCCTCAGGAAAACCGTATTCCCCGAAGCCAAGAATCTGTCGGTAGATCTGTTTTGCAAAGGTTTCTGGATAGCCTCGTTCACGCATGCCATTGACGAGCATTTCTTCATAATTCGATAGATCGCGATGGCGTCGCCATGCTCCCATTGCACGTCGTAGGCTGTCGGCTTCGCCAGCTGTAAACCCAGCAGCTACCACTGCCAATTTGATAACTTGTTCCTGAAATATAGGGATCCCTAGAGTGCGCCCGAGGACTTGACGCATTGCGTCGTTAGGATAAGTCACCGCTTCGTGTCCCTGGCGTCTTTTAAGGTAGGGATGCACCATATCGCCCTGGATTGGTCCAGGACGGACGATCGCTACTTGGATGACTAGATCATAAAAACATACCGGGCGGAGTCGCGGTAGCATGGCCATCTGTGCACGTGATTCGATCTGAAATACGCCCACGGTATCGGCATTACCCATCATGTCATAGACGACTGGGTCTTCGGTGGGAATCGTTGCCATGGCCCAGTTGTTGCCACCGTGTTTTTTAATTAGGTCAAAACACCGATGAATTGCACTCAGCATGCCCAGACTCAGGCAGTCGACTTTGAGTAGTCCAAGCGTGTTGATATCGTTTTTGTCCCATTGGATCACAGTGCGTTCGGCCATGGCCGCATTTTCAATAGGCACCAGATCACCCAACGGCTCGTGGGAAATAATGAATCCTCCGGAGTGTTGTGAAAGGTGACGAGGAAATCCTACTAACTCTTTGACGAGTGTGAGTAGTCGTGTAATAGATGGATTTTCTGGGTTGAGACCAAGTTTGCGAACTCGATGGGGGTCGATTGTCCCGCCTTCCCACCAGCCAGTATCGGCCGCCAATCGGTTGACCTGGGCCAATTTAAGACCCAGTGCGTTACCTACATCGCGAAGAGCGCTGCGGGGTCGGTAAGTGATGACAGTTGCTGTTAGTGCAGCATGATCACGACCATATTTCCGGTAAACGTATTGCATTACCTCTTCACGCCGTTCGTGTTCAAAATCTATATCTATGTCGGGTGGTTCATTGCGTTCACGAGAAATGAATCTCTCAAACAAAAGATTCATTCGAGCAGGATCGACTTCTGTAATCCCCAAGCAGTAACACACGGCAGAATTAGCGGCCGAGCCACGCCCTTGGCACAGGATGTTTTTGTGGCGTGCGAAATTGACAATGTCGTGTACGGTGAGAAAGTAGGCGTCGTAACCGAGCTCTTCAATGAGTGAAAGCTCATGCGCGACCTGCTGATAAATAGACTCAGGTGCACCTGCGGGCCATCGAGTTTGCATGCCTGCATACGTCAGTTTGCGTAAGTATTCGGCAGCGTTAAGTGGATGAGGAATAACCCCCCGTGGGTATTGATAATGCAGTTCTGTTAGGGAAAACGAACATTGTTCAGAAATGGTAAGGCTCTGCTGTAGCAGTGCTGGAGGATAGAGGCGTTGTAGTAGTATGGGCGAGCGTAAATGGCGCTCTCCATTACTGAACAAGCAATGGCCAGCGGCATCGACAGTCGTGCCAAGGCGGATGGTGGTTAGAATATCCTGCAGCGGTTGTCTGCTGCGTGAATGCATGTGTACGTTGCCGGTGGCAACCAGGGGCAATCTGAGTTTTTGTCCAATCGTGCGAAGCGCAGTCAAATGTTGGCGGTCAAATCCGCTGGTCGATTGTTCCAGGGCCAGCCATGTGCAACCCGGCATTAATGTTTTGATTGAGTCAGCATGTTGCGTGAGTGAGGTATATCGTTCCTTCAGTTGGTCTTCGGCCGTTAGGTTGGGGTCGCAAGGCAATAGGGCGAGACAATCAGAAAGCCCCCCCTCACCGATATCAGAAAGGGATAATTGGTAATGTCCTTTAGGAGCCGCCCGACGACCCTGGGTAATCAGTTGTACCAACTGACGATAGCCGTTACGGTTACGGGCAAGTAGGACGAGTTGTTGGCCATCGATTAGATTGAACTCGCTACCAATGATCAGGTGTAGGCCGTGTTTGACTGCGGCCACATGCGCTCGCACCGCCCCGGCTACGCTGCACTCATCAGTGAGGGCCAGTGCCGTATAGCCGAGGTGAGTGGCTTGTCGAACAAGTTCTGCCGGGTGCGAAGCACCACGCAGGAAAGTAAAATTCGATATACAGTGCAGTTCAGCGTAATTGATCAATATGGGCGCCATTTATTGTGAATAAGAGACTGTATAAATATACAGTATTAATTAATTTATTGTCGAATACGAGACAGGTGCTGTCTTGCCATGGCGTTGGCATTTCGCTTGAGAAGAGGCGTTGATTACGATTCCCATGCCGATGAAAGTTCCACAAAAAAAGACGCTTTGCCTCTATTTGATCATCGTGATTTTTGCGGTTATGGCACTTGAATGCCTGTCGTGGCTGGCTTTAAAACAGGTGTTTTTACCGCGAGGTTATGTGTACAAACCTAAGTTGATTCAAACATTGAGCAGTTATGCGAAATATCAGGCGTATGGGGTGGCGAGTTGGGGAATTGGGCCAGATCCAGTGGCTCAGCGATCATCTGGACCTGGCGATACCCAGTCTCTGGCCGACCCTGCGTATTCTTCTATTTGTGTGTCGCTTTATGGGGATTCCTTCACAGCAGATTTTCGTTGGGGGGAATGGGTTGCCGGTATGTTGGGTTGCCACGTGGCCAATTATGGTGTGCCCGGATTTGGCATCGATCAGGCATTAATGCGATTTGAAGACGCAGTGCATGACACTGCGGGCACGGTCGTACTGAGTTTTTTCTCAGAAGACATCGCTCGCCACGTTACTCGAAATTTCGATGTTTGGGTGTATCAGCCGAGCAAGTTTGGTGCGAGTCTGTTTGCTTCGAAGGCGCGCTATATTGCTCTACCCGATGGTCGTCTGCAATATGTGCCCGCAGAAGCACGGACATTTACTGAGTTTGAGGCGGCTGTTCGTGACCCGGCGGCACACGTTCCACATGACTATCTTGTCGCTGGAGGAATGTCGGGGCTACCGATTTGGCGCTTTCCGTTTACGCTCACGCTAGTGCGGATATTCTTCCATTGGAAGGTACAGGCAAAACTGGCCCAATTGCCCTGGTACGGGCAGCTTTACATGCCTGATCATGAGTCAAGGGCGTTGCCTATCTCAGTAGAAATAGTGGATCGCTTTGTTGCGGTCGCGCAAGCACGTGGCAAACGGTCAGTGGTGCAGTTATTGCCATCGATTCTTGATTTTCAGCATTACGCGAGGACCGGCGTCTGGCCTTACCAGTCGTTAATTGACGCTCTGGCTGCTCGTAACGTGCAGATGCATAACTTGGGTGATGAACTGCTCAAGGACATCGACCTTAACGAGGCTTGTGCGTTATTTGATACGGGCCAGTCCTCTGGCATCGAAGGTTGTGGGGGTCACTACAGTGAATTGGGTTACCGTATTCTGGCTCGGCATACCGCAGCCCAGGTGGAAGCGTTGTGATCCAAGCAAATGAATTGCCTGTGTTTTCCTCGCCGGAGGTCATGGTTGATGCGTTGGCCCCAGATCAACCGATTTTTTGTTTCCGGCCGCAAGCCGTGCGGGATATGGCGCAAGTTTTCCTACAGCATTTTCCCGGCAAGGTGCTGTACGCGGTGAAGTGCAATCCTGGTAGGCATATGTTGGAAGCGCTCAACGCCTCGGGAATTGGCCATTTTGATACGGCTTCCCTAGCTGAAGTCGAGTTGGTTTCAAGTTTATTTCCTTCAGCACAGTGTTATTTCATGCACCCCGTTAAGGCCCGGGCTGCTATCTATCGCGCTTATCAGGAGTACGGTGTACGTCATTTTGTCGTCGATCATCCAGCGGAATTGACGAAACTGATCGATGTGATTCCGCCGTCGCGCAATGTCGTCGTCGTCGTCCGGTTGGCAATAGATCATGGCGGTGCGATTTACGAATTATCCAGTAAGTTCGGAGCTGATATCGGTGCAGCGGTGGAATTGGTTCGCGCAGCAGATCACATTGGGTATGCCACAGGCCTCGCATTTCACGTCGGCTCTCAGTGTGTCGATGCACAGGCCTATCGCCTTGGGTTGGAGATGGTGAGTAATGTTGTTCAGCAGACAAGCGTGGCGCCAGCCTGTATTGATGTAGGCGGCGGATTTCCTGGTGATTATGTCAATTCTCCGATACCGACGATCGTGCCTTTTCTCGAGCTCATTGATCAAACTTATCGCGAGATACAGATGCCGACGGACTGTGAGTTGTTATGTGAGCCGGGGCGGGCACTTTGTATGCACGGTGAGTCATTGGTTCTACAGGTGCAACTGAGAAAAAACGACATGATTTATCTTAACGATGGCATGTATGGCGCGATGATAGAGGAAAAACTGGGCTTGCGGATGCCCGTTCGTGTGGTTGAATCACGACCATTCTCTGATGTTGTTCAATCATTCAAGGTGTTTGGTCCTACCTGCGACGCGCTCGATGTCTATCCGGCGCCACTTGATCTACCCTCTGACATAGGTGAAGGTGATTGGATTGAGTTTCAAAGAATCGGAGCGTACGGTGCGGCTTGTCAGACCGCATTCAACGGATTTTTTTCTGATACGGTTGTTGTGATCGAATCCGCCGATGGTGTGCGCGTCATCTAAACAGTGGTTTGCGCTGTGGGTGCATATGACGCGTTAGAATAGCTGTCAACGTTTGATAAATACGCGTAGGAGAGTTCGACAATGACTAAAGCGTTTCTGGTGCATGAGCCTGGAGGGCCCGAATCTCTTCATTTTGAAGAGATTCGAGTCGGTGACCCCGGACCGGGGGAGGTCAGATTGCGTCACACGGCGATTGGACTAAATTTTATCGATGTTTACTTCCGTACGGGTGCTTATCCAGCGCCCCAGTCACCGTTTACGCCAGGATTAGAAGCCGCTGGTGTCGTTGAGGCCATAGGCGAAGATGTTGATGATCTGAGCGTTGGTGATCGAGTCGCTTATGCCTCTGCACCGATCGGCGCTTATGCAGAGGCGCGCCTGATGCCTGCGGGACGCGTTGTTAAAGTGCCTGAGGGTATAGAGGATCGGACTGCTGCTGCTGCCATGCTCAAAGGAATGACGACCCAGTACCTACTTCGTCAGACCGTACCCGTCAGCGCGGGCGACACTATTTTATTCCATGCCGCTGCCGGTGGTGTGGGGTTGATGGCGTGCCAGTGGGCCAGCCGTCTTGGAGTCACGGTGATCGGCACGGTGAGTTCGGATGAGAAAGCCGAACTGGCGCGTCAGCACGGATGCACTCACTTAATTAACTACACGCAGGAAGATTTTGTTGAACGGGTTCGAGAATTAACCGATGGTAAGGGAGTGGATGTGGTCTATGATGCAGTTGGAAAGGATACATTTCTAGGTGGTTTTGACTGCCTTCGACCACGAGGGCACATGGTGTTGTTCGGAGCGTCTTCGGGTGCGCCGGACCCCATCGATCCAGCACTACTCCAGGGCAAAGGCTCGGTTTACCTGACACGGCCGTCTTTATTTAACTATATACCTGATCGCAACAGTCTTCTTGCCTGCGTGTCAGAGTTGTTTGAAGTGATGCAGGATGGAACGGTGCGTGCAGAGGTGCGTCAGGAGCGACCCTTGTCTGAAGCTGCAGACGCTCATCGTGACCTTGAGGCGCGTCGGACGACGGGTGCCACTGTGCTGATCCCCTGATCAGGATTAGGGATTCGCTTGATCATGGACATGCACAGCGCGATTCGCTCAGTTGCTCGGGGCGTAGACCTGGATCGGGAACAGATGAACAGCGTCATGCGGATTGTGATGCAAGGGGATGCGACACCGGCGCAGATCGGTGCATTCCTTACGGCACTGCATATCAAGGGGGAAACAGTTGACGAATTAACTGCCGCGGCGATCGTTATGCGAGAGTTTGCGGCAGCTGTATCAGTGAGGTCAGACAAGGTTGTCGATACGGTTGGCACTGGCGGTGATGCGGCAGGACTCTTTAATGTCTCTACCGCTTGTGCGTTGGTTGCTGCGGCGGCTGGCATCACGGTTGCGAAGCACGGTAATCGAGCCGCTACTGGTAAATCAGGCAGCGCTGATGTGTTGGAGGCGGCTGGTGTTTACATTGGTCTGACACCTGATCAGGTGGGGGAAACGATTGATCATGTGGGCATTGGATTTATGTTTGCTCCCACACATCATGGTGCGACAAGACACGCAGTGGGACCCCGACGTGAAATCGGTGTCAGAACGATATTCAACTTGTTGGGGCCGCTGACCAATCCCGCCGCTGCTTGTTGGCAACTGGTTGGTGTATATGAACAGCGTTGGTTGCGACCCCTAGCCGAGGTGTTTGGTAATTTGGGGAGTATTCACACCTTGGTGGTCAGTTCATTCGATGGCCTCGACGAGATTAGTATCGCCGACAGCACTCCGGTGTGTGAATTCTACAAAGGCGAACTGAGCGAGTTTGTCATCAGTCCCGAGGACTACGGCATAGAGCGACAGGCGCTATCCTCGATCAAAGTCGAAAGTGCCAGTGAGAGTTTGGCGTTGATTCACAGTGCCTTGTCTGGTGAGAAAGGTCCGGCTTATGACATGGTCGCGCTTAATGCGGGTGCGACGTTATATGCAGCAGACGTCGTCATTTCGGTCGGTGATGGAGTGGACCGAGCCCGGACGGTGCTTGATGCAGGGGATGCCGTGAGTAAACTAGAAGAACTTGCTTCTTATACGCAGCGTTTTGGGTGAGGGAGAATGACTTGCGCTGGTCAACTAATTTGACTGGGCAACCATATAATCAACGACAGCTTTAATCTCATCATCGCTCAGAGCAGGATTGCCTCCCTTGGCAGGCATGACGCCGCTGCTCCCTTGCACGCCATTAATGGCATTAGCGTAGAGAGTAGTCGCACCTTTATCAATGCGCTCAGCCCATGCGCCTTTGTCGCCGACACGAGGTGCTCCGGCTACGCCAGCGCCATGACAGGCTACGCACATCCCGTTATAGATTTTCTTGCCATCAATAACCGCAGTTGCTGTTGCCGCCACCTGGGTGGTAGCGCTTGATATAGTGGTGTTGGACGCTAAGTTTATCTGCCCGACTGCCTTAACTCGCTCGGCTGTGCCGGAACTGGCGCCATAGCGTGTATTCCTATCCACGCGCTGGCGTTCGCTAACGTCACCCGCGTTGATGTTGCCGAGGAGTATCAAAAAAAGTGTTAGCACAATACCGCCTATTGCGCCCCAACTGACCGTTCGAATCAGTGCTTGATCGGTCATCACACTCGACATGCAGTTTTCCTCCGCGTCACAACAGTTCAAAGTGATTAGGATGCTGGGGGTTGGCGCACCCCGGGTCAAGGTCGGAGGCGATTATAACGTATAGCGCAAGCGCTTTTCGACACCATACTGGTTACCCACGCTTGAACAACTGAGTCCAGATAAACCAGAGCAAGAAGATAGTAAAGGCCCATTGGCCAGGGCCGAAATCAAACCAGTTAGTGTCCGCCTCACACTCCCCTCCGTAGCCGAAGGTCAATCTGCAAAACCAGTCCCCGAACCAATGCCCAACGCTGCCAGTTACATCGTCATAGAGGCCTGACGCGTTGGCATCAGCGTTATAGCCAGTTGTTTCAGCCATAGCAGGGAAATTCCAATAGTGTTTGAAGCCCCTATGCTATCCCGTTAGGGTGGGTGTTTGTCCAGTTATTGTTGGGTTTTCCTGGCATGAACAGGTGGTCCTGGGGGCTAGGCGATGCTGTTCGCTGATAGGTATCGCCTCTTAATTCTGTCCCCAAATTGTTGGTTAAATGCTCTGTTTTACGTTGCTTGTAGCGTCTCAGCATATGTTGTGTCTTATGACTATCCATGTCGATGTCCGAGACTCAAGCCGGTGCCATTGAATTAGGCGAAAAAAAGCCCCGCCGGAGGAGCGGGGCTTCGGTCTCCACATGCAGTCTGTCATAACAGATGATTTGCAAAGTCGAGAAGTGCTATGTCCACTCCCAAAGCTTCCAAGTCGCGACGCCACTCGCATCCACATCCCAGTGGTAAACCACGCACATTCCGTTAAGGCTCGATAGTGATGGTGCCGAAGTTTCAAAATACGCCACACCTCGAAACTTCGAGCCGCCGTCTTCAGTGAAAGAACCCACCCCAGTGGCCCTAAATGTTGCTACGCCGTCGGCAGCCATAACGACACCCGCATTGGGGCATTCGCCGTAAAGAGAACCATCAGAGCGCATTTGTGCCATATAAGTAGCGATCGAAGTGACATCAGCACCACACAATTGTCCCCCTCCCGTCGCTGAAACCTCAAACTTCGGTAGTGCGCCCTCAGCCGTAAGGGTTTTGTTGACAGTTGCGCATTCTATTGAACCAATTTGGTCGCCTAGCATTGTTTCCCTCCAAGAACTTGTTGGTTTGAAATTAAGTTGCCCTTTTATTTGGGGCGGCTAATTGTAGAGGCATAGCGCGACAAATTGTTGGAAAGGCGAATGAGAAAATCTATGCTCTCGATCTTTCGAAAGATGATTAGGCGGATTACAAGCAATACAAGCAATACCCTCCCACCCATCATCGATAAAGTCTCCACCATGGGCGATTTTGTTAAACTCTTCACTGGAAAACATACGTATTAATCACTATCGACGGGAGCTATTTAGTGGAGACTATTTTTGTACAGGTGAAGTGTGGGCCCGGTAGTGCTTACAGCGTGGCTCAGACACTGGCTGACATGGATGGTGTTTCCGAAGTCTATTCAGTGTCGGGGCCTTATGATTTACTCGTCAAATGCCACCTTGAAGAAGATGTGGGTCATTTTGTTAACGAAAAGATTCACCTAGTCAGTGACGTGGTTGACACTTCGACAATCATTACGTTCAATGCTTTCAGCTGACTGGCGAAGTAAGGGATTGGGACGACTGACTATGCGGTGGACGGGACTGTCCATCCCACTTTCTGTTCTGAATCACGTGTTGTAACGACGACTCATAGATTCTGCGAGGAGGTTGGTTGATTTGCTCCTAACACCTCGCAAACACAGGGAACTGCATGGCTTTGTTGAAGGCGCTGTGTTTTACCGTTGTGGTGTTAGTCGGCAAACTTAAACACGCGCATTTAAAATGTTCCCTGCTGTCTGGGAGAGATGAGCTATATAAGACAGGAATTCATGCGGACGGGTGAGGTTTGATGAGCGAGGTCGGTACACATACCTTGGCACACGCCCGTTTATACTGAATGCTCTGGAGAGGGGTACGGCATTTCCAGCACTTTGGGCAATCAATATTTTGCACCGGTAATTCGAGTCCGTGACGGACGACACCTAATGGCGCCCGTAGCTCAGCTGGATAGAGCGCTGCCCTCCGGAGGCAGAGGTCAGGGGTTCGAATCCCTTCGGGCGCGCCAGTTAACCGCTAGGCGACCACAGTTGAGTTAAACGAGTAGTGCAGCTGCTGGGTGAGAGACTCAGAATGTGGCAGACGTAATGACTGGATCGAAGTCTCCGTGACCGGCGCGCAGGTCGTTTAATTCATGTCGATTAACGCCACGCACGAGTTGTAGGGGTAGTAGGGTCCAGTCAAGTTTTGAGTTTTCTACTGAAGCGTCACGTCGGAACCACGCCGTCGAGGGCATGTAGCGTAGTGCGAGGCCGGCCCGTCGTCGGCCCGAGGTGTTTGCCGCAGAACCGTGAAGAACCCCGATATCGTGTAGTGACACTTGACCTGGTTGTAACTCAATATATTGGGCGGTGTTTTCGTCAAATTGACTGGTGTCGGCGACCTGATTCAGTGTGAGCGCGTCACTTAAATCAGTGGTGTGACGAAATGAGCCGCGTTGATGAGAGCCGGGGATGATCCGCATTGCACCGTTGTCCTGGTCGACGGTATCGAGGGCAACCCATACAGTACAGGTGGCCGCTGGTTGGATAGGCCAGTATTGGCCATCCTGGTGCCAGGGCACTTCGCGGCCGATAGCCGCTGGCTTACAGAAGAGGTGTGTTAGCCAGAGGATAAGGTCGGGGCCGATTAACTGTTCCACCATGTCAACAATCCGAGGGTCTCTCGCAAGCTGTTCGAAACCGCTTGCACCAATAGCACCGTAGGGTGGTTTACCCTCGAGATGTACATTAATTAGACGATCTGATGGGATATCGCTATTCTGTTGGAGCACAGTTTCAAGGTCTGCTTGAAGTCTCGCGCATTCATGGGGTGTTAGTTGAAAACCCCTTGCAATGACATAACCATCCCGATGGTATCGATCGATTTCACCTGCGCTGAGCATCACGGGCTCCTGTTATGAGGGTCTCTGCTTCTCTCCATCATAACCATCCTGCTGGTATTGATAGGAGCCCAGTGTGGCCAGTTCGTCGCGGAGGGTGGCACTCTGGGGTCAAGTGATTTTGTCTGGTTTTTCAGAAAAACCGAGTAAACTGTAAACCCAGCTTTGTTGTGAGCCGAATCCCCGAGAGTAATTGGGGAGGCCTGAGAAGATCCGGTTTGACCTATTGAAAGTTACTGATTTCAAAACCTTTGTGGTGGGCAATCCGCTGCCAGGATTTGGCGGTCGCTACTGGGTGTTCCTTAAGCTCGTCACCGATGGTGGTGTTGTCGGTTATGGGGAAGCTTATTCATTGCCATTTCATCCGCGCGTTGTTGAGGACCTTATCCAGGATGTCTGCCAGCGCTATGTGCTCGGGTCTGACCCCTTCCGAATCGAGTGGTTATGGCGACAGATCTACTCGTCCGGATACAGTCAACGATCCGGGATTGTCCTCATGGCGATATTGAGTGCGGTTGAGATGGCCTGTTGGGATATCGTTGGTAAGGAATTGAATCGACCGGTCTACGATCTGATGGGCGGGCGTGTACGTGATCGAGTGCGGACTTATACCTATCTTTATCCAGAGGCGGATGACTCAACTGATGTTTATTTGGATCCAGAACTCGCTGCCACTCGAGCTGCCGCCTATGTGGCGCGTGGCTTTACCGCTGTTAAATTTGATCCCGTGGGCCCTTACAGTGCTTTTGACCCTCGCGAACCGTCGATTGCAGCGTTAGATCGGGCAACGGAGTTCACCCGCTGCATCCGTGAGGCTATTGGGAGTCGGGCAGATTTATTATTGGGTACCCATGGGCAGTTGACTCCAACCGGAGCGATCCGACTGGCAAAGCGTTTGGAGCCATATGATCCTTTGTGGCTCGAAGAGCCCGTGCCACCTGAGAACGAGGCCGCGATGGCGCAAGTGGCTCGGGGGACCAGCATCCCTATCGCTAGTGGGGAACGACTCGCCACTAAGTACGAATTCAATCGTTTGTTAGCTCAGCGTGCCGTGGGCATCCTGCAGATGAACATTGGCCGCGTTGGGGGCTTGCTTGAGAGTAAAAAGATTGCGGCAATGGCGGAGGCACATTATTGCCAGATTGCGCCGCACATGTACTGCGGCCCTGTCGTGGCAGCAGCGAGCATCCAATTGGCGGTGTGCAGTCCCAACTTCTTGATTCAGGAGGGCATTCTGGATTGGAGTGGGTTCCAGGCCGAACTGGTACAGCGCCCGATCCAATGGGAAGCAGGATACGTGGTTCCACCAACGGAGCCTGGCTTGGGTGTTGAACTGGACGAAAGTGTTGCACAGGCGCACCCGTATGAAGGTGAGGCCTTACATTTGGAGATGTCGCCCGATCCGGTGATTTAACGGGCTTTCTGTCGGATTCAGGCGGAAGTCTAGTCCTTTTTCTTCGGGATGGTGCGCATATTCAAGTCATCGATCAGCGTCGAGCAGTAGGACATCACTTCGCGTTTGGTTCCCTGTCGATAGCCAGTCACTTCAGAAACGGTGTTGGCGACGACGTAACGGTAATACACGCCTCGCGGGCTACTGCTCGGCAGGTCGGCTTTTTCGAGAGTCACTACGGTGTATTCGAGGTGCGGGAAACGTTTGATATCCGGTTGTGGGAGGTCTTCGGGTTTCTTTGGTGGCATGATCGAATTTACACAATATGAAAAATGGTGAAGAGGTGCATCGGGAATAGACCCGGGGACAAAGAATGAAAGTGAATGGCCAGGCTCTTCTAGCAGGTGATGACCAGAACTCGCTTGCGCGTCGCCATAGTATAACGGAAATATGTGTCTTTCGCTGATCCT
>DUBL01000050.1 GCA_012960345.1 Gammaproteobacteria bacterium | reverse complement strand
CGGACCATATTCAGGCCCTGATTGAAGGACTTTCGGCAGAAACTGTCACCCATATCTTGGTTACCCACTGTCATCTCGACCACTCACCGGCGGCGCGGGAGCTGAAATCCCATACTGGTGCCCTAACCTACGGGTTCGGCCCACATGGCCAAATGACCAAGGGAGAGTCTGAATCGGTTGAGGAAGGGGCTGACCTGGATTTTGTGCCCGATGTCCGCTGTGCACATGGCGATGTCATTAACGGACTGGGCTGGCGCGTTGAGTGTGTCCACACACCTGGACACACCAGCAATCACCTGTGCTTTGCCCTGGAAAATCCATCGGCACTTTTTACTGGGGATCACATAATGGCCTGGTCAACCACCGTGGTGATTCCGCCCGACGGCAACATGACCGACTACATCACAAGCCTCAAAAAACTGACAAGGCGAATCGAACCCATCTATTGGCCAACCCATGGCCCTCCATTACGCGAGCCGCTACCCTACGTGCATTCATTGATTCGGCACCGACAAGAACGCATACAGCAAATCATCCAACAGTTAACAAGAACACCACAAACCGTGCCAGAACTTGTTGCCGCACTGTATCAGGGACTTGACACACGATTGACGGGTGCTGCCGGACGCTCGACACTGGCTTCGCTGATTCACCTACATGATTTGGGAAAAGTTAGCTGTGACAGTCAACCTGATCTGAACTCACAGTTCACACTAACCCACCCTTAAACATCAACGCCAGACAACAGACCGCTTGTTTCGACGCCAGGAAAAAACCGGTGCAGGCAACTCGGGAACTGCCCCGTCTGTGAGCGCCAAAGCTCTATCGAGCATAAAGCGCGTCACGTCAGCCATCTGCAATCCCTGGGTTTCGCACTCATCGATCCACCGTACGTTATCAAGCTCTCCATCACCGGCGATCTCTCCTCGTACATGTTCCGCCGAAGCAAGAAAAAAACGCGCGTGGTAGCGGATTTTTGAAAAGGTTGGCGTAATCGCCCGACCCACATAGCGGAGCGACTTAAGACTTGGAAGTAACCCTTCGTCACTGAAACGGCGCCAGGACGAAGAATGGCTACCCGCGGTGGTCCGGCCGGGCAGCCCCAACATCAGGCCTGTCTCTTCATAAGTCTCTCGCACCGCGGCCAGAGCCAATCGAGCAGCTCGACACGAAGACCCGCCAACCCCCATAGACCGGACACAGGCACGATCAAGTGGAGTGGCAATAGCCATAGTCCCGTCACCCGGTGCCACAGCGCCACCAGGAAACACATAACGACCCGGCATAAAACGAGCTACAGCAGACCGCTGTCCGAACAGGATGGCCCGTTTGGGTGCGTAGCCCCGTACGATGATCAGCGTCGCCGCATCGCGGGCACGGACACCATGCGCCGGTGAATCCGTCAGCACTCGAACACCCGCTTATTTTTCCAATCGTCGGAGGCGACGGACAACGTCATCTAGCCTGCGAAATCGCGCAACGTTACGCCACCAGTCACGACTGGCCATTTGTGGCATACCAGAAGAATAGGATCCGGGTTTATTAATAGAAGCCGTGACTATTGTCGACACAGTCAAGTGGACATCATCGACAATCGAAACATTGTCAGCGACGCGAGCGGCACCTGCCAAAGTGCAGCGTCGACCAATAACTACGCTGCCGGCAATTCCGACACACCCAGCAATCGCGGTGTGATCACCAATCTGACAGTTGTGAGCAATTTGCACCAGATTGTCGATCACCACGCCATTACCCACTCGCGTGTCCTCAATACTGCCTCGATCGATCGCGGTGTTCGCGCCGATCTGAACATCATCGCCGATGATCAACGCTCCAAGCTGCGGGATACGGATCCACTGACCTTTGTCTTTGGCGTTTCCAAACCCGTCGCCACCCAACACTGCACCCCCTTGGATGACGCAACGACGGCCGATTTTGACTCCGTGATATATCGTGACGTTAGCATACAGGCGAGACGACTGACCAATTAGGACATTTTCCCCGATGACAGAACCTGGCCCAATGACAACACCCGCTTCCAGGCATGCACCCGCCTCAACAACTACGTTTGGTCCCACGTGTGCTGTAGCATCAACCACTGCATCCGGCGCTATCACCGCAGACGAATGACACCCTGGCTGAGGCACCGGTGTTTGATCAAATAAACCAGCGACCTGTGCATAAGCGAGGTAAGGGTTCTCACAAATTACTACGGGTCCACCGTACGTGCGTACGTCCTCGTCCCGCAGTATTACCCCTCCCGCGCGAGTCGATTGGAGGCAATCTCTTAGCCGAGAATTAACAAAAAAAGAAAGCTGGTGAGGTTCGGCATTAGCGAGGGTCGCTAACCCGGTAATCTCAACTCCTCCCTCACCTCGGCAATACCCGTTGACCCGCCTTGCGATTTCCTGCAGTTTCATCCTTTTTCACACCACGCCGCAACCCACGCTAGGGTACACCAAGAGCGTATCCGCATCATCGAAACCTACTCAATTGCAATTAATCACTGACCCATGCGGCTGACAATCACACTGTGCTTTGACCAAATTCCTGCACTGCATCGACCATCACAGCCATATGATCTGGGTCAATATCTGGGGTGATTCCGTGGCCTAGATTAAATATGTGGCCCGGGCCAGGGCCATAATCAGCCAGCACACGCTTAACTTCTCTTCGAATCGTGTCTGGCGGAGCTCGGAGAACCGCCGGATCGAGATTGCCCTGCAAGGCAACACGATCGGACACCAGTTGACGTGCCCTAAACAATGACTGCGTCCAGTCAATGCCGATGGCATCACAGCCCGAATCAGCAATCTCAGACAGCCACTGGCCACCACCTTTGGTGAAAAGAATAATCGGTACGATATCGGCTCCAAGTTCAGCCTGCAGTGTAGCGACAATCCGACTCAAATAGGCCAGTGAAAACTCTTGATAGTCGGCGTGTGCCAGTGTTCCACCCCAAGTGTCAAAAATCATCACCGCCTGAACACCAGCCACTATCTGTGCATGAAGGTAGCCACTCACCGCTTCGGTCAAAACCTCAAGCAACTGGTGCATGCGGCCTGGCTCTGTGTGCAGCAACCCTTTGCTATGGCGGAAATCCCGGCTACTTTCCCCTTCAATCATATAGGTAGCCAACGTCCACGGGCTCCCTGCGAACCCAATCAGCGGAACTGTCCCGGCAAGCTGTTGTCGAATCAAACGGACCGCTTCCAATACATAACCAATGTCAGTTTCTGCATCGGGCACTGTTAATCCATCGATCTGGCTAACGCGTCGAATCGGCCTAGCAAAGCGTGGCCCCTCTCCTTCGTTAACAGTTAGACCCAAACCCATAGCATCCGGGATAGTCAAAATATCGGAAAAAAGAATAGCCCCATCAAGACCGAACCGACGTAACGGCTGCAGTGTCACCTCGCAAGCAAGTTCTGGGTTCTGACACAAGTTGAGAAAACTGCCCGCCTGTTCACGCACCGCGCGGTATTCCGGCAAGTACCGCCCTGCCTGGCGCATTACCCACACTGGTGTACGATCGACGGGTTGACGCTTTAGCGCGCGCAGTAGTCGATCTTTCACGATGGACGTGCCGACATTAGCGCGCTGGCTATCTCCCGCTGTATCGTCTCGGCAACTTTGCGTGGATTATCAGCATCCCGAATCGGTCGACCCACTACGATGTAATCCGCTCCGTGAGAAAAGGCGTCCTCGACCGTAACCGTTCTCTTTTGATCATCAATGTTCTCGACTGGTCGAATACCTGGAATAACAATCATTAACCGATCACCCAATTCGTCCCGCAACCGGGCCGCCTCATGTCCAGATGCGACCACACCATCACACCCACAATGGATAGCGCGCCGGGCTCGGGACAGAACTAGCTCCTCGACATCACACTGAAACCCAAGGTCATCAAGATCCCCTCGATCAATGCTAGTTAACACCGTTACCGCGAGAATCTTAAGATCCCCCTTAGAAGCAGCCGCCGCCTGCATAATACCGTCATTGCCATGCACCGTAACGAAGCTAATGTTGCGATGTTGGAGCCGTTCCACGGCACGACCCACTGTCGCTGGAACATCAAAAAACTTTAGATCGACAAAAACCTGTTTGCCGGCCGCCGCGAGTTCATCGACAAACTCGAAATATCCCCCGGCCATGAAAAGCTCCAGGCCAACTTTGTAGAAGTTGACACTATTATCGAGTTGCGCCACTAATCGTCGCGCATCATCAGTCGATGGAAAATCCAAGGCAACGATGAGTCGTTGGTTATCGATGATTGCTTTCACGCCACATTACCTTGAGCACCGCTCAAATATTGATCAACGGCACTTGCCGCGCTGCGTCCTTCATTAATTGCCCACACCACCAGAGACTGTCCTCGACGGCAATCCCCGGCAGCGAACACACCGGAGCGAGCGGTAAGAAATTGGCCATACGGTGCATCGTAATTTCCCCGCTCATCGTGCCCCACACGCAACAGATTTGAAATCGACCTCTCCGGCCCAACAAACCCCATTGATAAAAGAACCAGGTCGCATGGCCACACTTTTTCCGTACCTGGTATTTCGCTAAAAGGTGTATCTGACCCTGGCACCGACCAGTCGAGTTCAACTGTCTGTATTCCACTGACGCACCCATTGCCATCGTCTATAAGCTTCTTTGTCAGTACAGCATAAACTCTTGGATCTTCGCCAAATCGATGCGCGAACTCCGCATGAGAATAGTCCACGCGAAAAATCAATGGCCATTGCGGCCACGGGTTACTGGAATTTCGTTTTTCCGGAGGGCAATTAAGCAACTCGAAATTAACTAGACTCTTGCACCGGTGGCGCAATGCAGTCCCGATGCAGTCCGCACCGGTATCACCACCTCCGATGACCACCACATGTTTGTCCGCTCCACTGATAAATTTTCCGTCTTGCAGATTCGAATCCAGAAGACTTTTCGTATTTCGAGTCAGGAAATCCATTGCTAAATGAATTCCGGATAGCTCTCTACCCGGCACGGACAAATCGCGAGGCATCGTCGCTCCAGTCGCAAGTAACAGAGCGTCGTGAGATTTCAGTAATTTCTCGGGATCCCGATACCGGAGCGACTCACCATCCGCCTCCATGATCTGTCCAATGTGCCCGTTGGCAAATGGCTCTTGCGGGCCCACTTGGGTACGTGTTTCAAATACAACTCCTTCTTCTCGCAGCAATGCAACCCGGCGATCAACCACCTGCTTTTCAAGTTTCATGTTGGGGATGCCGTACATCAACAATCCTCCAATGCGATCCGCACGCTCATAAACCGTGACCTGATGTCCTACGGCATTGAGCTGTGCCGCTGCCGCGAGGCCAGCTGGCCCAGATCCAACAATGGCAACCTTGTAACGGCTGCGAATCAACGGCGGCGCCGCTTTGATCCATCCTTCAGCGAACCCCCGGTCAACAATTGCGTTTTCTATGTTCTTGATTGTGACCGCTGGCTCGATGATACCGAGCACACACGCACCCTCGCAGGGTGCCGGACAAGTGCGTCCTGTGAATTCGGGAAAATTGTTGGTTTGATGCAGTCGCTCAAGTGCATCGCGCCAGCGGCCCTGGTAAACCAAATCATTCCATTCCGGAATGAGGTTATCGATTGGGCAACCCGTCTCCGATTGACAAAACGGGACACCACAGTCCATACATCGGCTGCCCTGATTCTGCAGTTGATCCACCAATCCCTCGGTATGAATCTCACCGTAGTCCGTGACGCGTATCGCTGCATCTCGGTAAGGAACCACCACACGAGGAATCTCTTTGAATCCAGTTGGCGTTCCCATTCCGTTGATTGTCCTGATTACTACCGGGATCCAGCGGCCTGCTTAGCCAGTGCGCGCTTGTAGTCAATCGGCATCACTTTGACAAACTCATTACACAGGATTTCCTCTCCCTGTTCGATCAGATTAAGTGCAACGGGTGAATTTGTATAATGGGCATGTAGCGACAACAGCGTGGCCAACTCAGCGATATCCTCACCGTCGTGAACGCGTTCTAACTCTACCATCTCCAAATTGCAACGCGACCGGAACATATCCGGTTCAGGCGCCCACACGTAAGCGATTCCACCGGACATACCTGCGGCAAAATTGCGACCCGTGGGACCAAGAATAACTACTCGACCACCAGTCATGTATTCACAGCCATGATCACCCACACCTTCAACCACAGCCGATGCACCGCTGTTTCGAATACAAAAACGCTCGGCGGCACGCCCTCGAAAAAAGGCTTGGCCACCCGTTGCGCCGTACAACACCACATTACCGACCAGAATATTGTCCTGCGCCAAAAAAGTGCTGTTGTTAGGAGGGTAAGTCACAATGCGCCCGCCCGATAACCCCTTACCTACATAATCATTGGCATCACCTTCAAGCACTGCCGTCACACCCGGGGGCAACCACGCACAGAAACTCTGCCCTGCAGAGCCCTGAAATCGCAGCTGAATCGTGTTGTCCGGCAAACCTGACTCACCCCATCGCTTCATGATCTCGTGTCCCAACATCGTGCCCACCGCTCGGTTGGTATTTTTTATTGACAAATCAAGGCACACTTTCTCTCCCTGGTCGAGCGCAGGACGGCAACGTTCCAGCAACACGACCTGATCCAGGCTGTGCTGCAACCCGTGGTCCTGGTTAATCTGACAGTACTGAGTGGCCGTCCCATTAAGTTCAGCCGCCGGTAGCAATAATGGTGACAGATCGATGCCATCTGCCTTCCAATGCTTTATCGCGGTGCTGGAATCCAGCACGTCAGCTCGGCCCACCATTTCATCAAAAGCGCGAAACCCCAACTCTGCCATCAGACTGCGCGTATCCTCTGCAACCAAAAACAGATAATTAACAACGTCTTCCGGTTGACCGGCAAACTTCGCACGTAATTCGGGATCCTGAGTCGCAATCCCCACAGGACAGGTATTAAGATGGCATTTTCTCATCATGATGCACCCAAGAGCGATTAACGGCGCGGTAGAAAAACCAATCTCCTCTGCCCCTAGGAGTGCACCAACCACCACATCACGACCTGTCTTCATGCCACCGTCGGTCTGCAGCACAACCCGGCTGCGTAGGTCATTCATCACCAAAGTCTGGTGAGTCTCCGCAATTCCCAACTCCCAGGGAAGACCGGCATGCTTAATGCTGGTGAGTGGCGATGCGCCTGTTCCACCGCTATCACCTGAAATCAAAATATGGTCGGCGTGCGCCTTGGCAACACCAGCTGCTATCGTGCCAACTCCAACCTCCGCAACCAACTTAACGCTAATACGCGCCGACGGGTTCGCATTCTTGAGGTCGTAAATCAGTTGCGCGAGATCTTCGATTGAATAAATGTCATGATGGGGTGGCGGACTGATCAACCCGACCCCGGGTGTTGAATAGCGGATACGAGAAATCGTGTCATCCACTTTCGATCCTGGCAGTTCCCCACCCTCCCCGGGCTTTGCCCCCTGCGCGATCTTGATCTGAAGTTCATTGGCATTGGTCAGGTACCAGGCGGTCACTCCAAACCGACCCGATGCTACCTGCTTAATAGCTGATCGCCTGGAATCACCATTGGGCAATGGCCTGAAGCGCTCGGAGTCTTCACCGCCTTCCCCAGTGTTACTACGCCCCCCCATTCGATTCATCGCGATCGCAAGTGTTTCGTGCGCTTCACTCGAAATCGACCCAAAACTCATCGCTCCGGTACAAAACCGCTTGACTATTGAACTTGCGCTTTCTACCTCTTCAATATCGATGGGTCCGCCGTTCCGTTCCGGACACAGCTCAAACAAACCTCGCAAGGTATGCCGCTTCCTGGTCTCCTCATTCACCGCCGCCGAAAACTGCTGATAAGTCTCCCTGCTATTCGTCCGGGCAGCTGTCTGTAGATCAGCGATTACACGCGGAGACCAACCGTGACGTTCACCACCAGCGCGCCAATGAAACTCGCCAGGATTATGCAGTCCACCCCCGTTACTAACCTCATTATTGGGGAACCCGAGCGTGTGCCGACGCAACAACTCCTGCGCCAGAACCTCAAAGCCTGCGCCCTGCAGTCGACTCGGAGTCATATGGAAACAAAGATCGATCACCTCATCGCGCAACCCCAACGCCTCAAAAATCTGTCCTCCTTTGTACGATTGCAGCGTGGAGATTCCCATTTTCCCCATCACCTTCAAGATGCCTTTCACCGCACTGGCCCGATAGGCGTCTATTGCCGAACGATGATCAAATTCCATGGCGTCAAGCAGATCATCGTGCAGAGCGTGCCGAAGAACTTCGTAAACGAGATAGGGATTAATTCCATCCGCACCAAATCCGATCAGCAAACAATGATGATGCACATCACGACATTCAGCAGACTCGATAATGATAGCGACCCGCGTCCGTTTCGCCGTCCGCACCAGATGGTGATGCACCGCACCACAAGCCATCAAAGCACTGACTGGAACTCGTCGCGAACTGGTCTTTCGGTCTGACAACAGCAGAGTGCTGGCGCCCGCATCAACCGCTGCCTCTGCCTCGCGACAAATGCGGTGCAAAGTAGTGACGAGACCCGACTCCCCTTCGTCTTTTTGGAAAGTGATATCGAGTGTAGTGGCCTGCCAGCCTTCCTGCTTCATTTCTCGTATTGCGATTAATTCCTCATTCAATAAAATTGGGTTGGTAACCTTGAGCCGGTGACAGTGCTCTTCTGTGGGACACAGGAGGTTCTTTTCCGGCCCGATATAACACTCAAGTGACATAATCAAATCTTCTCTGATCGAGTCGATGGCCGGGTTTGTGACCTGTGCGAACAACTGCTTAAAATAATCATAGATCAGCCGCGGTTGATCACTCAGACAGGCCAAGGTCGAATCATTGCCCATTGAACCGATTGGATCCCGCTTTTCCTTCACTAGCGGTAACAACATGAACTGTAATGTCTCAACTGTGTATCCAAATGTGCGCATGCGCGCCAAAAGCGTCGCTTTATGATCCGGCGGCGCTGACGCTTTGGGGGTCAGTTCGGTCAGATCAATACGATGACGATCAAGCCATTTCGCGTATGGATGCCGACTTGAAAACTGCTGTTTCAGTTCCTCGTCAGGGATCATTCTTCCCTGTTCAAAGTCGATCAGAAACATCCTACCCGGCTGCAGACGTCCCTTTTCTTTCACCATTTCAGGGGCGACCGGTAACACGCCCACTTCACTAGCCATAATGACCCGGTTGTCGGTCGTCAGATAATAGCGACTCGGTCGGAGTCCGTTACGGTCCAATACAGCCCCAATGTAGCGCCCATCGGTGAAAGCAATGGAGGCCGGCCCGTCCCACGGCTCCATCAGACACGAGTAGTACTCATAAAACGCGCGCCGTGCCGCATCCATTCCAGCGTGCTTCTGCCATGCCTCGGGAACCAACATCATGATCGATTCCTGAAGCGTACGTCCGGTCATGAGCAAGAATTCCAAGACATTGTCAAAGTTTCCAGAATCAGAGCCGTGCGGCTCAACTACTGGAAAAAGCAAACTCAGTTGTTCCTTGAAGAACGGGGATGACATGACCCCTTCTCGGGCTCGCATCCAATTGACATTTCCCAACAGCGTGTTGATCTCACCATTGTGGGCCATGAAACGATTCGGCTGGGCTCGATCCCAACTGGGAAACGTATTGGTTGAAAAACGCGAATGCACCATCGCGAGATGCGTGGTAAAAGTAGAGTCCGTCAAATCCGGGAAATAACAGAGCAACTGTTCTGGTCGTAACATCCCTTTATAAATAATCACTTGAGTCGACAACGAACAGATATAGAAAAAAGCCGCCTGTTCAAGTGACGCATCATCTCGCACGCGGCGAGTGCACTGTTTGCGAATCAAATAAAGTTCGCGCTCAAATGCATCCTCTGTAAGACCTGGCGCGGCAGCTATGAAAAGTTGTTCCACAACCGGCTCTGCTCTACGTGCGGCAGGCCCAATGTCAGCACCGTCCGCATCGGTTGGCACGCTGCGCCATCCGATCAACCGCTGACCCTGGTCTTTGACCAGCCGCTCAATCACTCGTCGGCAGTGGGCACGTTCAGCATCCTTGGTTGGCATAAACACCATACCAACACCAAATTTACTGGCTAGTGGTAACCTTTCCCCGATTTCTCTCTCGACCACCCGGCAAAGGAACTCCTGGGGTAACGCAGTCAACATACCGGCACCATCGCCCGTATTTTCCTCGCTACCACAAGCGCCGCGGTGATCCATGTTAATCAGGACGGTATTCGCATCTTCCACAATCTGATGACTGCGCTTACCCTGAATGTGGGCTACGAAACCGACCCCGCAACTGTCGTGCTCAAACCGAGGATCGTAGAGGCTCCGTGGCAGCGCTTGGGCTCCGTCGGTATCTGATAATCGGTGCTCTTTCATCAATGGCTCTATCATTGCTCGATACACGTCCTGAACCGGGAGCGGCGTCACCTAACCGCAGAGTCCCCACACGGGCCTCGTTGAATGAGTCGGGAAAAATACCGGAAGTGTCCAGCAGTGAACCTGCGGGTAGGCTGACCCGTTTCAGACGCGAGTCTGGAGAAAGAGTATATACAGAACTATCGGAATATTAATCAATATGGCCTAAGTTATTGAAATTCTTGCCATAGAAAGGCAGACATTGGCTCAGACAAGTCCCTCGCTCGCTAACCACTGCAATACGACTCCAGCACATCGCGCAACATTTGATCCGGATAATCCGTGACCAACCGAGCACGACCGATGGTTTCTGGCAAAACCAACTGAATTCGGCCATTCATCACTTTTTTATCCATCATCATCTGGCGCAGGAAAGCATCAGTAGAAAACCCGGTACCCAGAGAGACCGGAAGATGGGCCCGTGTCAGCAACTGACCGATACGATGGACCGCCTCGCGACTCATCCAACCCAATTGTCTTGACATGTCGGCAGCCATAATCATTCCTACAGCGACCGCTTCCCCGTGCAACCATTGTCCATAGCCCGCTATGGACTCAATCGCATGACCAAAGGTATGACCCAGATTAAGCAATGCCCGCTCACGTGTTTCGCGTTCGTCGCCTGCAACAAATCGCGCTTTGTGTCGACAACTGACCAGGATTACTTCTTCCATCGCGTCCGGCACACCGGACACGACATCGTCAACATGCTGTTCAAGCCACGAGAAAAACTCCCCGTCGCCAATAACTGCGTACTTAACGACTTCAGCAAAGCCAGCAGACAACTCACGCTGATTAAGCGTCGCCAAAGTATCGGTATCGGTAATGACACAACGAGGCTGATGAAAAGCACCGATCATGTTCTTACCGCGTGGGTGATTGATCGCCGTCTTTCCCCCCACAGCTGAATCCACCTGCGCCAATAGGGTGGTGGGTATTTGAATACAATCGATCCCACGCTGGTAAGAAGCCGCTGCAAACCCCGCGATATCTCCAACCACACCGCCACCGAGTGCAATCACTGTTGTCTGACGGCTGCATGGCTTTTCCAACATTTCGTCATACAACTTATTCAACTGCTCTGAATTCTTTTGGCTTTCTCCATCGGGAAGAGTCGCAATGCTGAGGTCATATTCTGGAAGCGCCGACACAACGCGTTCGAGATAAAGCGGAGCAACCACCTCGTTTGTCACCAGCATTACCTCCGACGCTCGAATATGGCGCCGCAACAACTCTGGCTGCTGCAGCAAACCAGCACCAACGTAGATGGGATAACTTCGCTCACCCAACTCAACGGTCATCACGGCCATGACTTCATGAGCTCCCGCGCTATATGCCGGGCGACCGCCTGTGGGCTTTGTCCGTCAGTAGCGATCACATGATCAGCCTCCCGCCTATAGAAGGGATCACGCTCCGCCATAAGGGATTCAAGAATGGCACGCCTATCGTCTCCCCGATTAAGCAGCGGACGATCCTTGTTATTACGTGTCCGTTCAAATTGCAGATCAACCGAGGCGTGCAGGTAAACCACCGTGCCACTTTTTCGCAGATTGTTTCGATTCCCTTGATCTAGGATCACGCCACCACCGGTAGCCAAGACAATCCCGCGGCGGGTTGTAAGCTTTCCGATCATCGTTTTTTCTCGAACGCGGAACGCTTCTTCCCCCTCAATATCGAAAATGGTGGCGATGCTAACCCCAGTATGTTTTTCAATCTCCTGATCGGCATCAACAAACTCTAGGCGTAGTTGGCGCGCAAGAGACTTACCGATGGTAGTCTTACCGACACCCATCGGTCCGATCAGGTAAACATTCTGTTCTGTGCTCATCGTTATAACGTTAGCGCAGGAAGATTGACTACGTGGTTTTTCCTAAGCCACGGCCCTTGGCCCAGCCGCCATCATCCAGCACACCCACAAGTTAGTTTGATGAGCTAACAGGCTTGATGATACGGGGTGTGAGAAAAACAAGCAGTTCTGTACGCTTATCATTCATCGCCTTCTGCCGAAACAAACTACCCAAAATCGGCAAATCGCCCAACAAGGGTACTTTCTCCACTGATTCAGTTAGCTGCTGATTGTAGATGCCCCCAATGATTACCGTCTCGCCATTATGGAGCAGCACCTGCGTTGTGATCTGATTGGTATTCATATTCTGCGTCGTTCCCGGTGCCCAACTGTCCTGGGTAACAAAAACATCGAGTATCACGCGATCGTCCGGAGTGATCTGGGGCGTGACCGTTAAGCCGAGGACCGCTTTCCTGCTCGATGTGCTCGTTGAACCGGCTGATGAGGTCATGAACACGCGCTCTTCACCTTGCTCAATCTTAGCCTCTTTCTTGTCGGCGGTGAGCAGCCTCGGGTTTGCGATCACCTTGCCTCTATTTTCTGCCTCCAGCGCCGAGATCTCCAGATCAATAAGATTCGCATAATCCGCTCCTGCCTTGGCAAGCGTGAAGGCATAAGCCGCAGGACTAGCGACGGAATCTGCCGGAGACCCCGCGAATAGGTCAACAGCAAGAGGCCTGTCTGCCGCATTCATCCCGGCTGTTCGAATACCCTCAGTGCCCGTCAACGACCCAGAACCCATTACCGTACCCAGATCGTAGCCTGTGTTCAGGGTGTTGAAACCGAGTCTGATGCCAATATTACGGCTGAAGCTATCTGTTGCCTGTACGATCCGCGTCTCTATCAAAACCTGCTTTACTGGTTTATCAAGTGCGGAAATCAACTTTCGAATCTCACGAATCTTAGACGCGGTATCCTGCACGAGGAGCGCATTAGTTCGCTTATCTACCGAAACACTGCCCCGTTCGGACAAGAGACTGTTGGTCTCCGTTGGCACTTCGGAAACGTTGACACTTCCGCTACCCGTGCTGGAAATACCGGTATCAACCGCACGGACCGACTTCAGAATATCAGCAATATCTTCCGCCTTAGCGTAATTGATCTCGATCAATTCAGAAACCAGCGCCTGCAGTTGTCGCTGGCCTTGGGCTGCTTCTAACTTTTTCTGTTCAAATTCCGTAATCACCTCGCTGGGAGCGATCCAAATCACATCACCACGAACACGCTGGGCCAACCCATTAGTCTGCAAAATTATATCGAGCGCCTGATCCCAGGGCACGTCAATCAAGCGCATAGTCAAATCACCACTAACATCTGGACTGATGACGAAGTTCTTACCAGACTGACGCTGAAGAATGTCCAAGGCACGACGAATCGGGATGGTTTGAAAATCCAGCCTGACGTGTTCTCCCGAATAACCAAACTCATTCACCCCATCCTCATCCTCACTTTCAACAGGCATAGACACATCAAGAGTGAAAATGTCCCCCACCTGGTAAGCGGACTGCTGATATCCGAACTCTGCACTCACCACAATTCGAACTTTTGATCCGACATTGAACGCATCGACATAATGAACTGGCGTTGCAAAATCGATTACATCCAGCCGTTTCTCAAGGCCGGGCGCAAGTGATGCTCGGCTAACCTCAAGAACGATTTCACTGTTCTCCTCCCGAACATCAACGCCAGCCACACCCTCGCCAAGCTGCACAATAACTCGCCCGCTACCACCTGACCCACGCCGAAAGTCAATATGTGCCACTTCATCGCGGCCATCACCAGCGGTTTGACTAGACGACGTTTCTTTCTGTGGTTGGGGTTCAACCAACGCCCTAACACCAGTGGCCGCCGCGGTCGCGGGTTGCGGCGAGCCAAAACTAACGCTCACAACGCCTGGAGATGACGCTTGACTAACCGTCGCCGCCCCAAGCAAATTGAATATCACACGGGTTCGGTCTTCACCATCAATGGTAACGATATCGTCAAGCATACCTCGCTTGACCGGGATCGACTTCACAATCTTTCCTAGTCTCACGCCAAAGAAGTCGAGGATAAACCGAGGGGGATTGACCGTGCGAAACATTTTCGGGTCGCCCGGATTCCCCGAAAACGCTAATTCGACCGACACTCGACCATCGACCAACGTCCCGTATTGGATATCATCCAGAATCGGACTGGCCGCCTGTGCAAAAGCGCCACACAAGAAAAAGACAGCGATAGACCAACAGACGAAATACTTTCGAGTCGCTTTCACTAAATCAAATCCATCCGGGTTTTTACTCTTCACTCGTGGCATCACCTGTCTATTGCCCGCCACTCAATCAACCGCAGCGCCTGGCAAGGTTAAGGTCTCTTCGTTCTGTTGCCAACGTCCACTTATACCAAGCTTTACTTCGTTAATCACAATAGTGCCCGTACCGAGTTCAATGGCACCGACCTGACCATAATCTTGTCCAATATAGTCCCCCACCCTAACTTCATGCGTCTGCCCAGTGCCCTGCAACAATAGGATACCGCTGGTCTCCCCCATCGCCACTAACACTCCCACAAACGTCATCGAATCCAGCGGAAACTCTTCCAACGGCTGTCTTTCCCTCGTCAAATCCGGAGCGAGTGGATCGGGACCCAAGTCTTCCACTTTATCATCCGCCAAGGTTACCTGGACCTTGGCTTCCCACGGCCGGGCAACATTATCACGCGAAAACGGGTCATTTAGCGAACCCGCGCTGTACTGGAACGGCTCGACATGGGGAATCTTAGGCAAAGGGGCGGGCTTCCGCCCGGGCGCCGCTTCTTGCTCCCTCTTCAATTCCTCAAGATCAGCTAGGGTTCTTTCCTGAGTGACACTACCAAATAACTGGCCTAAATCACTCCCCTGACAAGCGGTCAGCAGGATCCCCACACACCCAAGTAAGAACCAACGTGCAACCAACACAGACAAACGCATTTGACCGGCCATCAGCCTGATTTGTCCTGTTTAATAGCCTCAGCTCCAACGTATCGGTAGGTCACCAAACTGGCGCTGGCAGTTAACTGATCCGCTGTATCGTCCCCGGTGATCTGCATCGAAAGATTACGCACGGTCACAATTCGATCCATGGCTGAAATCGTACTGACGAATTCCGCTACCTGATGGAAACCCCCCATCACTTCAATATCGATTGGCACCATCGCATAGACCCCATAGGGCACTTCAGCGCGTGGTTGAAACAGCGTGATCGTCAGTCCTTGAGAAAGCACTGCATTTGTTATCTCCGTCAGAAGAGAAGCCATCGCCTGGCTATCAGGAAGCGCGTACTCCATCTCAGCAAGCATTTTCTTAACTTGCTCCATCTGTTTTTCATAAGCCGGCAATGAGGCGACCATCGCCGCCTTAGATTTATAAGTTTGCGTTAGAGTCGTTTCTTCCCGCTGCTTAGAAACCAGCGCGTTCTGCTGATCCTGTAACACGAAATACCATCCAGCTCCCACGAGCGCGAGGGCAGCAACAACCCCCATCAACCAGGTAAACCACGGCGGCCACACCATGGGATCCTGGATGTCAATTTCCTGCAGTTCGTCAAGATCAATCATTACGTTCTAATGCCGGTGCTCTGCTGGCACAGTCATCCCCCAACCCAATGCCTTAGGGACAAACGACCCACTGCAATGGTCGTATTCTGTGATCACCTATCCAGACTCCGGAATGATTAGCGTCTCAGTCACCAGTAATTCGAAATCCATCAGTGATGATGCGTCGCCGCTGCCTGACTTGACAGCCTTGATATCCGCCGCATCAAAACTACTGGAGCCCTTGAGGTTATCCATTAGATCACTGACACGCTTATTGGATTCCGCAACTCCGTTTAGAGCAATCAGTCCCTCGTTCTTTCTCATCTCGGTAAAGTACATACCCTCGGGCCGGCGGCGCGCTAATGCATCCAATGCTTTCACTATAGTGACTCGTTCATGCTTGAGTTGCGTGATAATACCCATACGCGCGAGCACTTCTTTCTTGCTTTCTTTAATGCTCCTAATTTTGCCGATCTTTTGATTGGCGTACTCAATCTCTGTCTCCAAGAAATCGTTGCGCGCTTGTTGATGGTCAATCTGACCATCCATCCACCACCAGCCCATCGCGACAAGGAAAACTGCGCACCCCGCAATAAAGCCAACCATCGATAAACGCACTTGTTGCTGCTTACGTCGGCGCTCCTGGCGCCAAGGCAGCAGATTAAGGCCTCTCACCCGGCACCTCGCATTGCCAATCCGCAAGCCTTAAATAACAATGGTGTCTGACGACCCAGCGATTGACTCTTGCCGCGCGACTCACTGCCTGCAAATGGATTGGCAACAAACGTGTCAAAACCGGTCACCTGCTGAATAACATCTGTGGCACCATCGATTGCAGCGCAGCCACCGGTGAGGAAAATTGCGTCGACCCCTTCGTTACTGCGACTAGAGGAAGCAAAGAACTCAATCGCACGGTTAGCTTCTTGCGCCATCGATGCCTTGAACGGCTCCAGTAGATCAGTCAGATAGTTTTCTGGCAGATCCGAAGCCAATTTCATGGCCTCCGCATCTTCATGACTGCTTGCAAAGCGCGTTCTGATATTTTCCGTCAGTATCCGTCCACCAAACGCATGGTCACGGCTATACACAATTTTCCCGTCTATGAAGACGTCCAGGTGAGTGGTGGTATCACCATAATCCAACAACCCAATCACTTTACCCTGAATTGAATCACCAAAGGCCTGTGTCACTAGTGAATAAGCGCGCTCTACTGCAAACGAATCCACATCAATGATAACCGGCTGTAACCCCGCGCTAGCCACTACGCCAGCATAATCTTCAACAATTTCTCGCCGACAGGCTGACAAAAGAATTTCATTTTCATTTGGATCTGCAGGCGATGGTCCCACCACCAGATAATCCATATTCACCTCGTCCAGTGAATAGGGAATATGGTGAACTGCCTCTAGCCCAACCTGCTCTTCAAGCTCGCTGTCGCTTAACTCGGCGGGAAGATAGATTGTTCGGGTAACAACGTGAGACGAAGCCACCGCAACTATCGCGTTTTTCCGCTTGCTCCTTGACCGCTTTAGGGCGGCCGCTAGTGCTTCGCCCACCGCATCGAGATTACTGATTGCACGCTCAACGATCGCGTCCCGAGGCAATGGTTCGATGCCAATATGGGTCGCTTTATAGCCATCTCGGCCGCGGTTCATCTCAAGCACTTTAACGGCAGACGTACTGATATCAACGCCAATAGCACTGTAACGCGGTTGATTAGCGTCAGCTGTGTTAGCACCCTTGCCGGACGATTCTGAACGCGGTAGACCGCGCCCTTTTCGAGAAAACAGTGCCACTGGTTTAATTTACCTTGAATATTCCCCGAACTATACCGAAACTTGCGGGGAAACCACACCTCGGAGACGGGATGACACCTTGTCGACCTGACACATTGTCACCACCGCGCGTCGAATCACGAAGCCGCAGCTAATCAAAACTCGGAAACAGGCAGGATTCATCCCCACTAGACAGATAGAATACCGATTCAGGCGATACACTGACCGACTTATCGGCCAGCGCGGCCCGCTCGATACTTGCCGGCACCCTTGAAAAAATTCTTTCGACTAGTCCTGATCTCGGCAGGCCTCCTAACCCTGGCAGGGGGCATCTCGGGAACGGTTTTGGTGGGGACGCTGATGTCTGATTTGCCAGCCATCGAGAACATTCGCAATATCCGCTTGAAAGTCCCGCTTGAGGTCTACACCATCGATGGTCGTCTGATAGCGCAATTTGGCAATCACAAACGAATCCCAGTGACTATTGATCACGTTCCCAAAACTTTGATCAACGCCATTACCGCTGCTGAGGACGACCGATTTTTTCATCACTACGGGATCGACATAACCGGCGTTGCCCGCGCCCTGATTGCGAACATCCGATCGGGAGACATCAGTCAAGGCGCAAGCACCATCACCATGCAGGTTGCCCGGAACTATTTTCTCTCAAGAGAGAAAACCTATATTCGCAAGGTCAAAGAAATTCTGTTGGCCATCAAATTAGAACAGCAATTATCCAAAGAAAAAATTCTCGAACTCTACATAAACAAAATCTTTCTTGGCCACCGCGCCTACGGATTTGCGGCTGCGGCAGCAATCTATTACGACAAGCCCCTAGAACAATTGTCGCTCGGTCAATTAGCTGTACTCGCAGGTCTGCCAAAAGCTCCCTCACGCAATAATCCCGTGACCAATCCTGAGCGTGCACTGAAACGCCGAAACTACGTGTTATACCGAATGTACACGCTCGGTCATATTGACAGAAAAACTTACCAGGCCACTGCCAAGAAACCCGTGACTGCAAGCAAGTCGCTTCTGGTGACAGAGGTTGATGCGCACCATATTGCTGAAATGGTGCGCTCCAGCTTGGTATCAGAATTTGGGCAGGCAGCCTATACCGACGGCTATCGCGTCTACACGTCCATTGACAGCACCCACCAGGCCGCTGCCAATCGCGCCCTTCGGCACGGGCTTTTGGCGTATGACCGGCGTCACGGTTACCGCGGCCCCGCTAACACCCTGGACACTGCCCGCTTAGTCGACTCATCATATGTTGCTACGGCACTTGCCAACGCCAACGCGCCGTCACCTCTTATCCCGGCCATTGTCCTGAATGTAGCACCCGATGCGGTTAGCCTGGCGCTTGCCGATACCAAGAGAGTTGTTCTGGGACCAAGTTCATGGCGCTGGACAAAGAAATCAATAGATGCGGTGGTGAACCCCGGTGATCTGATCTATGTTATTGATAGCTTAGACGGCCTGCTGCTGGCACAACGACCAGAAATCGACGGTGCACTGGTCTCCCTCAATCCGCACGATGGTGCCGTACTTGCGTTGGTCGGAGGGTTTGATTTCGCACGGAATAAACTGAATCACGTAACGCAAGCTCTGCGGCAACCTGGTTCAAACATAAAGCCATTCATTTATTCTGCCGCGTTAGATAATGGCTTTTCAGCTGCGTCCATGATCAGTGCCGCTCCAGTCGTTATTGAAGACACACTGGGAAACACCTGGAAACCCGAGAACTACAACAAGAAATTCTTTGGTCCTACTCGACTCCGACGAGCGCTCAGTCTGTCACTTAATTTAGTGTCCGTACGCATCACACGTTCGCTTGGAATCCCCCTGGTGACAGATCATCTGGAGCGTTTCGGGTTCTCTCGAGATCGACTGTCAACGGGATTGTCGCTCGCACTAGGCTCCGCGAGCACTACACCGATGGAAATCGCACGGGGCTATGCAGTCTTCGCTAACGGCGGCTACTTAATAGAGCCCTACTTTATTGCTCGCATTGAAAACCGTGATGGACGGATAGTGCGTTACGCAAATCACACCATACTCTGCCCTGCCTGTCGGCCAAATCAGTCGCCATCAGTGCAAATCGGATCCGGGATAATTCGCGACCGACGCTACGCGAGACGCGCAATCTCACCTGAGAATGCATACTTGATGACTAGTCTAATGAACGAAGTCATGACCACCGGCACGGGTCGTAAGTCACTGTCGTTAGGACGTACGGATCTGTCGGGTAAGACCGGCACCACCAACAACTTTCGCGATGCCTGGTTTACTGGATTTAATCGTGACATCACAGCCAGTGTTTGGATTGGCTTCGACCAACCGAAAGAACTTGGACGACGTGAGTCAGGAAGTCGTGCGGCATTGCCAATCTGGATCGACTACATGACGATCGCGTTGAAGGACAAACCAATACATCCGGCAAGCATTCCAGAAAACATCGTCGTAGCACGTATTAACCGCCACTCAGGCCAAGTCACCGATCAAACCGATCCCGATGGCATAGACGAATACTTCGTGATGGGCAGCGAACCCCAGGCACAGTTGTCTGTCGGCACACCGATCACTCGGACGTCCCGCGATGATACCGAAAGCAACGTGGAGAAACTTTTCTGAGAATTCCTGTGAAACCAACACCCAGACAAAGGATTAAGTTGGCCTGCCTGCCTTGGATTTTCCCGACTTCTTACCTATCGCTTTTTTCTTTCGCGTCGAGGTGTTGGTTTTCTTCTTCACTGCTGTCCTGCTTTTCTCTTTGACCTCCACCTTCCATTGGCCTTCACGATAAAACGCTTTCCAGCCCGAGGCCTTCTTTTCAATCTCAGTCAACACATACTGTTCTTTCGTTTTTCGACTAAAACGAATCTGTGCCTTGTTTCCGTCAGGATCCATAATAGGCGCCGTCGCCAGGAACTGATACTTGGGGTCAAGTTGATCCTTAACACTCAGAATTTCTTCGACCAATGGCGCCCGTGTTTCCCGATTTTTAGGGAACTGGCTGGCCGCCAGAAAGATACCGGACGCACCATCGCGTAAAAGATAAAAATCATCCACCCTCTCACATTGCAAATGGGGCATCGGGATAGGATCCGCCTTGGGGGGCGCTGCCTCGCCGTTTCGTAGCAATTTCCGCGTATTCTTGCATTCGTCTTTGGTACAACCAAAATACTTTCCGAAACGCCCGCTCTTTAACTGCATGTCTGACCCGCACTTGTCACATTCCACGATCGGTCCGTCGTAACCTTTTAGTCGGAATTGTCCCCACTCGATTTCATAGCCGGAACAGTCTGGATTGTCACCACAGATATGCATCTTTCTTTTTTCATCAATTAAATAACTCTCCATCGCACTACGACAAACAGAACAACGGCGTTTGCTAACCAACAACCTAGCCTCCGCTTCCTCATCCAGAGCAGAATCTTCTATCTCTTCGCCAGGCACGAGGTTTAAGGTTTTCGTACAACGTTCTTTGGGTGTTAGCCCATACCCTGAGCAACCCAGAAAAACCCCGGTAGCCCCATTACGAATTTGCATATAACGCCCACAATTCTGGCACTCAATATCCGTATTGGTCGGCGAGTTGGTCCGCATTCCACCTACGGCAGTTTTACCTTCCCCCTCTCCAGTCGCCGCCTCCAGTTTTCGCCTAAAATCGGCATAAAACTCATTCAGGACCACCTTCCAATCCTTGCCCCCGCTAGCAATTTGATCCAACGTCTCTTCCATATCAGCCGTGAATCCGTAGTCCATGAGATGACTAAAATTCTCATATAGACGGTCCGTCACGATTTCACCAATTTTCTCAGCGAAAAACCGTCGATTGTTGATGGTGGCATAACCGCGGTCCTGGATCGTAGAGATAATCGATGCATAAGTAGAAGGTCGGCCGATGCCCCGTTTCTCAAGCTCTTTTACCAGGCTTGCTTCGGTATATCTCGCCGGTGGCTTAGTGAAATTCTGCTTGGGGACAAGTTGCTGCAACGACAGTAGCTGCCCCACTTCTAAGTCAGGTAGTTCCACATTGTCCTGCTTACCTGCCGGTGGCAAAACACGCGTATGCCCATCAAACACAAGAATTCGCCCCTTGGCCCTCAGCTCAAACTCACCGCACATAACCGTTAATGTGGAACTTAAATACTGTGCATCTGTCATCTGGCAAGCCAGGAAATAGTCGCGAATTAGATCGTAAAGACGCTGCTGGTCCCGCTCTACCAAAATGGTGGAGCCTCGCTGATACGCATCAGTTGGGCGGATTGCCTCATGGGCCTCCTGAGCACCTTCCTTACTGGCGTAGACAATTGGCTGAGCCGGTAAGTATTTCTTGCCATAAACCTTGTCAATCAAACTACGGCAATTGACCACCGCATCAATACTCAAGTTAGTGGAATCTGTGCGCATGTAGGTGATAAACCCGGCTTCGTAAAGGCGCTGGGCCAGTGTCATGGTTTTTTTCACAGAAAACCCAAGTCGCGTGCTCGCCGCCTGCTGTAACGTAGAAGTAATCAGGGGGGCATTGGGCCTGGACTTGGTCGGTTTGTCTTCGCGCGCGGTGACCGTGTACGCGTGTTGCTTCAACAGGGCCAACGCAGCGTCTGCCTCGTCCTTACTGGTGGGTCGGAAGTTTTTTCCGTGATCCTTAGTCACCTGCAAACGCAGTTCCGCCTTGCCTGCTGTGGTATCCGCGAAAATTTCCCAATATTCTTCAGAAACAAAGACACGCACCTCGCGTTCGCGCTCCACCAACAAACGAACAGCTACCGACTGCACCCTACCGGCCGAGAGGCCGCGTGCGATTTTCGCCCACAGTAAAGGAGAAAGCATGAATCCCACCACACGATCCAGAAAGCGACGTGTCTGCTGTGCTTCGACCTTGTGCTGATTCAAAGCACCCGGCTCCTCAAATGCCCGCTCAATCGCCTTCTTGGTAATTTCGTTAAAAACAACCCGGTGATAACGGCTTTCATCACCACCAATAACTTCTTTGAGATGCCATGCGATCGCTTCCCCTTCACGGTCTAGGTCTGTGGCAAGATAGATCGCGTCCGCGTTCATCGCAAGTTTTTGAAGTTCTGCTACCACTTTGGTTTTATCCGGCAAAATTTGGTAACTCGCGCACCAATCATTGTCGGGATCTACACCCATACTGTTAACAAGATTGGTATGGGCTTTTTCCTTCTTGTATTTTGCTTTGACATCTGGCGCCATTTTGCGTGTTTTAGCCGCCTGTTTTGCCCTCTCTTTTGGATCGATCTTCTTTCTTGAGCCACTGACCGGTAAATCCCGCACATGCCCGACACTTGACTTGACAATAAAGTCACGGCCCAGATATCTGTTGATCGTTTTCGCCTTGGCCGGCGACTCTACAATCACTAATGACTTACCCATAAATCTCAATCCAACTCACAACCGGCCAAGTTCTAACGCAGTCGGTGGTGGCCCATCGTGTGAGCAAAATGATTACTTCCATTTGCACCTTCATGCATCGATCCCATGCTGGTGAATTAGATAAGACGGGCAAACATCGTACTTCAATCGGCCAACAGCATTAATGAAACCACAGTTCATACGTCATCCTGAATCTGTGACGTAACAACCCTTCTGATAAAGCCGCCGCCTACACGAGTGACTACGCCCTCTAGTTCCATTGTTATCAGCATGGATGAAACCTCTGCAACCGTCAATCCAGTACGATCAATCAGTTGATTTACTGGGGTCGGTACCTCTCCAATGGCAGCCAGTAACCCCATAGGTTGCAAACTTAACTCAGTTGTCATGGCTTTGTTTCTGCCCCGGGGAAGAATCAAGGAAAGTTCCTCAGTGATATCAGACACGCTTTCTACCAGTCGTGCACCGTCTCGAATCAGCGCATTGGGTCCCCGCGACAATGGAGAAAAAACCGGACCCGGCACTGCAAAAACCTCCCTACCCTGCTCCGCGGCATGTCTCGCCGTAATCAAACTTCCGCTTCGACGACCTGCTTCAACTACCACCGTGCCCAAAGCCAGCCCACTGATAAGCCGGTTACGTCTCGGGAAGTGATGTGCCCTAACTCCCGTGCCGATACAAAATTCAGACACCAAGCCGCCAGTTGTCCTGATCTGATCAGCCAAAGTGCGGTTCTGTCGGGGGTAAACAATGTCCAACCCCGTTCCGCACACCGCGATGGTCATGCCACCCGCCGCCATAGCGCCTTTATGGGCGGCACTGTCGATCCCGAGTGCCAGCCCGCTGACAACAACGATACCGTGTTCGGCAAGGCCATGAGCGAGGTGGAATGCGAACTCTTCTCCAGCAGCGGTTGGGTTACGACTGCCAACAACAGCGACCGCTGGCCGCAGCCAGTCACTCACTTGGCCTTCAACATATAACCGTAGCGGGGGATCTGGAATCTGGCTGAGAAGAAAGGGGTATGACGCTTCGTTAAGCCCAACAATCGAACGATCTCGCCCACTCAACCAAACATTGTCGCGTTCGGCTGATTGCAACGTTAACGCGCGATGTGAGGACTGACTTGAAGGGCTTCGAAAACAACTGTCCACAGCGAGTCGTGGTGGCCCATTGACCAAACGCCATGAACGAACCGTTGCAGCGTCGTCTCAGGCATCGGGGCGACGAACGTAATCGTACATCTGCGCCGGCTCGCGACATTCCAAAATCAATCCATGGCTAAACTTGTCGTACACTCGATAGGCCATCACATAACCAACCGATCCGCTAGGCGTGGTCACTAACGTGCCCGTCGTCGGATTAGTCACCGATCTTCCTGGGCGCCAAATCTCTAGCACATCTCCCTCGCGCAACCTGTCTCGTTTACCCAATGACAGCATGACTGTATCAAGTCGGGAGAATTCACCGAGGCCCGTAGTCGAGCTCACAATCCGGCCGGTAACATCCTGTATTGGCCGACGCAGAGTGAAATGCGATAACTTGTTCTGCTCAGCATTGGTGGCTACCAGCAAGTCACCGCGAGAGACTTCCCGATGCGATGTAACCAGTTCCAATGTTGGCATCAAACCCTCAGACACTAATCGGGCCGTACCCAAATCGATTGTCTGACTGCCTAGCGTTTCGCCAGTGTCTGGGTCAATGACAGATTCGGCCATTCGAAACACTCGATAAAGCCCGCTTGCAGAAGTCGGTAGTCCGGCGGCGAAAAACCTATCGTGCTGGCCGAGCACGACGTTGTCCCTAATACCTGCCACCACCTGACCCGCCTGACTGAGCTCGACTGGATCCATAATCATTGGCCCTTCTAGAAAAGGACGAACAGTATCCGGTGCAATGGTCGGCACCGGTTGCGCAGTCGTTATCACCCGCACCCGGGGACCACGCTTTTCAACCTTTAGCACTTTAATCCGAGGTCCGTTTTTCCCTGCACTGATAATCAGAACATCTCCCGGATAAAGCGCATCACCCTCCTGCCATACCTCAACCCATTGCCATGGTCGGCGCAGAAACTGGGACGCGATATCCCACAAGGTGTCGCCCTCGCGCACTGTATAACTCCGCGGGAACCCCTCGGTCAGGTCGACGGCGATTCGGCTCTCTGCCCAAGCGGTGCTGAACAACACAAACACCGAAACGACCGAAACCACTGCCCGCCACACACGTTGGCCAAATCGAACGTTGCCGCTAAAATCGTTCGATCTAATCGTTACGTTCAATGTCGATATCTTCATAAGTCATCCGCTACACTACGGGTTATCGGAGCTAAGGTCACTAATGAGCAGCTTTGCCGCCATTGTATGGGCGCAGGCTGATTGATTCCAAGTGATCTTTGTCACAGATTGAACGCAACTGCGGACGAAGGCCGATTTCCCTATGCCACTGCTAGACATATTGCTCTATCCCGACCCACGCCTGCGGAAACAGGCAAAGCCGGTGAAGCAGGTAACCGAGGATATTCGCCAACTCATCGATGACATGGCAGAAACCATGTATGCCGCGCCAGGAATCGGCCTCGCTGCGACCCAGGTCAACGTTCACCAACGCATCCTCGTGATCGATATATCCGAAGAACGAAACGACCTCAGAGTGTTCATCAACCCGATTATCGACTCTGGCCAAGGAGAAGCTGAAACAGAGGAAGGTTGCCTTTCTCTGCCCGGCATCCGAGCTCCAGTGATACGGTTAGAAAGTATTACGCTTAGTGCAAAAGATCGACTCGGTGAGGATTTCACGCTAGTGACTGACGGACTTCTGGCAATCTGTATTCAGCACGAGATCGACCATCTGAATGGCAAGGTGATGGTCGACTACCTTTCACGACTGAAACACGACCGCATTCGAAAGCGCTTGTTGAAGGAACAACACGAACAAACCGTGCTCCATACGGGCGCCTCTATAATATAGCCCTGCACATATCCAACGAACCGCTTCGGAGCGATTAGCCTTGCGCGTCGTATTTGCCGGTACACCTTCTTTCGCAGTGCCCGCACTGCAAACGGTTATGCGTTCGAGTGTCGAACTGGTGGCGGTCTACACTCAGCCCGATCGACCAGCTGGCCGTGGTAGACGAATCTCGAAGAGCCCCGTTAAACTAGCCGCTAGGGCCGGCGGCTTACCACTTCGCCAACCGCTACGACTGGACGACGATCTGGACTTTCTTAGGTCACTGGCACCAGATTTATTTGCGGTCGTGGCTTACGGCCAAATCTTATCTGCTGAAATCCTTAACCTGCCTCGACTTGGATGCATCAACATTCATGCCTCGCTACTACCGCGCTGGCGAGGTGCCGCACCCATACAACGAGCTATCGAGGCCGGAGACCGCATCAGCGGCATCACGCTGATGCGTATGGATCAAGGCCTCGATACCGGTGATGTACTGCGACAGATAGAAACTCCTATCTCCGATATCGATTCAGCCGCAACGCTGGGAACACGCCTGGCAGATCTTGGTGCTGAAGCGCTGGCGCGACTACTGGTAGCGCCTGAAGCTCATATCGGGCAGGCGATTCCGCAAAATCCGTTACAAGCCTCTTACGCTGACAAACTCACCAAGGAGGAATCATGGCTCGACTGGACCCAATCAGCGGTAACACTGGAACGACAAATTCGAGCCTATTTTCCAATACCCCTCGCCCGATCCATTCTGTTAGACCGACTCGTTATCGTTCATAGTGCAACACTGGGTTCCAACACGCTTAGTGCAGCCCCAGGGACCATCATTGGACTCTCTCAGGAAGGAATACAGGTGCAGACGATCGATGGAACCATCAATCTGTCTACCCTCCAACTCGCCGGGCGTAAGCCTGTGTCAGCAAAATCGCTGGTAAACGGATTTTCAGTACGACCCGGACAACGCTTTTCTACTCCCAAGGCCTTCTATGCCAAGCGCTGAAGTCTGTGCCACAGCAGCTTGTGCGATTGACCGTGTCACACGACAAGGTCAGTCACTGGCAAAAGCAATCCAAGAGCCACTTGCCAAGCTTGAATCCACTCGACACGCCGAAACCAGAGAACTTATCTGGGGAACGGTGCGCTGGTACTTCCGTTATGAACCGCTAATTAATCAACTTTTATATCAACCTCTACGCAAGAATGACCGCGTACTCGAAGCGTTACTGTTGTGTGCGTGTTATCAGTATGAGTTTCATTCTGCTCCAGATTTCGCCGTTACCTCAAGCAGTGTCGATGCGTGCACTCACCTGAAACGACCGATGTATCGATCGTTGGTCAATGCGGTACTTCGAAAACACCTACGCCAAGGAGGACATAAACGCCTTGACCAAAACGGATATGCCGCCACGCCGCACTGGCTGCTCAACGAATTTCGCCAAAGTTGGCCAGACAAATGGCAACAAATCGCGACTGAGAGCAATCAACGCCCGCCGCAAACACTGCGTGTTAATCATCGGCAACTTGCTAGGGGCGCCTACATCACCCAGTTATGTCGAGAAGGCATTCCAGTTTCCATCTCACCACTCAGTTCGTCGGCGCTCACGTTACATCGACCTCGCCCGGTGCATCAGATTCCAGGATTTGATGAAGGGTTTGTGTCAATCCAGGATGCCGCAGCACAGCTCATGCCTTGGTTTCTTGGCCCCGTGACAGGGCAACGCGTTCTTGATGCCTGTGCCGCCCCGGGGAGTAAAACGTGCCACCTACTGGAATCAGAACCCAACATGGCCGCTTTGTGGGCCATTGACCTGCCTGAACGAATTCCCCTAATCGAGCAAAATTTGAGACGCCTAGGCGTTGAGGCAGTACTGGTCGCAGGCGATGCGTCACAACCCGATGCCTGGTGGGACGGAGAACGGTTCGATGCCATCCTGGTTGATGCGCCTTGCAGCGGCGCCGGCATTATCCGTCGGCACCCCGACATTCGCCTCCACCGCAGACCAGAGGATTTGTCCGCGAGTGTCGCTACACAAATCAAACTTCTATCGGCGCTGTGGACACTTCTGAAACCCGGTGGACGGCTACTCTACGTGACCTGCTCAGTACTCGAGCAAGAAAATGACAAGGTCGTCGACAGTTTTCTGACAAATCACGTCGACGCACAAACCACAAAAATACAAAGTGCCTGGGGGCGCTCGACACGGCGCGGTTGGCAGCTGCTTCCCGGTGACGGTGGGGGGGATGGTTTCTATTTCGCTCGACTTGAACGACGACCCGATCATCAACAGCACGCAATCGCCTCAACAGGTTTATAATACGGTAATACTGCAAGGCAGGAGCGCTATCGTCTGCTAACCCGTGCTCTGACAAGTCGCAAATCACCGCGCATACTCACGTTGTTTGTATTCGCGTTCACCGTGTTGCTGGCATCGACCATAACCACTGCAGATTTCAAAATCGTGGGGGGCGGCGCACAGATAACGGATCAACATCTCAGCAGTCATGCCACGTTAGATTTATCGCTAGATCCGCGATCTGCCACAGCGATTGCCAATGGCATTCCCATCATTATCTGTATCGACCTTGAGCTGGTGCAAAACAAACTGTGGCCGTGGTCAACAACATTTCTGGAATGGCGCTACCCTGTGAAACTTAGCTATCATTCACTGTCCCGTCGATTTACTGTCACAGACCAAAGAAAAAAATCTACTGCGGTTTTCCACACTCTGGGCGAAGCACTCCGACAACTGGATCGATTTAGCGTAATCGAAGCCTTGCCTGCCACGATCGCGAAAAAACAGAATCTCGTCGTGCGGATACGCGCGCGCATTGACACGGAATCCTTACCAGCTCCGCTACGGCTCATATCAGCATTATTACCGCCATGGAATGAACAAAGCCAATGGCACGAATGGCCCGTCCAATAATGAACTTTCGTCGCGCGCTCCGGCCAGGCCCAGCAATTGGGCTGTCTATCATTTTCCTCGCGGCGTCACTGCTTCTCACGCCGGCTGTCGAGAACAAGGGACTTCTCGGTGACTTTTACGGAGGCTTGGTTGCGCTAAATATCATCGGCATCGTCATCATGACGACCCTGACAGCCATCAATGTCTATCGCTTGATTCGCCAGTTCAGAGCGCAGGTGCTGGGCGCCAGATTGGCGCTCCGTTTCGTCGTCATCTTTGCGCTTCTTGCCATCATCCCATTATCGCTTGTCTACTATTTTTCCGTTTATTTCCTCAGTCGTGGTGTGGACAGTTGGTTCGATGTGCGCATCGAACAGGCACTCGACGATGCACTGTTGCTGGGTCAAACCTCACTTGAAGCCACCAAAACTGACGTAGTTATCCGCTTGCAGCGGGATGCGGCACAAGTTGCACAAACGACTTCACCCTTCGGCATAATCAAGTTATTGGAGGATCTGCGAGGGGAAGGCGATTTTTCCGAGATGAGCCTGCACAGCCTGTCCGGCCGAGTGATTGCTTCAAGCAGTAGTGATGCGATTTCGCTGACCCCTTCCGCGCCTGACGATACTGTCTTTGCACGTATTCGCCAACGTAAAACTTATGCACAGGTCGAACCACTATTTGACGGAGGACTACAACTACGGATTGCAGTGCCCGTCATCAGCGACCGTATGGGGGACCCAGTGCGACTGCTTCAAGGGCTCTATCCTCTGCCACTACGGTACTCGCGTTTGGGTGAGAGCGTTCAATCCGCGTCAGACGAATACAACCGCCTCAAATTTCTGCGTCAACCGTTAAAACTAAATTTTGTCATCACATTAACCCTGGTCACTTTAATGACCGCTTTGATTGCACTGTGGTTAGCTATTTATTCAACTCGAAGACTAGTGGCGCCGTTGCGCGAACTGGCCGAAGGAACCCGTGCGGTAGCGAGCGGCAACTACCTGAAACAGTTACCCGTGCACAGTGGCGACGAACTCGGCGTACTGGTCAGTTCCTTCAATCAGATGACTAACCAAATCCGTCTCGCGCAAGAGGCGACAGCTGACAGCCAACAGCAAACAGAAGCCCAGCGTACTTATCTTGAGACGGTACTCACTCACCTTTCCTCTGGGGTACTGTCGCTGGCCAAAGACGGTACGCTGCGCACTCACAACACCATTGCCGAAAGTATTCTTGCCGTTGATCTGACCGCTTTCGAACAACGTCCAATTACCACGCTAGGAGACACACACAGTCAATTGGCCCCCCTGTCCTCAGCAATTACACGCCACACCCAACATAATGACCAGGACTGGCAGGATCAAATCGTCCTCGCTTCCCCGTATGGACGCCAGACTCTTATCTGTCGAGGCACTCGGTTACCCGAAACCACCGAAACTCTGTCGGGTTATGTCATCGTATTTGACGATGTCAGCGCGCTGATTCGGGCACAACGTGACGCAGCCTGGGGCGAAGTCGCCCGCCGACTGGCCCATGAAATTAAGAACCCACTCACCCCCATCCAACTATCGGCCGAACGTATTCGGGCCAAATATCTAAAACACCTAGCTGGTGACGATCAGGCAACGCTGGACCGAGCCACCCGCACTATTATCGCCCAAGTGGACTTGATGAAAGCGTTGGTCAACGCGTTTTCACACTATGCTCAACCTATGCAATTGAAACCTGTTACCACAGAGCTGAATCGGTTACTACAAGACATCATTGAATTGCATCGGCAAAACAAAAAGATCAACACATTTGAGTTGGATCTCGACGACACCGTGCCCTTGGTTCATATCGACCCGGCGGGCATACGACAAGTCCTCAATAACCTAGTGATCAATGCGGCCGATGCAATGGTCGGTATACCCAATGGTCGATTGACGCTGCGTACTCACCAAGCGACTCGATCCAAGGACCGCTCTGTAACCCTGGAAGTGCGAGATACCGGACCTGGTTTCCCACAGGAACTACTGGGGAGTATTTTCGACCCCTACGTCACGACAAAAACAAAAGGCACAGGCCTTGGACTCGCCATTGCACGGCGCATCATAGAAGAACAAGGAGGGTCGATTCAGGCCGAAAATGATCCCGCCGGCGGTGCACTCGTTATAATCCAACTGCCGGTAAGCTTAGATACGAAACCCACCGGACCTCTGGAGGGGATCACAAACACCGCCTCATCCCATTGAAGATCACTTGAGCGCAAAACACATACTTGTCGTTGACGACGAACCAGATATCCGCCAGGTTGTGGCTGATATTCTCGATGACGAAGGTTATCAGGTTACCCTCGCGGGTAATGCAGTGCAGGCCGAGGCGGAATACAACACAGGCCAACCCGATCTGGTACTCCTTGACATCTGGATGCCCGACGTCGATGGCATCACACTACTCCAGCGTTGGGCCGACCGTGGGGCCTTGCCACCGGTCATCATGATGTCCGGTCACGGCACAGTCGATTCCGCAGTCGAGGCCCTGCACTCTGGGGCTGAGGATTTCCTGGAAAAACCATTATCCACCGCCCGCTTGCTGGTGACGATAGCAAAAGCCCTAGAAACGCGTCAGTTGAAGATCGAAAACTCCCTGTTGCGAGACCAATCCGGGTTCAACAGCACGCTGGTGGGTCACAGTCCACTGATCCGTACGCTGCGGGACGATATCCAACGCGTGGCACCAACCCTGAGTTGGATCATGGTTAACGGTGAGGCCGGCGCTGGGAAAGGCGTGACCAGTCGAGCTATTCATCAACACAGCACACGTGGTTCCGGCCCGTACGTTGAGGCCAACCTAGCCGCGATTCCTTCCGAGAACATTGCCACCGAACTATTTGGTCGTGAAACCGGCAACGGACTAACGCCTGGACATTTCGAAAAGGCAAACGGCGGAACCCTCGTTCTAGACGAAGTCGGCGATCTTGACCTGACGCTTCAAGGCACTCTAGTCAGCGCTTTGGAGGAAAATCATTTTTTCCGACTCGGTGGAAAAGACCGGGTAGAGATGGATCTGCGCATCATAGCCACGACCCATCACAACCTTGAAGCCAAAACTCGAAACGGCACTTTCCGAAAAGATCTTTATTACCGCCTAAACGTCGTCCCGATAACGGTTGCCCCGTTGCGGGAGCACCTGGAAGACGTACCTGATCTCGTGGACTTTTTCGTTCACTCCATTATCGCTCAATGGCAACTACCCTTTCGACGATTTTCAACAGCGGCACTTAATCATCTTCGAAATCAGCGCTGGCCTGGCAATGTTCGCGAACTTCGAAACATCGTCCAACGACTACTGATCAGCGCCAATGCAGGGGATATTGAATTGGCCGAACTCAGATTTTCCCTCGGAGACACAAATACGGGTAAGGAAACGGTAGCGCACCGGCCGGACGTTGGTCTTGACCAACCGCTACGAGAAGCTCGAGAGGCTTTTGAACAAGCCTATTTCCGTCACCATCTGGGTGCCGCCGGTGGCAGCATTTCGGAACTGGCCCGTCGATCTGGGATGGAACGAACCCACCTGTATCGAAAACTCAAGGGTCTCGGTATCGATCCACGCGCCCCACGAACCCTCACCGAACATATCTGAACCCGCTTATCCAGAAGGACACGAGTCAATAAACGCATGAAAATCGTTATTCTCGGCGCTGGCCAAGTTGGCACATCGATGGCTGAAATCTTGTCACTCGAAGCCAACGATATCACGCTGATTGATCGCAACCCAAATCAATTAGAGGGTCTGCAGGACCGACTCGATATCCGTACGATCATCGGAAACGGCCCTCATCCCAACATCCTCGAGCAGGCAGGCATTGAAGATGCAGATCTGCTCCTGGCCGTCACGGATCATGACGAGGTCAATATGGCAGCCTGCCAAATTGCTCACACCCTCTACAGAACGCCCAAAAAGATTGCTCGCATTCGTGCGACTGAATATCTTACACATCCCGAAATTTTCTGTAACGAATCTATTCCGATTGATTTCATTATCAGTCCTGAGCAGATCATTACACAGCAGATTCTGGCCTTGATCGAAAACCCTGGTGCACTGCAAGTAGTAGAATTCGCCGGCGGACGAATTCAACTGGTCGGAGTCCGTGCCTACTTTGGTGGCCCGCTGGTTGGCCACGAACTGCGGGATCTGCGCAAACACCTGCCGATGATTAATACCCGGGTCGCCGCAGTGTACCGGCATGATCGTCCTATCATTCCACTGGGCGAGACAATCATTGAACCTGATGATGAGGTCTTCTTTATCGCGGCCAAAGCCCATATTCGCGAAGTCATGAGCGAGTTACGCAGTGTCGAAACCCCGGGTCGCCGGGTCATTCTCGCCGGCGCTGGCAATATCGGACTGCGTCTCGCCCGCACGCTAGAAGACAACGATTATCGGGTCAAACTCATCGAGCGCAACCCCGAACGAATCCGGGAGGTCGCTAATCTTCTGGAAGACACTGTCGTGCTGCACGGCGATGCCGCTGACCAAGAACTTCTCTGGCAGGAGAATATTGACCAGACAGAAGTCTTCTGTGCATTAACCAATGCGGATGAAGCCAATATTTTGTCGGGCATGCTGGCGAAACGCCTGGGTGCAAAACACGCTATTGCGCTAGTGAGCCGATCCGCCTACGTTGACTTGATTGAGAGTAGCGTCCTGGATGTTGCGATCTCGCCGCAACTGGCAACCGTTGGAACGCTGCTTACCCATATCCGACGAGGCGACATGGTTGCAGTCCACTCCCTCCGACGAGGTGCCGCCGAAGCGATCGAGGCTATCGCCCATGGTGACCCGGCAACATCCCAGGTGGTGGGACGCCGCATAGACGAAATTTCGTTGCCACCGGGAACCACGCTAAGCGCCCTCGTGCGTGGAGACGATGTCATTATCGCTAAGGGAAGTACCGTGATCGAAGCAGAAGATCATGTCATCGTCTTTGTGATCGACAAACAACGCATTCCCGAAGTGGAACGCTTGTTTCAGGTCGCTGCAACCTTTATCTAATACCAAGGATCTTGTCTGCGTGCGCCTCCAGATCATCCTAAATATTCTTGGAATACTGTTAGCACTCTTCAGCACCAGCCTTCTGCCACCATTGGCGTTGTCGCTTATCTATTCAGACAACACCACCACCGCATTCCTAGTAGCCTATCTTGTAACCCTTGCTACGGGGCTCGCTTGTTACCTACCAACGCGACATCAGGGGCGAGACCTCAGACTGCGCGATGGTTTTCTAATCGTGGTCCTGTTCTGGACGGTGCTGGCAAGCTTCGGCGCACTGCCACTGTTTCTGTCCAACAATCCGGCAATGAGCCTAACCGATGCGTTTTTCGAATCTATGTCAGGACTCACCACTACGGGCGCCACAGTCCTTGTAGGTATCGATGACCTTCCGATCTCGGTTCGTTACTATCGCCAGCAACTCCAATGGTTAGGAGGCATGGGCATCGTCGTGCTGGCGGTCGCTGTCATGCCCATGCTGGGCATTGGCGGCATGCAACTTTATCGGGCTGAAACACCAGGCCCAATAAAGAATTCCAAACTAACACCGCGCATTACTGAAACGGCTAAGGCCCTATGGTATATCTACCTGGGACTCACAGTTGCCTGTGCAATAGGTTACTGGCTGGCGGGTATGACCGTATTTGATGCTATCGGTCACAGTTTCTCCACCGTCGCTATTGGCGGATTTTCAACGCATGATCTCAGCATCGGCTTCTTCGACAGCCCCTTAATTGCTGCCATTGCTTCTCTCTTCATGATTGCGGCCGGAATGAATTTTGCGTTGCATTTCCTTGCCCTCAGGCAGCGTAACTTCCTTGTTTACCTGCAAGATACTGAGGTTCGCGTTTTCCTTGGGTTTCTTCTTTTCGTCACAGTGCTCACCTGTGGCGTACTGTGGTCGACGAATACATTTAGTGACGCCACCACCACCCTCTGGCATGGGGTCTTCCAGGTGATTTCGATCGGAACCACCACCGGCTTCACCACCTCTGGATTTCATTGGTGGCCTTCTTTACTGCCTGTATTGCTGATCATGATGAGCGGCATCGGCGGATGCGCGGGTTCCACCGCTGGAGGTGTCAAAGTAATCCGTATGATTTTGCTCTACAAACAGGGGCGAAGAGAGATTAACCAATTGATTCACCCCAGTGCCTTTTTCCCCATCAAACTCGGCGGCAAACCCGTACCGGACAATGTCATCAATGCGATCTGGGGGTTTTTTGCACTCTACATTTTTAGTTACCTAGTACTGTCACTAGCGATGACCGCAACGGGTGCTGATCCATTAACCGCATTCTCAGCGGTCACAGCCTGTCTAAACAATCTAGGCCCAGGACTTGGCGCTGTGGCCAAAAACTATGCCTCAATCGATCCAGCGGGAAAGTGGATTCTCAGCGGCGCGATGTTGATGGGTCGACTTGAGCTATTCACGCTGCTGGTCCTACTGACGCCAGCCTTCTGGCGAAGTTAAGCAGCCCCCAGAACCTGCTTCACCACGGCAACAACCTTGCTCACGTCGATACGCGCCATGCATTGGTTTGAACAATGGCGACGCCGGTAACATCGATCACACCCT
>DUBL01000049.1 GCA_012960345.1 Gammaproteobacteria bacterium | reverse complement strand
TGGCGCTAGTCGCCTTTGTGTTTCTTTGGTTTCGGGCGACATTTCCACGCTATCGCTATGACCAGATCATGCGTCTGGGGTGGAAGGTATTTATACCGGTAACCCTCGTGTGGATCGGAGTCATCGGCGTGGCTAAATTCTTCACGCCGTTTGGTTTTCTGTTCAGCTAGGGCGATACCGTGCTACGAATGTTTATACGGTTCATAAAAACGTACTTTCTCTGGGAGCTGTTGCGCGGTCTTGCGCTGACAGGAAGTCGATTGTTTCGGCGCAAGTTTACAGTCCAGTATCCAGATGAAAAAACGCCGAAATCACCTCGGTTTCGGGGGCTGCATGCGCTTCGACGATATCCTAACGGAGAGGAGCGCTGCATTGCTTGCAAACTTTGCGAAGCGGTTTGCCCGGCAGTGGCCATCACCATCGAGTCGGAAGAAAGAGAGGACAGTACTCGACGGACGACACGATACGATGTTGATTTGTTTAAGTGCGTCTATTGTGGTTTCTGTGAAGAGGCGTGTCCGGTCGATTCGATCGTTCTGACCGATATACACGAGTTTCATTTTGAAGGACGTGAAGGAACGGTGATTGATAAGGCGGGCTTACTCGCGATTGGTGATCGATACGAGTCAAGCATTGCAGCAGCGAGGGAACGTGATGCACCATACCGATAGTCGTTCAGGGCGAGTCCTCCCGTGAATTTCTTACAGTTCAGTTTCTACCTTTTCTCAGTCATTCTGATTGTAGCCGCGTCCCTGGTCGTTACTGTACGAAACCCAGTGAAGGCGGTGTTGTATCTCGTGTTGGTATTTTTCAGCGCTGCGTGTATCTGGTTGACGCTAGAAGCTGAGTTTCTGGCTATTGTGTTGGTTCTGGTTTATGTCGGAGCCGTGATGGTATTGTTTCTGTTTGTGGTCATGATGTTGGATATTGATGTTGCGCGTTTGAGAGAAGGATTTACGCAATATCTGCCGGCTGGTTTGGTGATTGCGGGAGTGATGGTTGCTGAGCTTGCGGTGGTTATGTTGTCGGGACGCTTTGGTCTTGATGCCCTACCTCGACCCGTCGCGCGAGGGGTCGACTACAGCAATACACGAGAGTTGGGATTGGTTCTTTACACCGATTATGTTTACGCGTTTGAAATGGCTGCTCTGATACTCCTGGTTGCGATTATCGCTGCCATTTCACTCACTTTCAGGCGGCGTGGAGGCACCAAGGTGCAGGTCATTGCAGAGCAACTGCGGGTGACTAAGGCCGATCGACTGCGGATCGTGAAAATGAGCAGCGAAATAACTGATGGAGAAAAGAGCCAGTGATTCCTTTATCCCATTACCTCGTGCTCAGCGGTATTTTGTTCGCGCTGAGCATGATTGGGATATTTCTCAATCGGAAAAATATCGTGATTCTGTTGATGGCGATTGAATTGTTGCTGCTGTCAGCGAATATGAACTTTGTGGCGTTTTCTCACTACCTTGGCAATATGTCTGGGCAAGTATTTGTCTTCTTTATTCTTACCGTGGCCGCGGCCGAGGCGTCTATCGGGTTGGCGATTCTGATCATTGTCTTCAGAAACCGTCAAAGCATCAATGTTCAGGATCTAGGCAGCCTGCGCGGCTAAGATCGGTCAAATTGGAACTAGTTTATCTTTTAATCCCTCTCGCCTGCCTGGGCGCCGCTGTCGCGGTCGGGTTCCTCGGCAGTGTTGTCGGTCGCGTGGCCGCTCACACTATAGCGATAGCTGGTGTGGCAATTTCATTTTTGTTATCGATCATCGTTGCGGTAGATGTGTCTCAGGGACATCACTTTAACGGTGCTATTTATACCTGGGGTCAAAGTGGAGGCGTTGTGTTTACGGTGGGGTTTCTGATTGATGAATTGACTGCCGTCATGATGGTCGTGGTTACCTTTGTTTCACTCATGGTGCATGTTTACACCATTGGTTACATGGCCAAGGATCCTGGTTACACACGATTCTTTAGTTACATTGGACTCTTTACTTTTGCCATGTTGATGCTTGTGATGGCAAATAATTTCCTGCAATTATTCTTCGGATGGGAAGCGGTTGGTCTTGTTTCGTACTTGTTGATTGGATTTTGGTACGAGCGGGAATCTGCAATTTTTGCGAATCTCAAAGCGTTTCTGGTCAATCGAGTGGGTGATCTGGGGTTTCTTCTTGGCATTGCTGGCGTGCTCTTTTTGTTCGGTAGTCTGGATTACGCTACTGTCTTCGAGGCAGCGCCTCAAAAAGAAACGGCCACGTTGGTGTCACCAATGGGGTATGAGTGGCAGTGGATCACGTTGATTTGCTTGCTACTTTTCGTTGGAGCGATGGGCAAATCAGCTCAGGTGCCGCTACATGTCTGGCTGCCTGATTCGATGGAGGGGCCAACGCCCATTTCTGCCTTGATTCACGCAGCCACTATGGTGACCGCGGGAATCTTTATGGTTGCCCGCATGTCGCCGTTGTTTGAACTGTCGGAGACCGCACGTTCAGTCGTCTTGATGATCGGCGCCTTAACGGCACTTTTGATGGCATTGGTAGGCTTGGTCCAGACTGACATTAAGCGGGTGGTTGCTTATTCAACGCTTTCACAGCTGGGCTATATGACGGTGGCGCTCGGTGCCTCTGCCTACTCCATCGCAATTTTTCACCTGACAACGCACGCTTTTTTCAAGGCATTGTTATTCCTCGGTGCGGGGGCCGTCATTATTGCGCTTCATCACGAACAAGATATGAGAAAAATGGGCGGGTTGCGGCGCGCGCTACCCATCACCTATGGCACCTGCATCGTTGGCAGTTTGGCGTTGTCGGGCATTCCACCTTTTTCTGGATTCTTTTCCAAGGATGCGATTATCGAAGCCGTAGCTCATGCGACGATTCCTGGGGCTGGATTGACCTATGTTGCCGTCCTGATTGGCGTCTTCGTCACGGCGTTGTACTCGTTTCGGCTGATTTTTATGGTCTTTCACGGGCAACGAGCGGAGAACTTGGATGAAGCCCATGGCGTGAACGAACCGGGTTGGGTGGTTACGTTTCCGCTCATTGCTCTGGCGATACCCTCGGTGGTCGCGGGCGCGATACTGGTAGAGCCAGTCCTTTCAGGCCGTCTTTTTGCCACTGCGATTACAGAACCTGTGATCGCCACGGGGAGTCATACGACGGCCGGAACCATGTTGCTCCATGGCTTTAGTGGGTTGCCTTTCTGGCTGGCGGTGGCGGGAGTTATATCCGCCTGGGTACTGTATTGCCTGAAGCCTAGGTGGCCCTCAAAAATTGCGAGCACATTTTCGCCGGTTTACCGGATCCTCCAAAGGAAATATGGCTTCGACGAACTCTATCAATGTGTCTTTATGCGGGGCAGTCGTTATCTCGGCGAACACCTGTGGCGGACAGGCGATGTTAAATTGATCGACGGGATAATGGTCAATGGCACCGCCAATCTTGTGGGGCGACTCGCGGAGATTATTCGACACCTCCAGTCTGGTTACATTTATCACTATGCCTTTGCGATGATCATTGGTTTGGTGGTGGCGATGTCTTGGCATCTTTGGGTATAGGTGTCGGCGAATGTCTTTTCTTCATAGTCATTTGTTAAGCATCCTTATCTGGCTGCCAATTCTTGGCGGCATTTTGGTGTTGGCGACGGGTGATGACCGGAACGCCGCTATGGCGCGGAAGATGGGTTTGGGATTCTCTGTTGCCACGTTATTACTGAGTGTCTTGCTTTACAGAAACTTCGACCTAACGACTGCGGACATGCAGTTTGTTGAACAAATGCCCTGGATCAATATCTTTGATATTCAATATTTCCTTGGCGTTGATGGCATCTCGGTCCCGCTGATCCTCCTGACCACTTTTCTGACGGTGATTGTTGTTATCGCGGGTTGGGAAGTAATTCAAGAACGTACGGCACAGTATTTTGCTGCGTTTCTTTTTATGGAAGGGTTTATGGTGGGAGTGTTTAGCGCTCTCGATGGCATTCTTTTTTATGTTTTCTGGGAAGCGATGTTGATCCCCATGTTTTTGATTATTGGGGTGTGGGGTGGGCAGAATCGAGTTTACGCGGCTATCAAGTTTTTTCTTTATACGTTACTTGGGTCTTTGTTGATGTTGGTGGCGATTCTTTATCTTTATAGCCAGTCCGGATCCTTCAGTGTGCTGGAGTTTCACAAAACACCACTTGGCATGACGCCACAGATACTTATTTTTCTGGCGTTTCTGGCTGCATTTTCCGTTAAGGTCCCCATGGTGCCTGTGCACACCTGGTTACCGGACGCGCATGTTGAGGCGCCAACGGGTGGATCAGTCATCCTGGCGGCAGTTTTGTTGAAGATGGGTGCCTACGGGTTTCTGCGTTTCAGTATTCCCATTGCGCCGGACGCGGCACGTGAATTGGCTGGATTGATGATCACACTGTCGCTAGTGGCGATCGTTTACATCGCCCTCGTGGCCTTGGTCCAGCGTGACATGAAGAAGTTGATTGCCTACTCATCGATATCGCATATGGGATTCGTAACACTCGGATTTTTCGTTTTCAACACACAGGCCATGGAGGGTGCCATTGCTCAGATGATTTCGCATGGCTTTATTTCCGGGGCCTTGTTTCTTTGTGTTGGTGTCCTTTACGACCGAATGCATTCAAGAGAAATTTCTAGTTATGGGGGTGTGGTTAATAGCATGCCGTCGTTCGCATTTCTCTTTGTGTTTTTCGCAATGGCCAATGTGGGGTTGCCAGGGACTTCGGGCTTTGTGGGTGAATTTCTCGTCATTCTTGGCACCTATGCGGTCAATGGCTGGATTGCAGCGATCGCAGCAACGACACTGGTGCTGGGGGCTGCTTATACGCTTTGGATGGTGAAACGTGTAGTGTTTGGCCCTGTTGCTAACGATCAGGTGGCAGCGCTATCGGATATCAATCCCCGCGAAACATGGATGCTGGCGTTGCTCGGCGCAGCAGTTTTATTGGTCGGGTTATGGCCTTTCCCGTTGCTGGAGTTGATGCACGCATCGGTAGACCAGTTACTGGAGCAGGCCAGGGTGATTAAGTTCTGATGACTTTGCTCTCCTTAAATTTGGGTTCCGTTGCCCCGGAGATCATTCTTTCCTTTGTGGCTTGTGTCGTCCTGCTAGTCGATCTCTACCTGCCGTTGGCGCTCAAGGCCAGGGTGTCATTCCTTTTGTGTATCGGGGGCTTGTTTGCGGCAATCGTTGCCTGTGTGGAGGGTTATGATTTGTCCAGCGCATTCGCCATGAACGGTCTCGTCGTTGATGATGGGATTGGTGATGTCATGAAAACAGCGGTGTGTGGATTAGTACTGCTGACATTTTGTTACGGCCGTCGTTATGCTGCAGACCGGGACTTGCTTCGAAGTGAATATCTTGTTCTAGGGTTGTTTGGCACTGTGGGAATGATGGTTATGGTGTCCGCGGCACACCTGGTCACGTTGTATGTGGGTCTAGAGCTCCTCTCTTTGTGTCTTTATGGCATGGTCGCCTTTCGTCGGGACGCCCTGCCTGCGACCGAGGCGGCGATGAAATTCTTTATCCTTGGGGCATTGGCTTCTGGCGTGTTGCTATATGGGATGTCGCTGCTCTATGGTTTGACTGGATCGTTGCAGATCTCCGAGGTGCGGGCCGGGATAACTGAGCTTCCGTCTACCGATAAAACGCTAGCGGTGGCAGTGGTGCTTGTTATTGCGGGTTTAATGTTCAAAATCGGTGCGGTGCCTTTTCACATGTGGGTGCCAGATGTTTATGAAGGGGCGCCGACGTCGACCACGATTTACCTGGCTAGCGCGCCGAAAATAGCTGGGTTCGCTATTATTTTTCGTCTCTTGATCGAGACCATGGGTGATGTGGGGGTCTTGTGGCAGGATATACTGATTTTGGTGGCCTTGTTGTCCATTGGTCTTGGCAATGTGGTCGCGATTGCGCAACAAAATATCAAGCGTATGTTGGCGTATTCGGGGATTTCCCATATGGGATTTTTCTTGTTGGGGATCCAAAGCGGTACGGCAGATGGGTATGCAGCGAGCTTGGCCTACATACTGATTTATGCGCTTATTACGGTGGCGACATTCGCTGTTGTCTTGAGCCTTTCTGGCCCGAATCGCGAAGCCGAACGCCTAAATGACTACAAAGGGTTGGGGCGGGTGCACCCTTGGCTC
>DUBL01000048.1 GCA_012960345.1 Gammaproteobacteria bacterium | reverse complement strand
TGCCAGCGGGTTCGAAGATATCCATGGCATCCATGAAGGCTGAACCCATGATGCCGAAGATATCAGTGACGCCGTGGGCGGCCAGAGTTTCAACGAACGCTTCGCTGGGGGTCATTCTAGTCATTGGATTAGTCTCCCTAAGTATGCCGGCATCATGTTAGCAGGTGTTTTATTCGGTGTAAGGATCATCGGGTATAGCGCTACAGAAGGTCTTTTGCGGCGACAAAAGGGTAACCAAGGCTGTCAGCAACTTCCTGGCACGTGATCTGTCCCGCGTGGACATTAAGGCCATCGCGCAGATGCGCATCGTGGCGCAGGGCCTGGCGCCAGCCCTTGTTAGCCAATGTGAGGACATGCGGTAAGGTCACATTATTCAGTGCATAGGTCGACGTGCGTGGCACGCCGCCGGGCATATTGGCGACGCAGTAATGGATGACCCCGTCGATAACAAAGGTCGGATCATCGTGCGTGGTAGGTCGTGATGTTTCTACACAACCACCTTGGTCAATTGCTACATCGACGATGACTGAGCCTCGTTTCATGGCTTTGACGAGATCTTTTGACACAAGTTTAGGTGCGGATGAGCCAGGAATCAGCACACCGCCAATAACCAGGTCGGCCTGCATCACATGTTGTTCGATCGTGTCTTGAGTGGAAAATATGGTATTGGTGCTTCGTCCAAATTGCCGCCAGTGATTCTCGAGCGCCTCCGGATCGCGGTCAAGGACCCAAACATCGGCACCCATACCAACTGCCATGTGTGTGGCATGGGTACCGACCACTCCACTGCCGAGAATGACGACTTTGGCGGGTGGGACTCCGGGCACACCACCCAGTAGCATGCCCAGCCCGCCATGGGGTTGTTCCAGGCAGTGAGCGCCTGCTTGAATGGCCATGCGGCCGGCGACTTTGGACATGGGGGCGAGCAGCGGTAGTCCGCCGTGTGGTGAGGTGACGGTTTCGTAGGCAATGCAGGTTGCACCACTTTTAACCAAGTCCTCGGTTTGTTCCGGATCAGGTGCCAGATGAAGGTAGGTAAAAAGTATCTGCCCCTCGCGCAGCATCTCGCGTTCATCGGCCTGCGGCTCTTTAACTTTGACAATCATGTCGCACTCGTTAAAAAGCCCGGCAACATCCTCAGTGACCGTAGCGCCTGCCGAGCGGTAATCCACATCGGATGCACCAATCCCTTCGCCGGCTTGCTGTTCTACAATGATCTGGTGGCCATGACTAACGATTTCACGAACGCTTGACGGAGAGAGTCCGACGCGATATTCGTGATTCTTGGTTTCTTTGGGTACGCCGATTTGCATGGTTACGTGGGCTGCTTAAGCCAGTTAGTCATGGGGATGCCAGATTACTGAAGAGCGAATGGTGCGAGGGAAATATAGTGCATGGGCTCGGTCTTCGGTAGTGCCTGTGTGTACTCGATTGTCCAAGGTGTGTTGAGTGCGTATCCTACGGTACAGTGCGCGTCGTGAAAGCCCGAGCTGCCTCGTTTGAGGTGGCCCGCCATGTCTGAAAACCGCCATACGCCAGGAGGCCGGATCAGTATGAAGTACGACATCGAATTTCTCGAGAACTATTGGATGCCGTTTACCGCCAATCGTGACTTTAAGGCGGATCCGCGCATGATTGTGCGTGGCGAGGGGGTGTACATGTATACCCCGGAGGACGAAGCGATCCTAGATGGGTCGTCCGGCCTGTTTTGTTGCGCTGCCGGTCACTCTCGCCCCGAAATCGCCGAGGCGGTTTATGCTCAGTTGCAACAAGCCGCCTACGTGCCGCCGTTCCAGCTCAGTCAGCCGTTAAGTTTTGAATTAGCTCGACGCGTGGCAAAACTTACCCCGAATGGATTAGATCATATTTTTTTCGTGAATTCGGGCTCGGAGTCGGTGGATACTGCGATGAAGATGGCCTACGCCTACCACTACGCTCGTGGCGAAGGCCAGCGGCAACGCTTTGTGTCGCGCGAACGCGCCTATCATGGCGTCAACCTCGCCGGTATTTCGCTAAGCGGCATGGTTAAGAATCGCCAAGCCTTCGGTCCCGGCGTGCCGGGGGTGGCCCATATGCGCCACACGTGGTTGCCTGAAAACCGTTTTGTAAGGGGTCAGCCTGACCAGGGTATTGAGCTGGCAGAAGATTTGCAGCGTATCGCGATGAATGTTGGCCCTGATACGATCGCCGCCTGTTTCGTTGAGCCTGTGGCAGGGTCCACCGGCGTTCTAGTCCCGCCGAAAGGTTATCTCGAGCGGCTGCGGGAAATCTGTGATGAACACGGCATTCTATTGGTGTTCGATGAAGTAATTTGCGGTTTTGGTCGGCTTGGCACGGCGTTTGCAGCGGACGCGTTTTCAGTGACCCCAGATATCATGACCATGGCTAAGGCACTCACCAATGCAGCCCAGCCGATGGGAGCGGTCGCTGTTAGTGATCGAGTACACGACACCATTATGGAAGCCTCTGGGCCTGGTTTAGTCGAATTTTTCCACGGCTATACCTATTCGGGTCATCCGGCGGCGTGTGCAGCAGGACTTGCAATGATGGATATCATTGAGACTGATCGGTTGTTTGAACGGGCGAGCGAACTTTCCCCATATTTTCTTGATCAAGTATTTTCTCTCAGCGACATTCCATTAATTACCGATATTCGCGGTTATGGGCTTTTTGCCGGGTTTGATATCAAGCCGGCCGGGGGCCCGGGTGTGCGGGGTACGGATTTCCAGCAAAGAATGTTCAAGAACGGCCTACATATCAAAATGACAGGTGATGCAGGATTGATTGCGCCGCCGCTGGTATCAGAACGACACCACATCGACAAAATCTGTGACATTTTGCGGCGGACCCTGGCTGAACTTGAATGATTCACGCGTCCGGCTCCAAAGGATCAGCGACTGCAATGCAGCGGTGGGTTAAGGTGATCTGCCGCGCCGAAAAAGAGATTGCGTGGACATGGCGGAACGGGAATTCTTTGCCTGGCCACAGGGGATGACACTGGAATGAGTAACAGTGCCCGGTTGGGATGCCCAACGAAGGTAGGGCGTCGACGATTTATCAGGCACTGCGCCGCAGTGACGACTGCTGCGAGTGTTGGCCCCTGGATAGTGAGTTCCGATGTCCTGGCATCATCCGGACAACTGAATATCCTAATGTGGTCTGGTTACTTACCGCCGGGGTTAATCAAATCATTCAAGGCAAAGACCGGCATTGATATCAATCACACGATCATCCGATCCAATGAGGATATTCTTGACCGGATGAAGATCACCGGGGGCAAGGGCTTCGATATTGTCAGCCCAACGAGTATGCGCTCCTTGCAGTGGAGTTCGCTGAACCTTCTGCAGCCATTTGACTACACTCGAATCAAGAATCTCAGCAACGTTCATAACCAATTACGCGCGATTGGAGATGCCGAGTGGAATTTTGATGCCAACGGCGCGCATTGGTTGCCCCACATTTGGGGGTCAGAAGGCATCGCGTGGCGTACTGACAAATGGACACCACCGCGGGATGGGGGAATTCCAAGTTTTGGAGACCTCTGGCAGCCCGATATGACCGGAAAGGTGATGATACGGCCACACTCAGGGATGCTGGGTGTTGGCCTTTTCCTGGAAACTACTGGGGCACTGTCACCGGGCGCCATGCGCCAGGCTTATGCGGATGAAGCAAAGATGCGCAAGACCTGGGCCGTGGTGACCGACTTCTGTGTAAAGAATAAGGGCCAGGTCAAACTGTTTTGGAATGATGCTGACAAGCAGAGGGTGGCGTTGATGAGCGAAGGCGTGGTCATGGGTCAACTGTGGGAAAGTCCTCCGATCACCTTGATGCGCAATGGTGACCCGGTTCAGTACCGAGCTCCGCTTGAGGGTCCCCTGGTGTGGGCAGATGGAATGTCGTTGTCCGCTCGGGCGGAAAATCTGGAGGCGGCCTACAGTTTTATTGATTACTGTTTTGAATTGGAGCCTGCAGGTAAATCTATTGACGGGGGTTCTGAGGGTCAACTCTGGGGCGGTCACGGTTACAACTCTGCCGTTGCTGGTGCAGAGCGATATGCTAGTGAACGTTACGCGAAGGAATTCGCATCGATTTATTCACGTAGCCCACAGATAAAGTTGTGGATATGGCCGCAGGAGCCGTATTGGTATGCGGGTGTGCGATCCGAATACACCAACAGGTTTGTTTATGCGTAGGGCCAACTCGTTGTTTAAAGGTTTGAGTCTGGATGACGCGAAACTCGGAGTGGAACGCTCGTTGGGCCTGTTAGCAGAGGACTTTAAACTCCGTACGCTGAATCGCTGCACCATCGACCGATATAGCGATGTTCCAGATACCGATGAAGGCGGTCATGCCAATGGCGGGATTGAAAACCCGAAGCACTCCACTTCCGGTTGCAGGATGCAGTTTTAGCCAGGTTACGACTTCACGTGTGCTGTCCAATATCTTTTGGGTGTTTCTCTCGCGTCGGCGCCCATTCGGATCAGTCCAGTCGACAACCAGGGTGTGGGTCCCTTTGGGGACATCGGTCAAGCTGATCACGGCGAAAATCTGACGACGACAGTCCAAGAACGTCGTTTCGAGAACGCCCGGCCTGCTATTGTCCAATGTGTCAGTGACGAACACCGATGCATTGGTTGCCATGGCCATCGGCGCCAGTATCCACAGGTTCATTACGAGCACTACCGCTGTGACGCGTCCGATTTTCATGTTCTAAGACGCCAATTTGCGCAGCCTGCCGAAGCAATTCCTCCGGCCCCAGTTGTATTCCGCGGTATTCGAGTGACACCTAACACGCTTCAGCCTATTGCTGCGAAATATTGATGACCACGGTCAGCGAGCATGTTGATGCTTTCTCTGTGGGTCAGGAGAAGGGGAGCGGGCCCTGCAGTTTGCCCATTATGAGTTTCATCATGCGGTGGGTAGTCGATAGCTTTTGGCAGATACTTGCCTGGGTTCGATAGCATCGGTATTCTCCCATGATGTGTGATGGCGAATCGTTGCCGATCCCCTTGGCAAGTCGCACGCGTCACCCATTGTGTATCGGCAATGGCGTGCGCACAACCTGCTGGCCGCTCTCCAATGCATCGCGCGACGACTTGTTCTTCCCTTGGACAGCCACGACAATGCCTGACAAGCGCTATTGGAGGCCGTCGTCTCTCACAGTTAAATAGAGGGTGACTAGGCCGTACTGCGGGGCATGGCGCTTTTGGAGCGCGGTACCAAGAAACCAAGGAGATAAATCATGAAAACTGCGGCAAGGTTGACCTTGTCCCATTTTGTTGGCGGGCAGATGATTGAAGGGCGCGGCGAGCGTTTTGGTGATATCTACAATCCAGCGACGGGTGACGTAACCAAACAGGTACCGCTCGCCACTAGCGAAGAAGTTCGAAGTGCGATTGCGGTCGCTGCCGAAGCATTTCCGAACTGGTCTCAGACCCCTCCGGCGCGTCGGGCGCAAGTTTTATTCCGCTATCGAGAACTGTTGATTGAACACATGGGAGAGCTTGCTGAGATTGTGTCATCTGAGCATGGCAAAACGCTCGAAGATGCGCAGGGCTCGATTACGCGTGGACTCGAGGTGGTCGAATTTGCCTGTGGCATATCACAGTTGCTAAAGGGTGAGTTCACCGAGGGTGTTTCTAACGGGGTGGATTGTTGGAGCGTGAGGCAGCCATTGGGTGTGTGTGCCGGTATTACGCCATTCAACTTTCCTGCGATGGTGCCAATGTGGATGTTTCCTATTGCGTTGGCCTGTGGGAATACGTTTGTATTGAAGCCATCGGAACGCGATCCGTCCTGCTCGCTTCGAATGGCAGAGCTCTTGGTTGAGGCGGGTCTGCCCGCGGGCGTTTTGAATGTTGTCAACGGGGACAAGGAGGCGGTAGATGCACTGCTTGTGGATCCTCAGGTCCAGGCTGTTAGTTTTGTTGGATCGACAACCGTCGGCGAATATATTTATCGCACAGGTTGCGATCATGGGAAGCGGGTTCAGGCATTGTGTGGCGCCAAGAATCATATGGTTGTAATGCCTGATGCTGATCTTGATCAGGCAATCGATGCGGTGTGGCCTCGATGACAGCTGGACCGTCAAGCTCAAGGTTGACCACTTGTGGCTGATACATACGCGCAACCAAGCGCTCAATACCGGGCTTGACAGCCTCGCTGAGACCCATGATCTCCTCATGTCCCGCA
>DUBL01000047.1 GCA_012960345.1 Gammaproteobacteria bacterium | reverse complement strand
ACTGCAATAGAGAGAAAAAGCCCACGTAATACATGATAACGATATTGCGGAGTTGCCAAACGCGGGATGACCAACGCCCCGAGAATCCCCAGGGACACCGGAATCGCCGCGAAGTAACCTGCCTGATCCGGTGTCATTCCCCCGGCTCGCAATAACTCTGGCAACCAGTTACCTAATCCGTGCGTAATCATCAAGACCCCGATGCCCATTACCATCAATAGACGCACACCAGGCTGTGCCAACAACTCAACTACACCCGCGCCGCGCACACGTTGTTTCGTGACTTCAACGGGTGCCCTGCCTGCCATCGTGATCAACACAAACCAGAAGACGGTAGCCAGCAATGTTATCGAACCCCAAACACGGAGCACCAGACGCCAGTCTTGATCAGCCCATGGCATTAACACCGCATTGGTCAAGGTGAAACACACAATCGTCCCGATGCCTGGGCCCGTGATATAAATCCCCATTGCCAGACCGCGCTCGCGCCCGCGAAACCAAGCACTGACGATCTTCGGCGCACCAACTGAAATTATCGGCCCGCCCAACCCAAACAAACCCACGGCGAGGAGAAACCCCCAATAATCGTCGGCATAACTGCGAGCTATGGCGGAAGCCGCCATCAAAATCCCACCCAAAACCAGGGCACTACGTCCACCGATTCGGTCAAGCAAAATCCCGCACGGAATGGCCGCTGCTATATAAACCAACTGCCAGGCACCAAGAATCGTACCCATCTGCGCGTGACGGATACTTAAGTCGGATTCAATGACACTGACTAGTGGGGCAAGACTTGCGATGTTCAGGCCAAAAGCGGCATACAAACACCAAACTCCGGCAAGTGGCAACCATCTCTGACTTGCCAATTCGCCCGGTACCAGTTGGCCTGGTACGTTTAAATCAGTCATTGATTAACGTACGCCACATCTTATTCTCAGCTCGTTGTCAGCAAAAACCTCACTCACTGAGCTGAACCGCCTACTCGCACTTCACGACCCACACTTTCAGGTTCGTTATCAACGATCTCAGAAGGAAAACCCGGTGCCCACAGCCTTTCCCCACAGGCCTCTTCCAAGGCCATAACAATGTTCGGCGACCAAGCTCGCTCTCCCAGGCGCGACTTCGCCTGCATAAATAATTGTAGTACTCGGGGTGAAACCTCCAGTGGTATTGTGGCCCGATCCGCTAAATCCTGAAAAAGTCCCATGTCTTTTACAACCAGATCCATCGTGAAATTAATGTTGCGACTACCGTTCAGAATGACCTGGCTTTCCGTCTCATGGACAAACGAATTACCCGAAGAAATACGAATCCCCTCATAGGTGGTCGCAAGATCCAGCCCTGATTTCTTTGCGGTCATCATGGCTTCACCCAATGCAACCAGATGGACCGACGCCAAATAGTTAGTCACCACCTTGAGCACCGATGCAGAGCCCAGGGGTCCCGTATGCAGTATCTGCCTTCCCATTGCAGCCAAGACGGGTAATACCCGCTCAAATGTTTCGCGTTCACCTCCGGCGAAGATAGAAATATTGCCCGTCGCCGCACGGTGACATCCCCCGGATACGGGGCAATCCATCGGGGCCCCGCCCAATGACCTGACCTTATCCCCCAAGCGACGCACTTCGCTCTCATCGGTGGTACTCATTTCGACCCAGATCTTCCCTGCCGACAGTCCCACCAGCACACCATCTGCAGCCTCCATCACCCCCGCGCTGATGGCTGGACTGGGCAAACAGGTGATGACCAGATCGCTTTCGCCGGCAACAACCGCCGGCGAGTCGGCCCACTTCGCCCCTAGCGAAAGAAGTGGTTGTGCCACGCCAACATCAAGATCACGAACCGTGAGTTCAAAGCCATTTCGCAAAAGACTTCCTGCCAGTTTTCCTCCGACATTGCCCAAGCCAATAAACCCAACCCTCATCGCCTTGCTCCTACGGTTATTACCTAAACTACCGAATACAGCGGATCCCGACAGCTACGAACTGCCCGTTATCGCGCGCACCCGATCAACAAGCGCACTGTCAATTTTTACGCCTGACTTTTCAGCTTGTTGCCGATGTTTGCGGCGGCGTGCCCCTGGTAGACGCGCAACCTCCTGCTCGGTGATAGCAAGCACCAAATCATGGATACGCTGATCAAACATTCCGTCAGAAAATGGCACCGGTGAAAGCGCAATAAAACACTGTCCCGTCCGGGGTGGCCCCCCCACAGTGCCAGAGAATGCACTGGCGTGTTGACCCAACATTGCCCCGCTCAGTGCAGCGGCCATTACCTCGACTAGTAAGCCGGCAGAAAAGCCCTTATAGCCCCCACTAGGCACCATTGTTCCTCGCATCGCCTGCTCTGCATCGGTGGTCGGTTCTCCGGCTTCATCCAAGGCCCATCCTAGCGGTAGCGAACGACCCTCGCGTGCCCGAGTCATGACCTCGCTACGTGCGACAACACTGGCACTCTGGTCAATCACGAATGCCGGTCCATCTGGGCCAGGCACGGCAAATGCCAGTGGATTGGTGCCGATGACCGCTTTATGGCCGCCGTGCGGTGCGATCGATGCCGGTGCATTAGTAAACCCGAACGCTACCAAGCCCGCCTCAGCAAGGCGTTCGACATGGTAACCAAGCACCCCGCAGTTATATGAATTCCTGATAACGAGACAAGCGCAACCTTGTTGATGCGCCGCCGGAATCAGCGCTTCAAAACCAAGGTCGATCGCCGGATGTGCAAATCCCGTACCGGCATCCACCACAATAGCACCGCCCGTCTGGTGCCGTTGAACCGGCATAGCCTGCCCATCCACCTTTCCACACATCACGTGTTCGCAATAAATCGGAACATAAATCAACCCGTGACTGCGAATACCATCACGCTCCGCCGCCATAACCGCCCTAGCCAACGATCGTGCCGCTATTGGTGCCGTTCCAACGTTCAGTAAAGCCGCTTCAGCCAGTTCCTGCACTTCATCCAGTAAAAGTTTCTGTTCAGTCATCTTGTTTTGTTGCTCCAGAAACCGTCAATCCGTGTCAATACGACCGGCGCCAGCTCCCTTTTCTCGTGAAATATCAGAATCTGGAATCAGCGTTTTCGCACCCCATTGATGGAGGAACAGCAATTCGGCCTGCTCTATTCCCACACCGTTTTTATAAACGCTTTCCTGACGATGAACTAATGCGGCATCATTCCACAAGACCGATCCAGTGATCGCGGGCGGATTCCAATCACAGGTGAGACACAAGTCAAGAGTTCCCGGTCGATGCAACGGGCAGTTGCCTACTCCTAAGAATGTACAGCCATCATTGTCCACCTGCAGGCCCTGTCGAGTACCCGACGAATCGGACCATGCGACCTTCACCGAACCATCCCCCATCGCATGCGCCACCATTGCGAGCAACAACAAAGGTTCGTCCGGAGAGGTAACCGTCATCGGCGCTCGAACCAATGACCGATGATCGATTACCACCGCGCCAGCGTACAAGACCGATACCATCTGATTTTCAGTGACCGCACACAGCTTCCTCTCCTCCGTCCACTTGACGCCCACGGATCGCCGTTCCAGCCAATTGGTCAAGGCCCGCACCACAAGCCTTGTTCCTGGCAAACCATACTGACATAACCAACGAGTTGCCCGTGCACTGAGGCTAGCCAAACCCGGCTCAAGACCAGCCCCAACGGCTGCTTTCAATACTAAACTCTCCGCTTCCGCCAGAGACGCCTGCATCATGCCACTCGAGGACGAACTGGAAAGCACCAGTCATCCGCATCGAGCTGGGGCAGATCACAGGGGAATGGTGCGCCCTGGTACAGGGTAATACGCGTCCACAGATTCGACTTGGGGTCAAACTTTGATGCACCAAAAAATGCAAGCTTCCAGCGCAACAGATCGATAGGTCGGCTCCCGAGCGCAATCAGATTGGCCTGCACCTCTCCGTAAGGGTATTGCGCAATAGTCTGCACACGGCCGACCGTGTGTCGATGCACCGGGTATTGCATCAGCAAGGTGGCTACCGGCGTAACCACACTAAACGACGACAGGCACTGGTACAAACGCTGGACATCGCGCGCCACCGCGATCGGCATTTCACGCTCGGTACCCGCTTCGTTATCACGGAATCCAAGACGCGGTTCCATTTTGTCCTCGGAGTAGTACCAAAAATAGGTATTGGCATCCCTATCGTTGAAATCACTCTCAAACGTCCATGCATAGACTTGTTCAATGACATTTCTTAATGTTCCAATCTGCATGGATCCGTCCAACGGTGTTCGCACATCTGTTGCCAGGCACTTCTCAAGTGGATCAATCTCGCCTGGATACAACTCAATCAGCAGACTGACGACAAGTTCCTGACATTCGATCGAAGCTTCTGTCACAGCCCAGCAATAAACCGCATCCCACGGTGTCTCACGCTCAAGAGGTGATGTTTCGCTATCCACCCATGCGCACAGACGAACCAGGTCTGATGACAATTCGTCAATCCGTCGCCGCTGCACCTCATCTGCAACGCACCAATCAGCCACATGGCCCTTCACCCGCTGCAGAAGCTCGTAAAAGCGTTGTCGAACCTGCCCTTGCGCCCACTGCGTGGAACGTACTTTCTGTAACGCGATTTCTCGCGTGTTGGCCCAGTAATGAATCAGTTCTGGATGCGTGATCAGGAAAGGTGCCATGCCCAGGCCTGTCGCGTTGCCAATACCAAGGAACCGCTTGTTTTCACCCGCCATCGGCACAAAAGTGTCCGGCGACTGGCATCGTGCGACATGTTCAACATGATCGAGCGTAAAACAGCGAATCAGGTAGACAATCAGCATCTCGGCTTGGAATGGGCCGGCGAACTCCGGACGATCGGTCAGACGCTCCCTATCACAAGTGCCAAATTTCCCGTTGCCATAAACTGCGGTAGTCCGCATTAGATAGCCAACTTCGGCCAGACGTGCGATGTCTGGCTGCCTACCCTCGGCTAATGCATCCCGCACATGTTCATAGAGTCTCACACTACGATTGGCCCGCGATAAGATCAAGTCAGACGGACAAAAGCGCCCTCCCTCCTGACGCGGCGCCTGGACTGCCAATCGCTTAACCTCCGCGCTGGTTGGCAGGCCGTCGAATAACACAAAACACGCATCCCACGATTCAGCGATCACTCGATCCGTTCGCTGATCGTCACGAAGCGGATTTGAAAACACCATCAGGCTATAGGTTCTATGCGGTCCACGAGCCGCATAAATCGCATGACCATAACCCTGGTCGTCTAGATCAAAGGCCGTCGACTCTATTTGCCATTGCTCCCGGTGTAAACGACGAACCAGTGAACGCATGAAACTCAGGCGGGTAGGAAAAGCGGCCCCCATACGCTCAGGACGCATCACCTCTGAGGGCAATCGCATTGGACTCAGGCTCAAAAGGCTTAACTCACGCTTGCGCCGTAAACGAGGCTTCAAAGAAACGCAGCCAGTTCTCACCCATCAACTGACCGACTTCACGTGCATCAAATCCTTCACTGAGTAACGCTTGACGCAGGCCGGGAAAACTGCGGTTATCCTGAAACCAGGTGGGTTGTTCAGGAAATCCGGCTTGTTTCGATGAGCCTTCACCATAATCTGTCTCCTGCGTCCAGCGACCGTTACGCATCCAGTGCACTACGCCGTCCGGCTGGTCCTGACACAGATCACTGCCAATACCAAGATGCGCTATTCCCAAGCGATCTGCCATTGTCCGCACCATGTTCGCGAAACTGGCCAACGTACAATCACTGCCACCCTTTAAATGATGTGGATAAAACGAAAATCCAATCATCCCACCGGAGTTAGCCAATTCACGCAAGATATCGTCTGATTTGTTGCGTAACGCTGGATGCCAGTTCGCTGGGTTCGCATGGGTGATTGCGATAGGTCGCTCGGAAATCTCGATCGCCTCTAAAGTAGAGCGCTCGGATGAATGGCTCATGTCGATCACCATGCCAACCCGATTCATTTCTTTGATAACCTGACGACCCATTCGAGTGATACCAGGATCTTCGCGCTCGTAACATCCTGTCGCTAAAAGACTCTGATTGTTATAGGACAACTGCATGAACCGAACACCCATCCGATGCCACACCTGGACCAGGCCAAGGTCATCTTCAATTGGCGAACAATTCTGAAAACCGAAAATAATGGCCGTACGCTCTTGCTCACGAGCCGCCCGAACATCGGCCGCCGAACAGGCATGAACAATCAACTCTGGATATGCAGAAAAGCGTCGATTCCACTCTTCAATATTGGCAAC
>DUBL01000046.1 GCA_012960345.1 Gammaproteobacteria bacterium | reverse complement strand
CCTCGCTGCATTGCATCGGCAACGCGGCGGAACAGATCATGCTGGGCAAACAGGACGTGATGTTCGCTGGCGGCGGCGAAGAGCTTGACTGGACGCTGTCCTGCCTGTTCGACGCCATGGGCGCGATGAGCAGCAAATATAACGACGCCCCCGAAACCGCGAGCCGCGCCTTTGACGCCAACCGCGACGGGTTCGTCATTTCCGGAGGAGCTGGGGTATTAGTGTTGGAGTCTTTATCGCATGCTGAGGCCCGTGGGGCCCCGGTGTATGCTGAATTGGTCGGTTATGGCGCGACTTCTGATGGTCATGACATGGTGCAGCCCTCGGGTGATGGGGCTGCCCGTTGTATGGCGCAGGCACTGCAAAGTGTCGATGGTCCAATCGATTATCTGAATGCGCATGGTACGAGCACTCCGGTCGGTGATATCGCTGAACTTGGGGCGATTCGGCAGGTTTTTGGAGATCATATGCCAAGAATTGCTTCGACGAAATCTCTGACAGGGCATGCCCTGGGCGCGGCGGGGGTGAATGAGGCGGTCTATTCCTTGTTAATGCTGCGTGAGGACTTTATTAGTGCGTCAGCCAATATCCAGGAACTTGATCCGATGGCTGAGGGTTATCCCATTGTTCGCGAACTTCAGGTTGATGCGGGCCTTAATCAGGTGATGTCGAACAGCTTCGGATTCGGTGGGACTAACTGTACGCTGGTATTTCGCCGTTTTACCGATTGAATTTGTTTGTTGACGAAGCGCAATTGGGCCATTTGACCGCCTGTGCGTTCACGGTCACTTAGGCTACGGTGTTTCCTGGCCCGGATTGTCCATAGCGCGCTATAACGTATTGCTCGAGTCGTTGCTTGAATTGATCCGCAATGTCGTCACCTTTGAGTGTGGCGGTTTTTTTTCCGTTTTCGTAAACGGGGGCGACGGATCGTTCACCGTTTCCCGGCAGACTGATGCCGATGTCAGCATGACGACTTTCGCCTGGTCCGTTAACCACGCACCCCATTACCGCCACGGACAACTCCTCAACGCCTGGGTAGATGCGTTGCCATCGTGGCATGCATGAGCGCAGGTGTCGCTCGATATCTTGAGCGAGGTGCTGAAACACGTCGCTGCTGGTTCTGCCACAGCCTGGGCAGGCGATGACCTGGGGCGTAAAAGAACGAATACCCATATTCTGCAGAATTTCCTGCGCGACTCGAACTTCGCGACAGCGATCACCACCGGGGTCTGGTGTGAGTGAAATACGAATCGTGTCACCGATGCCTTCCTGTAAGAGGACAGCCAGGGCGGTGGTAGATGACACAACGCCTTTATCTCCCATGCCGGCTTCGGTTAGGCCGAGATGAAGGGGATAATCACAACCGGTGGCAAGGTCACGATACACCGCAATCAAGTCTTGTACTGAACTGACTTTGGCCGATAGTACGATAGCGTCGTGAGCGAGACCTTCGTGTTCAGCAAAGCACGCACTTTCAATCGCCGAGGTGACCAGCGCATCACAGGTGACGCGGTTTAGACTGCGAGGATGGGCCAGGGCCGCATTGTCATCGAGCAATCGCGCGAGGAGGTTCTGATCCAGAGACCCCCAGTTAACGCCGATTCGAATGGGTTTGCGATGGCGCCGAGCAATCGAGATCATTTCTGCAAACTGGATGTCTCGTTTGGCGCCTTGACCGACGTTGCCCGGGTTGATGCGATATTTACTGAGTGATGTCGCACAATCGGGAAATTTGGCAAGCAGTCGGTGCCCGTTGTAATGGAAATCACCAATCAAGGGCACGTCATAGCCGGTAGCGTCAAGTTTTCGGCGAATGGTGCCGACCGCTGAAGCGGCGTCTTCGGTGTCGACAGTAATACGCACCAGATCTGAACCGGCATCAGCAAGCCTTTGCACCTGCGTTACTGTGCGGTCAACGTCCGCCGTCAAGGTGTTGGTCATTGACTGGACGGCGATGGGCGCCTGGCCACCAATGATGACGCCGTCGACGGTGACTGGGACACAGCTCCGGCGGGCATCGCGAGTGTGTGTCATGTTGAGAGCAGCCTGTCGATATCGATATGCATTCTACTGGTCTAGCATGATTAGTGTAGGCGCAGTGCTTAGGGTGCTCGATGTCGTACTAATCTAGCGATTCTAGCGGAGTAACTTTGACCAGGGTGTGTCCTTCGCTGACAAGTTGGCCAATCGAAGTCTCGATCGATGTGATGTGTCCCGTGACCGGCGAGTACAGATGATGCTCCATCTTCATCGCTTCTATGACCACCAGTATAGTTCCGGCTTCGACTTCCATCCCCTGGGTCACTCGTACATCGATGACTCTTCCCGCCATGGGTGCATTGACATCACCCGATCTAATGGCCTTGTCTACCGGCGTGGTCAGCCCATCGGTCACTACAAGACGAAAGAAGTGGCCGCTCATGCCTACATAATGTCCCGTGGCATGCTCGATAGTAGTGATTTCCAAAGAAAGGTTGTCACTGTCGTTCACTTTAAGTCGATTGGCTGTCAACCACTGTCCCTCAACCGAATGGCTCATTTGCTCACCCACAAAAGTGAGTCGGTTTGCATCGATTGGGCAGGCATTCAAGTCAATTGGCTGATCATCGAGCAGAAAGCGGAAGTGAATCGTTGCAGGCAGGTTGGTTCTCCAGCCATCGTTTGATTGCCATGCTGTGTCCGATATTCGTGTTGCGGCTACGCGCAATCCCAGTGTGTACAACAGCCAGCAGGCAATGCGTTGGATGCCAGGGTTGTTGGGGTCAGGCCCTGTGGTTAGCTTGCTGTGGTGGCGCGAAATAAAGCCCGTATCGAATACGTCGGTGCCAGAAAGGGCGGTATCGGACAAGTTGCTGAGGAAAGTAAGGTTTGTTTTCGGCCCGGCTAACCAGGTCTGCGTCAAAGCCGTGTGCAGTTTTGACCAGGCTGCGGTGGCGTCGGTATCGTAGGCAATGATCTTGGCCATCATTGGGTCGTAGTCGATTCCAATCACGTCACCGACCTTAACGCCATTGTCGATCCGAATCCCAGCGCAGGGTTCTGGGAACTGGGCAAAAAACACCTCGCCACCGGTGGGTAAGAAATCGCGGGTTGGATCTTCGGCGTAAAGGCGTGCCTGAACGGCATGGCCCCGACAGTGAATCTCTTCTTGAGTCAGCGGTAGCGGTTGGCCCGCGGCCACACGAAGTTGCCATTCGACCAAGTCTGTTTGGGTGATCAGTTCGGTCACCGGGTGCTCTACCTGTAGACGGGTATTCATCTCGATAAAATAAAACAGTTCATCTTTGACCAGGAATTCAACGGTACCCGCACCGTGGTAGCCGATCGTCTTTGTGACTGTCAACGCACAAGTTATCAAGCCTTCGCGTACACGTGATGAAAGCGCTCGGGCCGGTGCTTCTTCGATAACTTTTTGATGGCGTCGTTGCAAAGAGCAGTCCCGTTCATAGAAATGAACGATGTTTCCGAAGGTATCGCCAAACACCTGCACTTCTATATGTCGGGGGTTCTCAAGAAATCGTTCAACAATTAATCCAGCATCATTAAAGGCAGATAATGCCTCTCTTCGGCAAGTGTCGAGAAGGTTGTCGAGGTCATCACCGGTTGTCGCCACGCGCATGCCTTTGCCACCGCCACCGGCACGGGGTTTGACGATAACAGGGAACCCAATTTTGAGGATCTGCGCAATCAGCGCGGCATTGTCCTGTTGCGGCCCGTGATAGCCCGGTACGACGGGAACGCCTACGGATTCCATCTCTTTTTTTGCCATCGCTTTATTGGCCATCATCTCGATCTGAGCCGGCGTTGGGCCGATAAAGATGGCCCCTGCTTCAATGCACGCTGCGGCAAAAAGCGGATCCTCCGACAGAAAACCATAGCCAGGATGCACCGCGCTGGCGCCGGAGCGCTGTACCGCGTCAATGATGTGCCCAACGTTAAGGTAGCTGTCGGTAGCAGCGTTCGGGCCTACTCGCAACGCCTCGTTTGCTTGCGCCACATGCAGTGAAGTCTGATCGCTATCAGAATAAATAGCGGTGCACGAAATGCCCAGGTGTTGGGCCGTACGCATGATGCGGCACGCGATCTCTCCGCGGTTCGCGATCAGCAATTTGTCAAACATCAGCGCTGAGTTTTCCAGGCCGCCGGGCGCTTATCGAAAAATGCAGTCAATCCTTCAGCCGCCTCATCGGTTTGTCGGATCTCGGCAATGAGTCGGGCTGTCCAGGCATCGAGATGATCGCGATCCCTCGCTGGAGCTGTTTCTTTTATCAGATTTTTTGCGACAGCCTGTGCCTCGGGGCCTCCGCTTAGCAGGGTGTCAATCATTTTTTCTCCGGCGGCTCTAAGTTCATCGTGTGGGACTACCTCATGCACCAGACCGATCGAATGCGCGGTGTTGGCATTAAATCTTTCACCGGTCAAATAAAAGCGACGTGCAGCGCGTTGACCTATCGCAGCAACCACATAGGGGCTGATGGTGGCCGGTACAAGGCCGAGCCGGACCTCTGATAAAGAAAATCGAGCTTGCGTACTGGCAATGGCGATGTCGCAGGCTGCGACCAATCCAATACCACCGCCAAACGCAGCGCCGTTAACCAAGGCTAAGGTTGGGCGCGGAAATTCGTCCAGTGTGCGGAGCATGGCAGCAAGTTGGTGAGCGTCTGCGGTGTTGTCTTCTTCACTGAAATTTGCTGCGCGGCGCATCCAGTTGAGGTCAGCTCCGGCAGAAAAACTCGCGCCTGCACCCGTTAGGCACAATACCCGGACGTTGGAATCTTCACTGAGTCTGCGTAATTCTTCGAGAAGCGAACTGATTAACGCATCATCAAAGGCGTTATGAACTTCGGGCCGATTCAGAGTCAGTAGCGCAATACCCCGTGGATCCGTTGTCAGGGAAAGGTTCCTCATAATTCACATCCGAAAGACGCCAAAGCGTGTGGGTTGGATGGGGGCCTGCAATGCCGCGTTGAGAGCCAAGGACAGAATTCGCCGAGTATCGGAAGGATCGATGACGCCATCGTCCCACAGACGAGCGGAGGCATAGTACGGGTGTCCTTGCTTTTCATATTGTTGCTCTATGGACAACTTGAATTCAGTCTCGGCTGTTTCTGACCACGGTTCCTGACGACGAATCGCATTTTCAGATCGAACCTGTGCCAAAACTTCCGATGCCATGGTGCCACCCATCACCGAAATACGGGCGTTCGGCCACATCCACATGAATCGCGGATCATAAGCGCGTCCACACATGCCGTAGTTGCCCGCGCCAAAACTACCCCCAATGATGATGGTGAACTTAGGAACTTGAGTACAGGCAACGGCAGTCACCATTTTTGCGCCGTCTTTGGCAATGCCGGTTTTTTCGTAATGTTGGCCAATCATGAAGCCGGTAATGTTTTGAAGGAAAACGAGAGGAATCCCGCGCTGGCTGCACAGTTCGATAAAGTGCGCACCCTTGAGAGCAGATTCGGAGTAAAGCACGCCGTTATTGGCGATAATCCCAACCAATCGTCCGGAAAGTTTTGCGAATGCACAGACCAGCGTTGTGCCATAGAGCGCTTTAAATTCATCAAAATCGCTGCCATCTACGATACGGCAGATAACTTCTCTCACGTCGTAGGGTTTGCGGGGGTCCGCTGGGATGACGCCGTAAAGTTCGTCTGCCGAATAGAGCGGATCGACGGTTGGGTCACACGCTGGCAGAACGGTAGGGGGACCGAGGTTTGCAACGATCCGCCGCGTAATGGCCAATGCATGGTAATCATCGTCAGCCAAGTAATCGGCGACGCCCGAGTGCTTTGTGTGAAGCTCCGCCCCACCAAGGTCTTCCGCGCTGACCGTCTCGCCTGTTGCTGCTTTAACCAGGGGAGGCCCCCCGAGAAAAATAGTCCCCTGGTTTCGGACGATTACCGTTTCATCAGACATCGCCGGCACATAGGCACCGCCGGCTGTGCAGGAACCCATCACAACAGCAATCTGCGGAATGCCAGCAGCAGACATATTAGCCTGGTTGAAAAAACTCCGGCCAAAGTGATCTCGATCGGGGAATACCTGGTCTTGCAATGGCAGAAAGGCACCGCCGGAATCCACCAGGTAAATACACGGCAGGCGATTAGCTTGGGCTATATCTTGTGCACGAAGATGTTTCTTGACGGTGATCGGGTAATACGTTCCGCCTTTGACGGTGGCATCGTTAGCAATAATGACGCACTCGCGCCCTGAAACGCGGCCAATTCCGGTGATCAGACCGCCCGCAGGGACCATATCGTCGTACAGGTTGTGTCCAGCCAACTGTGAAAATTCGAGAAAAGGAGACCCTGCATCAAGCAACTGACC
>DUBL01000045.1 GCA_012960345.1 Gammaproteobacteria bacterium | reverse complement strand
CGTTGCACGGGCTTCAGCCCATCTGCCAGCGCAGGTAATGCCCGATCCATGATCACGTACATGGAATAATTCAGATAGGAATGTTCGGCAAATGCTGCGAAAGGGACCCGCTCTAACGGCGTTGGCTGAGCGATAGCAGTGGGAAACGTTGGTTTCTTTCTCGGTGGGTTGGTCGCTTTACGCGGCATGGTAATCAAACGCTCCTGTTCTTATGGCAAAATAACGTCGACATCTGTCGCCGTTGGCAGACTATCTAAACCCGATTATATCGCTGCCCGTGTCCTTTGCTTAACTGAAATGACCTCGCTAACAGGCCAACTGAATAATGGGTCAGTCGCTGCTGATCTGGAAAAAATATTTTTTTTCCTTGAAAAGCACGGGCTTTCGTCCACTACCCGTGACCATCCCCCCATGTTCACCGTCGCCGACAGTCAGGCGCTGCGACCATTCGGCGTGAGCGGGGGTTACACGAAAAACCTCTTTTTGCGCAATAAGAAAGGGACTATGTGGCTCGTCACCTGTGATGAAAATCAATCTGTTGATTTGCGCCACCTCGGCACAGCACTTGGCGCTGGACGATTATCTTTCGCCTCGCCAGAACGATTAATGCGCTTCCTCGGCATCACCACCGGCGCGGTTTCTCCACTAGCACTGATTAATGACGTTACACACACAGTTTACTTTGCAATCGATCAGTCACTGCTACGCCATGATCAATTACATGTTCATCCATTGGTCAATACACTAACCACGACACTGCCAACCATCGGGCTAGTAGAATTCGCGATGAAAACAGGACATCCACCCGTCTATTTAAAATTCAACCATGATGGATCAGTAACAGTAGATAGATTCAACAACAAAATGCCCGATGGAAGACTAAAGGTAACCTAACGATGACTTCATCACCCCGCCATTTGTCGTTAAAAGAGATATTGCAACAATTTCGTCAGGGAACGTTACGTTCTCAAGATATCACCGAGTGTGCCATCGACTGTTATAACGAAGAATTAGGTGCGTATCGCGACTTCCGCGCCGATGCGGCCCGGCAGATGGCATTACTGGCCGACAGTGCCTTCACCTGTGGTACGGATCTCGGACCGCTACAAGGCATCCCAGTTTCAGTCAAAGATCTTTACGGCCTTGCCGGAACTGATACTTATGCTGGCTCTCCCCAGGCGCTACCCCCTGCGTTTCAAGTAGAAGGCCCCGTTGTATCAACATTACGACGTCAGTTGGCGGTATTTACTGGCAAATCACATACCGTGGAATTCGCCTTTGGGGGCTTGGGCGTTAATAGCCACTGGGGCACGCCCCGTAACCCCTGGGATGCCCAAACCCATCGAGTACCCGGTGGTTCAAGTTGTGGTGCCGGAGTGAGCCTTCAGGAGGGCTCTGCCTGGATCGCGCTTGGCAGCGATACCGCGGGATCAGTCCGGTTACCCGCCAGCATGACGGGCAGTGTGGGGTTAAAGACGAGTTATGGTCGTTGGTCGCTCAATGGAATCTTTCCACTCAGCCCGACACTTGATACCGCGGGCATGCTCACCCGTACCGTTGCTGATGCTCTGATTGGCTTCGCCGCTATCGATCCTTACTACCAGGGGCGAGTAATGCAACTGGACAACGAAGCGAACCAAACCGAACCTGCTCAATTTGTCATTGGGACCGGTGATCCGTCGCTGTGGGAAGATTGTGAACCCGGCATTGCCGAGGCCGTCGAAATCGCTCTCAAAGAACTCAGTCAAGCCGGTATCAAGGTGGTTGAAACAGCTGCACCGGAAACTGAACAGGCCATTGAGTTGTTCATGATCGGTAGCGTATCGGGGGTCGAACTCAAGGAGTTTCTGCAAAGTGAATTGCCTGCGTGGCTCGACACTGCTGACCCGGTCGTGGGATCACGTCTTAAGACCAGTTCTACCATTGATGCGGAAGAGTACCTGCGGCGCCGACGCACCATAAACAATCTTTCAGCACGAGCCCATGCACTATTTTCAGAAGTGGACGTCATTGCCTGCCCAACCCTACCCATCACACCACCCGCACTGGCCGAGGTTTCTGATGTTTCAGGCTATGGACCCAAGAATGTCCGTGCGTTGAGAAACACGGTGGTCGGTAACGTGCTCGGATTATGCGGTATCACTTTGCCCGTTGGCCTAGACGCCGCCGGTATGCCGGTGGGCCTGCAACTGCTTGCGAGGCACGGCAGTGATGCTCGCCTACTTGCGATGGCCTATCGTATCGAACAAATTTTGGGAAATGCTCGGGAACGCCTTGGCGCACCGCCGTTGGCCCAAGCCAACTAGTACTGGCTTATTTTCCACGGTTTGCAGTTCGGCGAGTCTTTACATGAGAGCTGAGCGCCTTACATTGGAAATATCCACCCATTTGTAACATTTCCTCGTTAGACTGCCGCTGCTGATGACAGGGGTATCACCATAGCCAAGGCCATTCGATAACACGTTAAGTTAATGGATTTTTTCTCAGCTCTTCCTTTGCCCCTGTGGATAGCCGCCGTGTTGGCCTTTTACATGGCCTGGGCTATTGGCGCGAACGATGTTGCCAACGCCATGGGAACCAGCGTCGGATCGGGCGCCCTTACGGTAGGCGGCGCTATCATTGTCGCTGCGATCTTCGAATTCGCCGGGGCCTTCTTAGCCGGTGGGCATGTCACCGATACCGTACGCAAGGGTATGCTCGATATGTCCCTGCTCGGTCGGGAACAATTAATTTATGGAATGATGGCGTCACTAGCCTCCGCCGGAACGCTACTCATCGGCGCTACCCGATTCGGTTTACCCATCTCCACTACCCACTCTATTGTTGGCGCGATTGTTGGCTTTGGTGCGGTCGCCATCGGTATCGATGCAGTCAACTGGCCGAAAGTTCTACAAATTTCCCTTTCCTGGATTACCTCGCCCCTGCTCGCGGGGGTTATCGCTTTCGCCATCTTTCACCTAATACGCTCGACAATCCTGAACAAAAGCAATCCTGTTCATCAAATCAGAAAATATGGCCCCGCATTTTTCTTTTTTGTGTTCTTTATTATTGGCTTGGTTACCCTATTTAAAGGGCTGAAACACATTAATCTTGATCTTGACTTAATGGAAGCGCTTGCAGGGTCAGTCGCACTAGGGTTAATTGGGTCCGGGATTGGCGCATTCTTCATTCGTCGAGTACAAATCGGAGAGGCTGATCCAGATCATCGATTTGATCAGGTTGAACGAATCTTTGTTGTGCTCCAGATTCTGACTGCCTGCGCGATCGCTTTTGCCCACGGGTCTAACGATGTAGCCAATGCGATCGGACCTCTGGCTGCAATCGTGAATGCCGTCGAAAACGTCGACTTAACTGCTAAAGCACCTGTTGCCCCATGGATGCTTGCCATCGGAGGGCTAGGCATCGTGATCGGCCTCGCGACTTGGGGTTACCGTGTCATGGAGACCGTTGGGAAAAAGATTACGGAACTAACTCCCAGTCGTGGATTTGCAGCCCAGTTAGCGGCAGCATCCACCATTGTCCTCGCATCACGACTCGGCATCCCCATATCGACGACTCATACGCTCGTCGGTGCCGTGCTTGGCGTCGGTCTCGCTCGCGGTATTACAGCACTTGATTTGCGCGTAGTTGGTAATATTCTGGCCTCATGGATTGCAACATTACCTATCGCTGCGGCATTGTCTGTGTTCTTCTATTACTTTTTCAAAGGGTTATTGACCGCCTAGGGAGGTTGGATGTCCTGGATTGATAAACTGGTTCGCCAGTCCCCCATCGAGCCCATGCAGAAACACATGCATGTCGCCGTACTTTGCGCACGGGAGATTCTCCCCCTGATCGATGCCATGGCAGCAGCTGACGACGATGCCATTCGTAAACGACGGAGCGAGATTGACCGACTCGAACACGAAGCGGATGCGATTAAACACGAGATTCGAAGCCACCTGCCACGACGATTGATGATGGCAATTGATCGCCGCACGATCCTCGAGATACTGGATTATCAGGATTCTATTGCTGATACCACACAGGATATTGCCGAACTAGTGGATCAACGGAAAATGTACCTACCGAAAGCACTCAAGGCATCAATCCTACCTTTGGCTCAACGCGTTATAGTTGCCTGTGAACAGGGTCAACGCGTCATCGACGAACTGGATGAGTTGATAGAAACAGGGTTCGGAGAAAGCGAAGTTGCTCGAGTCGATGAAATGATTCTAGAATTGGGACGCTTAGAAAGTGAAACCGACCTTCTTCTCGACAAAGCGGCACGGACACTTTTCTCGATGGAAGCAGAACTCGGTATCGCCACTATTTTTTGGCACCAGATCATTTCCTGGATCGCACACTTAGCGGACTTGTCTGAGCGCGTTGGCAACCGGTTGCGCCTTCTGATTGCCACGTAACCATCATGGAATTTCCGATCAGTATTTATTGCGCCTGATCCTTACGACCCGATATTTCTGTAATCGTTTTACGACTAGGGCGCTTGGCGCCCTGCTTTTTCGAATGTGCTTCGTTAGCGCTCTTGGCCGTGGGCAACGATCGCGCTGCTGACTAGCCCCATGATTTCCACCGTAGCGGCTTCCTGATCCTTATTCTGAACGATGGGTATCGCCTGATTTTTCGCTTCTTGGATAAGCATCGACTGTTGCGCCCAAATTTTGTCAATATTGTCTAGATATCGTTTCCCACGACGACCCGGTGCTTCTCTGCCACGCTGCCGGAAACGTCGCACCAATTGTTTCTGATCAGCCACCGTTAAAATGAACTCGACTATCAGGTCTTCCCCACTTAGGGTCACTTGCTTTCTCAGTAACCCCGGCCAAATATGGACTCCCTCGACCAACACAGAAACGCTCTCGCGTTGCGCACGAGCTAAAACTGCTCTCGAAGCGAGTTGCACCAACTCTGCCTGACGACGAAACCCATGAAACATATTTCCCTCATCTAGATCACCGATGTCTTTGGAGTCAACCGAAAGATTGACGTCGAAAGATGATCCATGTAATTCTGGGGCCAATGCAGCCGGTACCATTTCTCGCATAATTTCACGCAACATGTCGGTTGATTGAGTCCGCACAATGTCGAGACGCGTTGCAATCTCTGCCGCAAGCGTGCTCTTGCCCACTCCCGGTGCCCCGCCACATAGTAGAACCAGAATCCCATCGCCGCGTTCAAAGCGACTCCAGGAACGATAACGCTCCGCGAATTCCTCACCCAATTCCTTTCTGAGTAAATCCAGCGTGACCCGGTCTATTTCACCTGAACGCACTTCGTAAATTTTGTTCGATACAAACTCCTGATAAACCGCCTGTGCCAGTTCGGAGGCTGTGTCGATCGAGAGACCGCAACGCTCAAGACGTTTCTGGTGTAAACGACGTGAAAACCAATCCAGTTCATTATCTCGTCGCCGGAATCGGATGCGGCCGCGACGCTCAAGTACCATACGATAAGCATCTACACACTCTTGGCCGAAACCACTTTCAAGGCACTGAACCGCAGTATTGCGCAAGACCGTACTTGTGACTGTACCCTCGGACGCGAGCGTATTCCTGACCTGATCGGCGACCGCATAGGCATCATCAAATGATAATCCGGTCGCCTGGAGCGAACGCGTCAAGATACCGCGCAAGAAAGGATGCACGGCACCGTCCGCACCGCTGACCATCAGCTCAGACATAAGACAATTCCCGAAAAAAGTAATCCCACTCTACCCTTAACAAACCTATAGGTTGCATAATTCGCTCCGATGAGGCACACCCTACTCTTATTACGTCATGCGGAGGCATACCCAGAATCTAGTGGTAGCAACGATTTTGATCGTCCCCTTTCTGATCAGGGCAAGGCAGAAGCCATTCATGTGGCGAACTGGCTCAACGAACATAACGGCCTACCTGATCAGGCACGCAGTTCGACGGCCACACGAGCACGTCAAACTGCCGGGGCAGTATTTGATCAACGAGCAATCGACACATTCAACCTCACATTTGATGATCGACTGTACTTAGCGAGTCGACAAACATTATTGGAAATATTGGCTGAAACATCAAATTCAGTTGAACAGTTGTTATTGATAGGTCATAACCCCGGTCTGACACATCTGCTCGACTATCTCGCACCACCAGACGCATTACCCCCCGACCACCAGTCATTGACACCTGCGTCAATCGCCCTGATGACATTTGATGTGGACTGGAGTGACTTCAATCATCAGTGTGGTTGCTCTTGTCAAATAATTTATCCTCGCTAGACCCACCGCATCAGCCCCGTCACCTGCAACGTAATTTATCGGTCAGCCCAAAGATTCTTTAGCGTCTACTCAATGACCAAACATCACGCCAATAAAAGCACACCAGAGCCATTGCCACCAAGCCCCCACCGGCCAACACAGCAATCGCCT
>DUBL01000044.1 GCA_012960345.1 Gammaproteobacteria bacterium | reverse complement strand
GAAATCAACGCAAACACCGTCACGCTCGGCGCCTGTGTGTCCCATGCCGCAATCGAAGACGCGCGCATGCCCGATGCCACACACGGATATTTACCACGCGTCGCCAGCGGTATTGCCTACCGTGCCGTGCGCAACCGCGGCACTATCGGTGGAAGCCTTGCCAACGCCGACCCAACCGCGGATTGGCTGTCATGTTTCACCGCGCTTGAAGCACAGATTCTTATCTCCGGCCCTAAAGGACAGCGAACGAGTTCTATCGATGAGTTTGTCACGGGTGCAATGGAAACCACCCTGGAGGCAGGCGAGATGATTAATGGCGTGCGCTTTCCAACGTTGAGCAAAGGCGCGCGCTGCGGTTATGCCAAGATTTCTCGTAAACCAGGCGAGTTTGCCGATGCCATTGCCGCGATCGTTCATGACCCTGACAACGGACGCTGTCGTATCGTTGTCGGTACAACCAATGGAGTGCCACGGCAGCTGGCCATCGGCCCATTGGCTCTCAGTGCCAGTACACCGTTACCACAGATGCTTAACTCCGGCGCGGTACGGGAGCAGTTGGCCAGCCACATGCCAGCGACTGACGTATATGATCTGAACATACAGTGTGCCGTCATCGAGCGTGCGCTGGCTAATGCGCACCAGGTTGCATCATGAACACCGTCGACATCACCGTGAATGGTGCGCTTCAGCACGCGACCGTCGAACCACGAACATCGCTAGCTGACTTTCTGCGTGACGATCTCGGCTTAACTGGGACACATCTTGGATGCGAGCACGGAATCTGTGGCGCCTGCACCGTACTCATCAATGGTGAAATCAGTCGATCCTGCATCACCTATGCCGTTACCTGTGACGGAGCAAACATCCAAACGATCGAGGGACTCGACGACGACCCCCTCATGGAAGCCCTCCGCCAGGCTTTTTCCGAAGAACATGCTTTGCAGTGTGGTTACTGCACGCCTGGCATGCTAATTACTGCGCGCGACGTGATTGCACAACACGAGCAGTTGACACCCGACACCATTCGACGACACATGAGTGGCAATCTTTGTCGCTGCACCGGTTACCGGGGCATCGTGAACGCTATCGCGCGTGTTGCAAATGATCCGGCGACGAATCGACAAGAAACACTGATCACCGGTCTGGGGCCCGCACCTGGACCGGACAAACATCACCAAACGGGCCCGGACACTTCATCAAGCGCTCGAGTGCGTCCAACCCACGCTCCACAGACACTCTCAGCACCGCCTCTAACCAACCCGATTGCAACACCCACATCAACACCCGACGACTGGCTCACTGTACAACAAATTTTTTCTCTCCCTCACCCTCTATCTAAAGTTTGGGCGCTGGTTTCTGACCCCGAACGGGTTTGTGATGCCCTCCCGGGTATTGCACTGGATGGACCAGCTGTTGATGGAAAAGTGCGCGGTCAAGCGACGATAAAACTTGGGCCCATCGCACCCACATTTGCATTCACCGGGACCTATCAAATTGAAGAAAATGACCGCAAAGCCATCATGACAGGCGACGGCAACGATCGACGGACACGATCGCGAGTCAAAGGACGCGCTCAGACTCAGTTAATTGATCTGGGTAATGAGGGTACTGAGGTCAGGTTTGAGATCGCCTATGTCATGAGTGGCCCACTGGCACAATTTGGCCGTCTAGGCCTGGTGCAGGATCTCATTACCCGCATGACTAAACGTTTTGCACACAATGTCGAAGCTGCATTGAGCCACCGCAGCGATTCCAATGCTCCGGCTCCAGCCAGCCTGTGGCAAGGGTGGTGGCTTGCCTGTTGCCACGCAGCACGTCGCTTAACGGGGCGAAAAGATACCTAACTCGGGCTAAGCCAATCAACTCGCCCGCAGATAGTATCTACTGACGTGGTCACACTTGTCATTAAACTTGAATCTCCATAATTAACTCAACAACGAGCCTTTCATGGAAACAATCGCGCAGGCGAACATACGTCCCCGCCGCAGCTTTCTCTTTGTACCTGGCACAGGGCCACAATTGTTTCCCAAGGCATTAGCTGCAACTCCAGATATTGTCTGTGTTGATCTTGAAGACGCCATCGCACCCGATGACAAGGTATCTGCACGAAAAGCGACCATACCCCTCTTTGCTCAATACCCGGATGATGATCAGGTGGAACGACTGGTACGGATTAACGCACTCAACAGTGCCGATGGCCTGGCAGACCTGCTCGCCCTGCTCAAGTGTGACACGCCGCCCAACGGCATCATGGTACCCAAAGTCAAAAGTCCGGATGACATCCGCCTGTTAGATGACCTCTTTACCTCGGAGAATAGCAAGCTTCGAATTCAAGTCATCATTGAGACCAATGAAGCCCTCGAGGCATGCTTCGATATTGCCCAGGCCAGCCCCAGGGTCGATGCTCTTCTCTTTGGCGGCGCAGACATGAGCGCCGAACTTCGAGTTGAACCAACCTGGGAGGCGCTGTTGTATGCCCGATCACGACTGGTGCATGCCGCAGCCAGCGCACAGATCGACCTGATCGATGTCCCATATCTCGATCTGAACGACATGCCAGGCCTCGAGATTGAGGCTTCGCTTTGCGCACAACTGGGAATGACCGGTAAAGGGGCCATCCATCCAAATCAACTCGAACCGATCAATCGTCACTTCACGCCGAACATCGAAGCGATCACCCGCGCGCGCAAAATCACCTCAACCTTCGAAGCGGCAGGCACTGGACTAGTGGTGGTAGAGGGCAAACTGATTGAGAAACCGGTGCTGCGCAGCATGTACCGCATTCTTGCCATCGCGGATCGACTGGCTGCTCCTTAAAACCAGGGCCAAAGATCGGCTTTGACCATTGACCGTGTAACCCTGAATCCGCTAGTCTGATATATCAGACTAGTCCCACTACAGTACGGCCTTGTTGACACACCTCACCATGACTCCCGAACAGGTTCTTCAAACAACCCCCAAGGTACTCAGCGAGCGCCAGCGAGTGTCGTATTATGACGATGGTTATCTGTTGGTAGAAAAGGCGATTGACGATCACTGGCTGGCACGCCTTCGTACCGCCACCGAGGAGATGGTGATGTCTTCGCGCAAGGTCTCAGCGTCTGACGCCACATGGGATATTGAATCAGGCCATAGCGCCGCGGCACCCAAACTGCGTCGTCTGTCGAGCCCCAACGACCATCATCCCGATTACTGGGCTTATGCTTGCTCAGACATCGTGCTTAACATCGTCGCCGATCTAATCGGGCCGGACATCAAGTTTCATCACTCCAAGCTAAATTTCAAATGGTGTGGAGGCGGTGAAGAAGTGAAATGGCACCAGGATATCGGCTTCTGGCCGCACACCAATTTCAGCCCCTGTACAGTCGGACTGTACCTTTACGATTGTGATAACAACCAAGGCCCGTTGGGTGTGATCCGTGGCAGCCACACAGGGACACTCTATGACCAATACGATACCAACGGGGAGTGGGTCGGCTGTCTATCTGACGATGACGTCACCCAACTCAAACAGGACGACATCGTCTATCTCCCCGGTCCAGCTGGCTCGCTGACGATTCATAACTGTCGATCAATCCATGGCTCACAAGTCAATCTTTCTGTTCAGCCGAGACCATTGCTATTGAACGTCTATTCAGCAACCGATGCTATGCCATACACCTTCAATCCTCTCGCATCACGCTACGCTGGGGAAATCGTACGTGGCAAGGCCGCCCGATGGGCCCGCCATGATGCAGGTCCGTGTCTAATCCCACCGGACTGGTCAGGTGGCTATACATCGATATTTGCATTACAACAGAAAGAAGGTGTAGCGCCAAATTAACGACTTGGCAGTAACTATTCCACGCACTTCACCCACTGCTTCAAATCACCACACCGAACAGACTGAACCAAAGAGCAATATCACCATGTTAGGCGAGAAACAAAAAGCATTTCGGCAGAGTTATCGTTCCCGTATCGCCGGATGGTACAACGGGGTAGTTCATGTCGCCGTGATTTACATTATTGGCGCTACCGCCCTGTGGATCTATATCCAACACATCGATAATGTGCTTTGGTGGGAATGGTTAACCATTCCGGTGGTCGGCCTTGCCTGTAACCTGTTCGAGTGGTACCTGCACCGCCAAGTGATGCACCGACCGCTGAAGTGGAAAGGGTTCCGTGCTATCTATGATCGACATACCCTGAACCACCACCAGTTCTTTACAGATCAGGAAATGCGATTTCGAAATCAGGCCGATTGGCGGGTCACTTTTTTCCCGCCCTACGCACTGGTGATTTTCATTCTGATATCGCTACCTGGCGTCGCCGTGCTCAATTTTGTCATCACAAGCAATGTCGCTTGGCTCTTCATCTGCACCACGACCAGCACTTATCTCATCTATGAATTCATGCATTTCTGCTGTCACGTTGATGAGAGCTGGTTTGTTCGTTACTTCCCGTTTGTAAATACGTTGCGGCGCCATCACACCGCCCATCACAACTCCAGGCTGATGATGGAAAAAAACATGAACCTCACCTTCCCTATTGCCGACTGGCTTTTTGGCACCTCTGACCTTGATCGAGGTCTTTTGGGGCACATATTCAATGGTTATAGCATCAGTTATCTCAAGCAAGGCCTGAAAGGGAAACCACGCCTGCCCAATGAAGCGGCCGCCGGGCCGCTCCCGACTGATTAAGGAGACCGGCGTGCCCACCACCATCAAATTGACACTGTCACTGATCGTTGCACTGGTCGGCCTCGGCGCCTACCTCCTAGAAACGAAGCTCGGAGACCCAACCATCGGCATCATTGCAGGCCTACTAACCGCCTTCATGATTCTGTCAATGTGGATCTTCCCTGAAACCAGCAAGAAAAAAGCACAATAAGCATCGAGGAAGCATCGTCGTGTCTAGCTCAGAAATTAGTGAGATCCCGTTAAAAGTGTACTGGCAGCCCGGTTGTTCTAGTTGCCTGAAGACCAAGGAATTCTTGATTGAGCACGGTATCGAATTCCAGTCCGTGAATGTACTCGAAGATGAAAACGGCTTCGATGAGCTCGCTAAATTAGGACTCCGTCTGGTACCCATCGTCGCACGCGGTGACAACTGGGCCAACGGGGCAGTTTTTCGTGACGTGGCTCGTGTGGCCGGTTTCGAGTGGCAAGAACAGGCCATACTGCCAGCGGCAGAATTAATCAAACGAATCGACCACATCCTTGTCGTTGCAGGGGCTTGCCTCTCTCAAATACCGGAAGACAAATTAGATACGCTGCTGCCGGATCGACCGCGCTCCTATCGGCAACTCAGTTATCACATCTTTCAGATCCCGTCAGTGTTTCTCGATCGCGTTGAGAAAAACATGCCATACACGTATGAAGCGCTGATTAGCAAGCTACCGGTGGGGATCACAACTCAGGCACAGTTATTGGATTATGGACAACAAGTCCGTTCTCGGTTAACCCATTGGTGGCAACAAACAGGTAGTAACACAGACTTCAGCCAACCCGGCAAAGTCTATTACGGCGAGGTTACGCTACACGAAGTGCTCGAACGCACGGGTTGGCACTCCGGACAGCACACTCGCCAACTCATTCTAACGCTGGAAAAAATGGGAATCACACCACAGCAACGCCTGACCGTGACTGATCTTGCGGGACTACCCTTACCCAAGAACGTGTGGGACAACGAAAAAACCTGGGACTAAAACAACCTGAGTTAGTAATACATCACGTCCTTCGATGGTGCAGACACGCTGCGCATCGCTTCTTTTTCCATACGCCAACGTGACTGTCTGATCCAGATCTGAATTACCCACTTCTCATCGATAACCGTATCCGCCTCGTGCAGAACGCGTCGGTCCATCTCACCATTACCAAAGCCTGGGAAAAAAAGAAGTGCAGTCCCTTTCTGCGGCTTGGAATAAAGATTGAGCTCATTAAATAACGTTTTTCCGCCGCGCGCGACATCATTGATGTAAATCAACAACGTCACCAGGCGCTGTCCCCCGTTAGCAGCCCACAACTTTCCAACAGCGCCGGTCATGTCTACGCCATCATGATGCGCATGATAATAAGCACCCGCCTCGTAGTGGCACACCTGTGGCGATTCCATGTGTGTCGGTGGCTTATTAGTCAAGTTCGCGGCTTTTTCGATTAACCACGGCGCCTCGTCCTGGCGCAAGAAACACGTGGTAGAGGTCCGGGCCTCACTGATGCCGCTAGCGACCGCCTCGTCATCAATCGTCGGTGAGCGGACCGTTCGTCCGCTGCCTAGCGCCACCAAAGCATCGCACTGTTCGGTATCCAGAAACCCGTCAATACGGAAGATCGGCGGATCACTACACAGCGACGACAAACCTGGGTATGTCTGGTTAATCCTGTTGGCCCACAGGATCCGATCATCGCCTGAAGACATGGAAGCAGTCATATCACGTATCAACCGTTAAAT
>DUBL01000043.1:30398-37777 GCA_012960345.1 Gammaproteobacteria bacterium | reverse complement strand
GCCGGTGCCATCGCAGGTCCAATGGTTGAGTTTGATCTTCGCACCTTTTACCTGAACGACCTGACATTCACCGGCACGACGGTCGAGCCACCGGAGGTTATCAGGACCCTGCTGGGGTATATTGAACGAGGCGAGATCAACCCCTTGCTTGCGCGCAGCTACCCACTCTCCCGGTTTCACGAGGCGCAACAGACATTCATAGATAAACACCATGTCGGCAATATCGTCGTCTGTCCCGGGAGCTAAACCGACAAGGTCGAATGCTGCCACGAGATCAAATGGATAGGCTATGGACGAGCGCAACAAAATAGAGAAAGTGCGTCAACTCGGCTTAGCGCTAGGTACCGATAAACTTGAACTGGCACAAAATACCGAGCTATCCGCCGACACACCGAGTGGACCTCTCGCTGATCAGTTCGCGACGCATCTGATTTGGACCGGCAAGGATCCGATGCTGCCGGAACGAACCTACCTAGCGCACCTTTTTGGTGCCAAGGTTACCTTTCAGATCACCGACCTCACGTACCGAATCGACACCAACACCCTGCAGAAGATGGCCGCCAAGACGTTATCCGCTGGTGAGGTTGGTTATTGCAAGATCGCGCTCCGCGAACCTGTTGGGTTGGCCACCGATAGCTCGAACGAAAAAGCCGTCACGTTTGCCATCCTTGATCCTCGTAACGATTGCGTAGTCGGCGCCGGCATCATTGACTTTGTACTGCGTCGTTCACTCAATGTCGGTTGGCATCGGATGATTGTCGATAAGGCAGCTCGTACTGCAGTCAATCAACAGAAGCCCTGCGTCCTATGGTTTACTGGGCTCTCCGCTGCGGGAAAATCAACCATCGCCGATCACCTTGAGCAAAAATTACACGCGGCTGGAAACCGGACTTATCTGCTTGATGGAGACAACGTGCGCCACGGGCTCAGCAAGGATCTCGGCTTTACCGACCATGATCGCGTCGAAAATATTCGACGCGTGGCGGAGGTCGCGAAACTCATGGTGGATGCGGGCTTAATCGTCATCACGGCGTTTATCTCACCCTTCAAGGCTGAGCGCCAAATGGCACGAGAACTTCTGAGCGAGGGAGAATTTATCGAAATCTTTGTCAATACACCGCTAGACGTTTGCGAAGCACGGGACCCCAAAGGGCTTTACAGCAAAGCAAGAACAGGCGAACTCAAGAATTTTACCGGTATCGATTCTGCTTACGAGGCACCCACAAACGCCGACATTGTTCTCAACAGTAAGGACAACGACCCTGCCACATTAAGCGAGCAGATCATGGAATACCTACAGGCGGGCCACTACGTGTAGATTTCCTCCCACCTTTTCCCCGGGGTTAAAGAGGCGTATTGAATGAACTCCGGTCGTCCCCTAGTAAGATATAGTTCGATGCGACCCTGAACCAGGAAAAGATCAACGATGAGTCAAGAGCAACTGTTGAAGCGCGCCAGCCAAGTGATGCCTGCGTCTGGTTTCGGAAATTTTGACCCCAGCATCATTATTCGCGAAGGCAAGGGATCGCGAGTATGGGATGAAGACGGCAACGAGTTCATCGATTACCTGACCGGTTCGGGGCCCATGATTCTCGGTCATGGACATCCTGAAGTGCTGGATGCGGTATCCGAGCAGATGGCCAAGGGCATGACCTTTTTCGCACACAATGCCCGAGGCATAGAGCTAGCCGAGGAAATCTGCCGCGCGCTGCCCTGTGCCGAACAGGTCCGTTACACCTGCACCGGCAGCGAAGCTGACATGTACGCCATGCGACTGGCGCGTGCGTATACACAACGCGACACGATTCTCAAATTTGAAGGGGGCTACCATGGCATGAGTGCGGAAGCCCAAATGAGTCTGGCACCTGAACGACAGGTAAACTTCCCAGTTGCCGTCGCGGACTCTGCAGGGATACCGGAGTCAGTACGCAATGACATGCTTGTCGCACCCTACAACGATATCGATTTCGCACGCTCGATCATGGAAGAAATGTCCGGCAAAATTGCCGCCGTAATCGTTGAGCCATTTCAGCGCGTTATTCCACCCGAACCCGGGTTTTTGGAAGCTTTACGTGAAGCCTGCGATGAGCACGGTAGTGTGCTGATTTTCGATGAAGTGGTTACAGGCTTTCGCTTTTCATACGGCGGAGCACAGAGCGTCTACGGCGTAACCCCGGATGTCTGCACGCTTGGCAAGATCATCGGTGGCGGCTTCCCACTCGCGGCTATAGCAGGTAAAGCCGAATTGATGGCACATTTCGATAAGGAAAAAGTAGGCTCGGAACGTTTCCTGATGCAGTTGGGAACGCTAAGTGGCAATCCGCTTGCCGCAGTTGCCGGCCTAAAAACACTAGAAATTCTGCGCCGACCCGGCCAGTATGAAAAACTTTACGAGACCGGAAAAACACTCATGAAAGGCATTCACGAGTGCTTGCGTGACACCGAACCTGCGGCCCAGGTGGTCGGTCACCCGACGCTGTTTGATGTGGTATTCCGGGAGGAGACCATCCGCAATTACCGTGACGTCCGCAGCGGAGACCGCGACAAGACAGCACGCTTCAATGCCACCTTACGCGCCAACCGAATTCTCAAAGTGCCGGGCAAGTTTTATATATCGTTGGCGTTAACCGACACCGATATTGAGCAAACGCTCGCAGCAGTCCAGCTTGCGGCACAGCAACTGACACACTGATCCGTCGGTGCAGCAAGCGGCGCCGGGGGCTTAGCCTGTTGCAATCAGTAACGGCGCAGTGAGTGAAGCTAACGTAGTCCGCTGATCGCCATCGCTGTGAAAATTTGCAGGGGCGAGCCAGGTCTCATAAGCGACACGCAACGCAGGCCATTCGTGGTCTACACAAGCGTACCAGGCTGTATCGCGATTACGTCCCTTGACCACCATGTGTTGCCGAAACACTCCTTCGTAGGAGAATCCAAAACGCAGCGCAGCGGCGCGCGAAGCGGCATTGAATGCGTTGCATTTCCACTCGTACCGCCGATAGCCCATCTCAAAGGCATATCGCATCATGAGGTACATTGCATCAGTCGCTACCCGCGTTTTGCGCAATGCCGGTGAAAAGTGGATGTTACCAACCTCGATCGAACCACCCGCGGGGTTGATATTCATCAAACTCGCCATACCGAGCGCAGTATCTGAACTCTGCTCAAGGATCGAGAAAAACATCGGATCAACGCCCAGACAACTCCCCACCAACCACTCATCGAACTTGGTTTTATCAGCAAACGGGCCGTAACCCATGTAAGTCCAGCCTTGTTCGGTACTGTCCTCAGCAAAGGCCGCGAACAAAGAATCGCTGTGTGTGGCAATGTCCAGCGGCTCGACCCGCGCATAGTCGCCTTGCAGCGGCGCTGCCAAAGGGATCGGCGGCGCCTTCCAATCTATCACGGCAACACCAATCGGAAGATCGGGCAATCCGCCCTTGCTCACCAGGAACCCTTCATAATGCTGTCTATGTCTGCTGCTCTATGACGTGCCACTGAACGGTCCCGCGATAGGCCCGCCGCCCGCCACTGTCGTGCGGCGCAGTACACGCCGATGCGCTGCCATGTCGTAGTCAATGGCCCGGTGCAGCAAGCAACGGTTGTCCCACATCACCAGGTCACCCCTCTGCCACCGGTGGCGATGACAGAATTGTGGCTGCGCCACATGCTCGGCCAACTCGGTGTGCAGCGCCTGCCCCTCTTCAAGAGTCATGCCACCAATTTCATTGCCCGCGTTGGTCGTAATGAACAGCGAACGACGATTGTTACGATCAGGATGCACACGTATCACTGGATGTGTTACCGGTGGCACCATGCGTCGCTCTTCGATCGACACCGGTGGTAACTCCGGATATAGCCGGCGACCAAATTCGTAGTAATGCACCATGTGCAGCGGCTCAAGTTGCGCCTTGATCTGTTCAGAGAGAGCATCATAGGCTAAGAACATGTTGGAAAATTCTGTTTCCCCACCCTCTGCGTTATCCGGTAATACTTCCATCCCGTACATGATCGAGGCCAACGAAGGAATTGCGCGATACGAACTGTCCGTGTGAAAACGCGCGTTGACTTTCTGATAAATAGCACGGTGATCGTTGATATCAAACTGCTCACCTTCCGGGGACACATTGGCCACGTTATAAATCTCGATCGCGCTTTTGGTCTTGTCAGCTTCCGGGAAGGCTTCCAATTGCCCGAACTGTTTCGAAAAAGCGACCTGCGCCTCATCGGATAGTGACTGATTCCGGAAAACCAACAGATGATGCTCGATAAAGGCCTGCCGGATCACCGCCAGTGCCCTAACATCCAGCGGCTCCGACACATCCAGGCCGATGATCTCCGCGCCGAGCACATTAGAAATCGGTTGAACGACATAATCGTTTGATCGCACAGCTTCAGTTGAACTCACGTTGCCATCCTTCAGACTGAAAAATCCGGTTGCCGATCATTTCATTATGACATCAGCGTGCCGATCAAGAAAACCGATTTACTACTGATGCAACGGAGATATTCGAGCATTTGCTCTCACGCGCACTCACAGCCCTGCCTGATCGAGTGCCTTTTGCAACGCTTTCACCTCGTCGATATCCAGTTTCCCCAAGGGCGGTCGTACTCGATCTGACTCTAAAACCCCGATCAGTTTGAGACAGGTTTTTAGTCGTGCGGTCGCGTGACTGGCGGGGTCACGACCATAAATCGCTCGAGCCAGCGGATAAACGATGGCGTGCGCGGCTTGCGCCGCCTTAAGCTCTCCGGACTGAACGGCTTCATAGAGAGCCACCACGACCTCTGGGATCAACGCAGCCAAACTCACAATACTGCCTTCGGTGCCGAGCACAAAGCTTGTCAGCAGGTGTTCATCGCCAGATGCCATAACGGCAACGTGTGGTGCCGACTGTTGAACCAGGCGACGATTCGCCTCATATCGAGCCACTTCCCAACTGCCTTCCTTAATGCCTACCACCTGTGGCAGTTCAACCAGCGCCAGGATAACCGCCTCGGAATAAGCCATTGCACCAGACCCAACAGGCGCCTGGTAGAGAAAAACCGGCAGCTCGGTGGCTTGTAGTATTAACTGATGGTGGGCAATGATCGTCTCCGGCGCCACCGAAAGTGCCCATGAATTTGGTGGAAAAACCATTAATGCATCGGCGCCTCTTGCGGCGGCATCTTTCGCCTGTAACGCAGCCTCGAGACTGGACTCATGGTTAATCCCCACAATCAGGGTTTGCTCAGAATTAACCGTTCGACGCACTACCTCCAACACCTTATTCTGCTCTTGTCGATCGAGGGAGAAATTCTCCCCCGCGTGCCCATTGACCAGCAACCCCCTGATACCCCTGACTTCAGACACTGCGCGGCAATGCGCTGCTAGTGCCACTTCGTCAGGAGAAAAATCGTCCCGCAACGGGCAAACAGTGGCAGCATAAACTCCGCCAAAGATATGTTGTTCAGTTGACATTATTTTTTGAATAGCTCTCATTATCGATTAAGCGGCTTGGATCAAACAACGGGAGTTCAGGCTCGTGGCCGAGGATATATTCAGCCAGTAACTTTGCCATGAATGGACCGCTGGTGTATCCCGAATGAATGCTGCCGATCAAAAACGCGTTGTTAATGCCAGGCACCTCACCGATAACCGGCATCGCATCCGTCGTTTCCGCTTCGAATCCACACCATGCCCGAACCAAACGGGTATGCACCAGATTGGGGATCGCATGCACCGCCAGACGAACATTGCCAATCAGATTTTCCGGTATTACCTGGGTTGACCCAGTTGTGCGACTTCCTTTGCCCTGCCATCCACCGCCGATAACCACGGTGCCGTTATCAAACTGCTTCAACGACAGCAACCCCGACGCAATGCCAATCACCGTTCGCATCACCGGTTTGATTCGTTCGGTCACAGCAAGTTGGTTAACCAGGGTCTTGATGGGAATCCGGACAGCCAACCAGTTCAACATCTCTTCTAACCACACCCCGCCTGCGAGCACCAAACGCCGGGCCCGAACCACCTCGCCTTGGCCGATGACCGCATACCCACGATCCTCAGGCTCAACTCGCTCCACCCAATAGGAACCACGGATGTCTACCCGTGCTGTCTTCAGTGCCTGATACAACGCGAAGCCGGTCTGATTCGCCTTAGCAAAACCATCCATCGGGCAATAGGAGGCGGCCATCACCTCTGTTGACAACCCCGGTTCAATCGAACGCGCTTTTGCTGCAGTCACCAGTTCGATTTGCGCGCCACGCTCCCGTCGCGCCGCCGCCCGGTGTTCCAAAGTAGCGACCTCTTCCTCAGTAAACGCCAACGACAAACCCGGCGCCGCTACCACACCCGGGTTAATACCCAGCCATTCTTGACTGTTCGTCCACATCTCCCAACCCTTGATTGCATAGGGAATCAAATCAGCCCGAGTCATCTGCATGGTCAATGTTCCGGCATTGACTCCCGATGCCTCACTGCATACACCACTTCGATCGAGAAGAACGCAGCGCATACCGCTGCGGGCAAGAAACAATGCGGTGCCGGCCCCCATAAGACCTGCACCAATCACAGCCGTATCGTATTCAATCTGGCTCATAGGTGCTTGCCCGCTTAAGGGTCCGGGCGTAACAGCATCACAACGGCGCGGCCTTCGGAATGGCGATGTCGTGGTAAGCAAATGCACCGACGAGATCGCCCATCGGCAAAGGCACTAACGGCACTCGTGACGACCATGCCCCAACTGCGGTTCGACCACCCAGGTGTCGTGACGCAATTGCAGCGACGGTATCACCACACACGCGTCCCTGACATGGGCCCATGCCACACCGTGTCCAGGACTTGATCTGATTCAGTCCCATGGCCCCCGCAGCCAGAGCGGCTTGTACCTCAGCACAGGTGACATCCTCACACCGACAAACAACCGTATCGCCAGGGATGTCATCAATAAAACTCTCAGCCGGCATCATCAATGCCGCCATGCTCGCGCCGGCTCGGCTAACACGCAGGGTATGCCGCCTCAAAGACTGCGTCTTCATCTGATACATCTTGTCTGTTATTCGCCCGGCCTCGTGGGCCACTGTCAGTCCGGCCAATCGGCCCTCAAGCTGAGCCGCCTCAGCGCCCGTGATCCCCGTGCAATCCCCTGCCGCAAACAGACCGGGGATACTCGTCCGCTGCCGATCGTCGATAACCGGCTTCCAACCACCAGCCTGCGCATCGAACACGTGATCTGCACCGAGTAGTCGCGTCACCTCGGTAGCGGGCAACAACCCATGGCCAATGCACAATGCATCCGCCGACAGGCGCCTTTCCTGACCGTCGCGACGTAACGCACCGTCCCGATTCCTTTCAACCACCTCCACCACTAGCGATGTTCCTTCCCGCCATACCTTTC
>DUBL01000043.1:0-30376 GCA_012960345.1 Gammaproteobacteria bacterium | reverse complement strand
ACAGGGACCTGCTTACGTCTGACCGAGTGCATCCACCCCAACCCTTTCAAAAGATCGGTCGGTCTTGAGAAAAGGGCTGGCAGTGAAGACACCCAACGACGGGTATCTGCCAGATCAATCACTGCCGCGGGCATTCCACCACCGGCAATAATGCCGCTCGCCACCGCCCACAGCAAAGGACCGCTACCCGCGACAACCGGTCGTTCGCCAGGCAACACGCGCTGTGATTTCAGTAACGCCGTGGCGGCTGCCAAGCCCATTACTCCGGGCAACGTCCAGCCAGGGAATGGAATCACACGTTCCGTCGTACCCGATGCCACCAACAGCCGCTCCGCTTCCCACGTTTCTAGTCCCTCGGGCCCCACAGTATCGACTCTGAACCCCCGCTCTACTGACCACACGGCTTGCCCAAACCGGCAGCTAACTGCGCTTGAGCGCAGCTGTTCGCGAAGGCGTTCACCTTTGACCTCGTCGGGCCATTTCTTCAACTGTTGAGCCCCTAACGGACCGGTTGGGCGCCGATACACCTGCCCACCCGCTGATGCGGATCGATCCAGGATCAAGACACTGACGTTGCACTCGCTCGCTGCAAGGGCGGCGGCCACACCGGCGGGGCCCGCTCCAAGAACAGCGAGCTCAACCCGGCTATTCATGGCAACTCAGTCGTGCGAACCGATATCCCGGATTCGATCAGCACCTCACAAGCCAGTCGGCGCTTACCATTAATCACAACCAGACACTCCTGACAGGAGCCCATGAAACAAAAGATACCGCGCGGGGCACCGAGCCGAGGGCTGTGGCGAAGCGTCGAAATACCTGCCGTTAGCAACGCGACCGCCACGCTGTCACCGCGTCTTGCAGATACTGTGTGACCATCCACCTCGATCACGACCTCGTCCTCATCAACCAGGTCTCGATGCATTCGCAGATTCATCAACAAAGGATTCGTACTCGTGGTGTGCTAGCGAAAACTGACACCTGATTGGTGCAATGACTCAGCCTTTAATTGCGCCAGCCCCCCAACCGGAGATCAGATAACGCTGGATCATGATGAAAAATACCAATGCCGGCACGGTCACAACGACACCGCCTGCCATCATCATCCCCCAATCGGTAATGGTCGCGTTATACAGATCATTCATGCCAATGGGGAGTGTCTTCATCAGGTTGTCGCTCACCAGCACGCGGGCAAACAGGTAGTCATTCCACGCGACGATGAAGGTAAAGATAGACACCGCAATAACTCCCGGAAATGCCAACGGCACAATCACTCTAATGACGGCCTGCGGTCTGGATGCGCCATCCGTCATCGCTGCTTCTTCCAGATCTAAGGGAATGGACTGAAAAAATGACCGCAAAAGCCACATACTGAAGGGCAAAGAAAATGTTGTATAGGCAAGCACAAGGCCCAGTTTAGTATTGATCAAGCCGTAGTTTTTCATCAGGATATAAAACGGCACCACAATCAAGATCGGTGCAAACATATATGTGAAGAGCATGCCGCCAGCGATGTATTCCCGCCCGGTGAAACGAAACCGAGTAATGCCATACGCCGCCAGCGTGGCAATGACGATGGTTAATGACGTCGCTGCAGTGGCTACCGTAATGCTGTTAACAAAATAGATCAAAAAATCTGTCTGATCAAACAAGTTACGGTAATGATCCAGATGAACATTCCAACTCCAGAAAACGGGCGTTGCTGTTAGGATATCGCGATCTGGTTTGATCGAGGTCAGCACCATCCAGAGCATCGGGAAACCACAAAACAACGCGAACATAACCACACCGATGTAAAAACTGATGCGCGCAATGATCTGTTTAAGGCGCGCGTTCATATATGCTCATCCCGTTTGTACAGTTTGAAATAGATCAGTGCAAACACAACTAGCATCAGGAACATCATCATTGACAGCGCAGCACCTGCTCCCACCTGGAGCTCTCCAAATGTCTTCATGTAAGTATGTATCGGTAATGTCTTTGTATAGAACCCAATACCACCTGACCCGGTAACCAGCCATATGACGTCGAATTTTGTAAACATAAACATGGTGCGCAGCAAAACCACAACAAATAAGACGTTGGCCAATTGCGGCAGCGTGATATGCCAGAAACGACGCAAGGCACCGGCTCCATCAACTTTTGCCGCCGAATAAAGTTCTGGATCAATCGTCTGTAACCTGGCCAGAGTGCCGATGACAACAAACGGAAAAAATGTCCACGTGCTGATCAGAATTACAGTCACCATGACCCAATCTCTACCGAACCAGAGGACCCGACCAATGCCACTACTATCCATCAGGTAGGGCAGGATGCCGTAAGCATCATTCAGAATCCACTTCATCAAAATGGCAACCACAACCGTTGGCACCATATAAGGAAATAGCGCAACACCTCTCATAAACGCTTTTCCAAAAAATGACTCGTTCAGCATCAAGGCGGCGGAAAGTCCAAGAATAATCTGCAAGATGGTCGAACCAAAGCCATAGATCGCGCCCAAGTACAGACTACGCCAGAATCCATCAGCAGATGAAAACGGCCAGGCAGTATCTGACCACAGGTCACGATAATTGTCCCAACCCACAAAGGTTTCCAAAGGCAAATAGGCATGCTTGAAATGGAAACTCAACCAACCGGAATAAATCACCGGGTAAAGAATCAACGCCAACACCATTGCCACCGCCGGCGCGAGCAACAAATAGCCCCAGTAATGCTCGGGAATTCGTCGGCCACGCGTCGGTAGCGGTGCTTCCTGCTTGATTGGCACGTTTGAAACATCCGTGCTGACGGTGGTTGCCATAAAGACGATTAGCGCAAGCGTGACAAGTGAGGAAAAATAAGCGGGGACTGCCCAACGGGTTTATCCGCTAGGCAATCCCCGTCGATCAAAGGATCAGATCGTTACCACTTCTTGTAACCCAACTGGGTAATCAACTTCTCGGTGCGCTTTTGTGCCTTCGCAGCTGAGTCAGCGGCTGACAGCCGACCTTCCACCACATCGGTCACCATCTCAACCATGATGCCGGAACTGGCAACTTCCTGCACGAACGGCAGATCGAGATCGTCCCATTCCGTAATAAACAGCGGCTTGGGGTCGTGGTTTCCGATAATATTCTTCTGCGCATCTACCCAAAACTTCCATGTACCAAGATCTGGGGTCGCCAGATACTTCGGATCCTTCTGGACCGACTTACGAATTGGGAAGAAATGGATCGGTACTGTTTGGATGTACTTTCGGTAATTATCGGGTTGGTAAAAGAACTTCAGGAAATCAATTGCTCCCTGCGGATTTTTGCCATCCTTGAAAATCATCCAGGGTTCGCAATCAAGCTGCGTCAAAAAAGCTTTTCCGCTTGGTCCCACTGGTTTGCCCGGCATCACACCGATGTCACGGTTTGCAACGACATCTGGGGCGTACTTTTCAAAATAACCAGTACCGCGACCCCAACCGAGGATCGAAGCGACTTTACCCGTTGCTAACATAGCGAAGGTATCGAGATAGCCATGACTCAACCAGTCGGGTGCAAGACAACAGTCTGAGACTTCCTTGAAGAATTCAAGCATCTCAATAACTGGTTTTTCGGTTAATGTCGGACGACCATTCGGATCGAACAGACGACCGCCGTTTGAGCCTACCCACATATACACTTCTTCGTTGATGAAAAAACCCGGTCCAGCAAGGCCCAACCCGTAAACATCAATCTTGCCATCACCGTTGGTATCGACCGTTAATTTCTTTAGCTGCGCCAACCACTCATCCCATGTCTTGGGTGGCTCAGTTACAGAGATACCGGCCTTGCGGTAATAATCTTTCCGAATAATGTGAACGTCCGTACCAATGGCGTGAGCGAGACCATAATAATGGTCACCTTGCCCAACATCGTGATAGTTCAGTTTTTTCACGACATCCCATATGTCATCAGCGCCAATAGACTCTACAACCTCATCAATCGGCAACAACAAACCCTTAGCCGACAGCGAACGCTCGACATAGGCCTGGCCGTGTGATGCATCGGGCGGCGCACCAGCAGCAAGGGCAGCCTGCATTTTCTGGTCGAGATCGCCCCAGGGAATTGGTTCCTGATTCACCTTCACACCGGGATTAAGTTTTTCATAATCGGCGATGATTTCCTTCATCACACCAACGGTCTTGGGATTGGGCTCGGTATGCCACAGTGTTACAACGCTACCCGCGACAGCCGCGATCGGCTGCGTGAGCAATGCGGCACCTAACACCAGTCCACTGATCGCACTCGTTATTGCCGTGCGGGAACTTGTTTGCTTAGGCATCAATTTTCCTCCTAGCTTGATCAAATTCGAAGCGGCCTGATAGCACGCGATCACCGCGCACAAACAATAACTGGCCTCTCCTCCTATAGCGCGGACACTCCATCGAGTTGTAACAACGCACGTATTCAGCACCCGCACTGAAATTACTATACCTAGTTCCAGTACTCACAAAAACTCAGCATTAGTAAGGGATTATGGAGTATCAATGGCTATTGCCTTTGCTAGTCGTGAAATATTGACCCAACCCGGATTTCAATTACCTGATTCGCTGACTTAGGAACGCACTTAAATGGCCTCCTCTGCTCTCAGCATGCGCAACGATTCGCGAAACGCTTCCACGGTCTGGTCAAGATCCGTTTCACTGTGCACAGCTGAGATGGTGCCACCCGGCCAACCCGTGATGTCGACTCCATTGATCAACATCGCAAGACGCAGTTTGTCAGACACACCGGGTGGGTTTTGTTTGATTTCCTGCCAGTCGATCGCATTGGCTTCAAATGTCTCCGGATCAATCGCACGTTGCCCGGGATTAGTAAAAATGTGAAACCCAGAAAAGGTACCGTAGGCAGCCCAAGGCACCTGTTCGTTACAAAACAATTCGTTTAGTCTTCCGCGCAATCGCTCTGCGTAGGCATTGGCCCGTTGGCAAGCATCAGTCGATTCTATAATCGACAATGCGGCTGTACCGGCAGCAGCCGATACCGGATTCGCATTGTAAGTACCTTGGTGTTGAATCTTTTCACGACCACTGGCCGGCGCCGCATCAAAATCGAGCGCATCGAGAATGTCGCGACTACCGGCGACGGCAGCCCCTGGCAAGCCCCCGGCAAGAATCTTAGCCAATGCGGTCAGGTCGGGGCGGACATTAAAATGGGCCTGGGCCCCACCGGGCGACACGCGAAACCCAGTCACCACCTCATCAAATATCAAGAGCACGTTGTGCTGGTGAGTAAGGTCACGCAGTGCGGATAGAAACGAACCCTCTAGCGGCACCATACCAAAAGACCCTCCGGTTGGCTCCAAAATGACCGCAGCGATATCCTGATCCTGGGTCAAGACGTCACGGACCGCATCAATATCACCGGGTGGCACCAGCACAATGCTCGCTGCAACACTATCGAGCACACCGGGAGTCGGTGCACCATCATAGTGTGAGGTATAACCTGAAGTCATATGATCATGCCAACCATGAAAATTAGACATAAACCGGAGGACTTTACTGCGCCCAGTAAAAGCACGTGCCAACCTGAGCGCTAAATGGGTGGCCTCTGTCCCCGATGCCGTAAACCGAAGGCGGTCGGCTGTGGGCACCAGCCGTTGGATGACATTGGCCCATGCCAATTCCCCTGGATGATTGGAACCGAAATGCGTTCCTTGATCCAGCGCCCCATGTATTGCCGCCAATACTTCCGGGTGCCCATGACCGAGAAGCAACGCTCCGTGACCGCCGAAGTAATCGACGTATTCATTGCCGTCGACGTCCCACTTCCGGGCCCCTTGAGCGTGATCAATAAACACTCCGTAAGGATGCAAGTGTCGTGAATCGTGCGTAATGCCACTCGGGAACTGCACCGCGGCCTCACTCGCCAGTTCAGCCGATTGACGAGTTCTGGATCGATAAGTCTCAACAATATCGGAATTTTCAAGTCGGGCACTACCCATGAATGGTCCTCCTCCTAATAGTACGGGGTCGTACGCATTGCATTAACCATACGATGCGGATAACGTCAATCAGCGCACCAAGAGTTTAGCAATTCTCACCCACTCGGACTGACATTTTTCCGGCGACAAATCCACTGTTGTTCAAGCCCAAAAGAGTGCCGACAAACATCGGCACAATTCGTGCGGTTGTAACCCTGCGCATCCATCACCTATGCTTATCAATAGACGTGACAAACTCTCACTGGGTAACACTAACATGCAGATAGAACGGGAAGAATTGGTCGAGCGGACAGAACGAATGCGTGCACAAATGAATGCACATGGCTTCGATGCGCTGATCATCTACTCAGACGAGTATCGCTCTGGCAATGGCACCTACTTTACGAATTACAAACCGATCAACCTGATCGAAGAATCTCCACAGATGCTGTGCCTGATCGGTGATTTACCACCCACTCTGTTTATCGGCCGTCTCAATTCTTACGCTGCAAGACAAACGGTGTGGATCGAGGATGTCCGTCCTATTCACAAACTGAATGAATTCATGCCCGACGTTTTTGCATCACTTCTGGGGCGCCCGTCCCGGATTGGCTTGATCGGAGATAACCTTCTACCGCTGAGTAATTACCGTGTGATTCAGCATCACCTACAGGAAGCTGACTTCATTTCATGCACAGATCTCCTTATCCAACTCCGTCAGGTTAAGAGCTCCAATGAGATTGATCTAATGCGTAAAGCCGCACACATCGACGACGAAGTGTTAGCGGGCCTGTTAAAGAAAATACACGTCGGCCAAACAGAAACACAAGTCGCAGCAGAGGCTGAGTATATTGGTCGCAAGATGGGGGCCGACCTCGGCTCGGCAACAGTAGTGATGTCCGGCCCCAACACCAACTTCCCTGCGTGGCGACCCAGTGAGCGGATCATTGAACCGGGTGATTTTGTCCTCGTTGACTTCAACCCCGCTGTGAGCAATTATTGTAACGATGGAGGCATCACCGTACTGATGCCCGGTGCCAGTCAAGAGCAAACCGACGCGCTGACATTTGGCCACAAAGTGATTAAAGACGTTATTCCCTTGATTCGACCTCACACCGTCGCGTCAACCATTTATGACTTAATGTTAGAAAGACTCGAGCCGGCGGGTTATGCCGATAACTTTGTTCCCTATGCCAAGGGACAACGTGGAGTCGGTCATGGGGTCGGTCTAGACGTTGTTGAGCAGCCCGATCTCACCATCGATAGCGATTTTGACTTGCTACCTGGCATGACTCTGGCAATCAAACTGGATCTTCATGGTCTGACCGGCGGCGGTTTTCGAATTGAGTGCGTGGTGTGTGTGTCGGAAACTGGGATTGACCCACTAAATGAGTTGATTCTTGCTGAAAACGACACCTTCACTATCCTGTCGTAACTCGGTAAACGTTGCGGCGGACCCCTATCAAACGAGGCCCGCTAACGTTGGGCGCTCTCTATTCACGATTCACGCAGACCCACCACAGGTTTCCATGTTACCGCAAGATAAGACACCTTTTGCCGTACGCACTACTGCACCCCATAGCCTAAACACGGAAGCACACCTAAGCGCTGCGCTTTGGCACTATGTATCAGGATTACAATTCCTGTTGGATTTTCGCCAGCGCTCCGAGGATTTCTAGCCACGAACCAAACGCATCAGTTAAGGTTGCGCGATTAAGCCGATAACAAAGCATGTGGCTGGCCGCCCAAACTAAGGAGGAGGACTCATGGCATGGCGTTTGGGAGTAGATATCGGGGGGACATTCACTGACGTTGCGTTGGTCAACGACGCCGATGGCACAATCGGTATTGCGAAAACGTCGACCACCCCTCGTAACTTTGGTCAAGGCGTCATCACCGGACTCCAACAGGCTATCGCCTCCTACAATGTGCCTGTCGATGATGTCTCGCTTCTGTCCCATGCCACCACCATCGTGACGAACGCGGTGCTTGAGCAGAAAGGCGCCCGCACGGCACTCATCAGCACTCGTGGCTTCAGAGATTTGCTTGAACTGCGACGCTCTGCCCGTTCCGATTTGTATGATCTTTTTCAAGATGCTCCTATTTCTCTGGTGCCCCGACACCGTCGACTTGAAGTAACAGAACGCATTGACGCAGCTGGCGCAATCGTCACACCGCTGGCGGAGTCGGAGATCGCTGACCTTGTAGCGACGCTCAAGAAACTCGAAGTTGAAGCGGTTGCTGTGACGCTCTTGTTTTCATTTCTCAATGACAGTCACGAACGACGACTGGGTGAGGCACTGCGGGCCGCGCTGCCTGGCATTCCCGTTTTCCTGTCGTGCGAGGTGCTACCCGAGGTGCGTGAATTCGAACGCACCAGTACCACCGTTGTGTGCGCCTACGTCGGTCCCATTCTTGAATCTTACCTAACGCAATTGGAAACCGCGGTCACCGATCTGGGACTACCCAACCTACACATCATGGGATCGACTGGGGGTGTTTTCGACGTCAAAGAAGCACTGAGAATACCAGTCAACTCGATCGAATCAGGCCCTGCAGCCGGCGTCATCGCCGCTCAGTTAATTGGATCCCAAATTAATGAGCCGGATCTTATTTCTTTCGATATGGGTGGCACGACAGCCAAAGCCAGCTTAATACGCGATGGAGAAATCGAGATCACTGCGGAATATGAAGTCGGCGGCAGCGGCAGTCAGAATCGCTGGGTCACGGGTACCGGCCACCCAATCCGAGTGCCCGTTATCGATCTTGCCGAGGTCAGCGCCGGAGGCGGCAGCATCGCCTGGGTCGACCCGGCGGGTTCCTTACGCGTGGGGCCGGGCAGCGCCGGCGCGGAACCTGGCCCGGTTTGCTACGGCCAAGGCGGCACCGAACCCACCGTAACCGATGCCAACCTGGTACTGGGTTATCTCGACGCCAACTCCCTGCTCGATGGCGATCTACCCATTGACTACAACCGTGCTGTGCAGGCCTTGGAAGAGAAAATTGGCAACCCCATGAACATGGATGCGCAAACGGCAGCGGCCGCTATTCGGGAAATTGTCAACAATGGTATGGCCGAAGCGCTTCGCATTGTCTCCATCGAACGTGGCCACGATCCACGGGAATTCTGTCTGGTCGCCTTCGGGGGAGCCGGCCCTTTGCACGCCGCGGCACTGGCCGAGGAACTTGAGATTCCTCGAGTGATCGTCCCTCCGATCCCAGGGGGCTTCTCTGCACTCGGCCTGGTCGGAACCGATGTGCGACGTGACTATGCCCGCACCCTGTACCAACCTCTGAGCGACCTTGCGGCACAAGATATTTCGGCAGTTTGGTCAGAATTAATTACCGAAGGTAAGAAGATGCTTAAGGAATCAGGCATACCCGCATCCCGCTGGCAGTTTCACCGCTCTGCCGACCTGCGCTACACCCGCCAGGCCTACGAGTTGAACGTCACTGCAGACGAAGGTGAGTTCACAACAACCACAAAAGACCAGTTAGCTGATAAGTTCCACGCGCGTCACGAACAAACCTACGGTCATCAAAATCTGAATGAACCGGTGCATCTAGTGACACTGCGACTGACCGCTGTGGGCAAACTGGACCGCCTTGAAATTACCCACCACCCCGATACCGTTGGCAACAGTGAGAAATCCCGGCGCTCGGCCTGGTTTGCCGATGTGGGTGCTGTCGAGTGCGCAGTGCACGACCGCAACCGTCTCGATGCCACGTCCCAACTCACAGGTCCAGCCATCGTTGAATCGCTCGACAGCACACTGGTCATCCCACCTGGGTGGAGTGCCTCAAATGACCACCGCGGCTTTATTACTATGGAGCGTCACCACAATGAATGAACAGTCGGTTTATAGCCCTTTAGAAACAACTGACCGGGTCACGTTCGAAGTCGTTAAGAACAGTCTGTACAAGGCGGCAGAGGAAATGAAGATTGTCCTCGCTAAAACCGCTTACTCTCCCATACTAAAAGTGGCCGGCGATTATTCGTGCGGTATTTTTGATCAATCCGGCAGCATGGTGGCACAGGGTCCGGATCTCCCCATCCACTTGGGTTCAATGCCCGACGCCGTTAGGGCGGTCATCGAGAAGTTTAAACACGACGCGACTGAGGGCGACGTGTTTATCCACAACGATCCGTACTTTGGTGGATCCCATCTTCCAGATGTCAATGTAGTCACCCCGGCGTTCTACCTAGGAGCCATTCTGGGCTGGACCTGTGTCAGAGCCCACTGGCCAGATATCGGCAGTGCGACGCCCGGCAGTTATGGGGCGGTCACCGACATTTATGGTGAAGGTTTGCGAATGCCCCCGATTCGCCTCTACCACGCAGGCAAAGTTGATCAGAATGTGGAAGATCTGATCCTGGCCAATGTAAGAACGCCCGATGAACGACTCGGCGACCTGCGCGCGCAAGTGGCAGCAAACCACCGGGCCTGTCGGCGACTGGCCACCCTAGCGGGTAAGTACGGCGTTGATTCACTGACCCGTATCATGCAGGAGGTCATGGATTATTCTGAACGACTGATGCGGCTAATGCTGTCCGAGTTACCAGACGGTGAGGGTGTTTTCAGTGACTTCTGTGATGGTGACGGAATTATTGAAGATGGCGAAAGCGAAGACGCTACCTTTACTATTCGCATGCGGGTCCGCAAACACGGAGACTCGCTCGAAGTAGATTTTAACGGCACTGACCCAGCGGTTTCGGGGCCCTTCAATGCCCCGTTGTCGGTGACCGCTTCAGGGGTCTACTGCTCTTTAAAGATGATCGTTGACCCCAACAGCCTGATTCCGGCGAACTCCGGTGCGTGGCGCCCAATACGGGTCAGCGCCCCACCCGGAACGGTCGTCAATGCGCAATTTCCCTCTCCCGTCGTCTACGCCAACCACGAAATTAGCCACCGGGTCGCGGACATGACTTTTGGGGCGATGGCCGACTTTATGCCGGAGAACGTCATGGCCTGCAGCCAAGGCACCTCTGGCATCATTACCTTAGGCGGATTGGATCCTCGCAACGGTCAACGCTATGTCAGTTATGAAACGATCAAAGGGGGTCTCGGCGCGCGACCCAACAAGGATGGCATCAACGTGGTGGCATCAGGTATCTCGAACACGATGAATACACCGATCGAAATCCTTGAATTAAGTTTTCCTGTTCGCGTCGACTACTACGAAATCACGCCAGACAGCGGTGGTCGTGGGAAATACCGCGGAGGCTGCGGCGCCCGCCGTGCCTGGACGATTCTTGATCATGACTCCCGTGCAGCCGTTTGCCTAGAACACACACAATCGCCACCGTTCGGAATCCGCGGTGGCGAAGCTGGCGCGCCGGCTAAGATCTCATTGAAACTGCAGGACGGCACCATTCGACCCCTGCTGACCAAAGGCGGTTTCAATGCACCAAAAGGATCACAAATCCTGTTAGAAGTACCGGGCGCCGGCGGCTATGGCGATCCTGGAGAACGGGATTCGGCAGCACACGAGAGTGACCTTCTAGAAGGCTACGTCACTGTCAGGGACGAAGGCCTCACGGGATAAGCCCTGAGTTGTATTGAGTGGTGCCGTGCCTTGACTCTTTTTCTATCGCGCTCGTATCAGTTTCCCCAGACCTCACGCAGAAAAGACACCCAGTTCTCGCCCAAAATTCTTCGAATACGTCGCTCAGACCAACCTCGTCGAACCATCGCCTCGGTCAAATTCGGAAACTCCGACAGCCGCTGGAACCCCACCGGCTGCGGCGCAACATCCCAGTCGCGAACGATCAAACGACGACCCGTGCCTTTGTCCAGACTTAACCAATCGAAGAATGCGGCATCCTGTCCTTGGGTGAAATCTGTACCTATCCCAACACGCTCTTCGCCCACCTGATCAATTACGTAATCGATAGCAGCGACGCAGTCGTCAACTGTTGAGTCCGCACCCTTTGGCAGAAACCATGGATAGGTTGTCACACCCACAAATCCACCATGCTCAACAATAAATCGCAGCTGCTCATCGGTCTTATTGCGTGGATGATTCAACAACGCCGCCGGACAACAGTGACTGTAGGCAACCGGTTTCTTCGAATGCCGAATCGCATCCTCACTGGTCTTGGCCCCTACATGCGACAGATCGACGACCACACCCACTCGATTCATCTCGTCAATCACATCGCGACCAAAATCGGAGAGTCCGCTATCTCGACTTTCGTAACACCCGCTGCCGACCAAGTTCTGAGTGTTATAAGTCAGCTGCATTACACCCACACCCAATGCCTTGAACACATCGACTAGTTCAACACGATCCTCAAGCGCACTGGTGTTTTGCCAGCCAAGAATGATGCCAACCCGATTTTCATTCTTGGCACGCGCAATGTCGGCCACCACCTTGACCGGCAAGAGCAAGTCATCGTTATCTCGAAACCACGACTTCCAACGACCGATGTTGACCAGGGTATCTCGCAATCCTTCCCAGATACTGCAGGTGCAATTAACCGCTGTGACACCGCCGGCGTGAAGATCTTCAAAGACTTCGCGACTCCAATTCGAGATAACAAGGCCATCAACGACGGTCGCATCCGCGTGCAGTTCCTTCGCGTTCAGCGATTCAGTCACATCAAGTAACTCCCGGATTGCTCAGCAGACGACCACTTCGCTGACCCGTTCCAGCACCTTGCTGCCAGGCAATGGCACCATTGACCAGCACCGTATCAATGCCAGCTGCAGTGCTTTTAGGTGTCTCGAACGTCGCGGTATCAATAATTGTGTTGGCGTCAAACACAACGACATCGGCAAATGCACCCACCTGCAACAGCCCCCGATCCTTGAGGTTAAAGGTCTGAGCCGATAAGCCGGTCATTTTGCGCACGCCCTCCTCCAAGCTGAATAACCCACGCTCTCGAGCATAGTGTCCAAGAACACGTGGAAAGGTCCCCCAAAGGCGCGGATGGGGATGCACATCATGCGGGATGCCATCGGACCCGATCATACCCATCGGGTGAGAGAGAATGCGATCCACATCAGCTTCATCCATGCTGAAATAAATACCGCCACCGGGTTGAAGACGCGCCATCGCCTCAGCATCAGAACAACCCCACTCGGCGGAGATGTCAGAAAGGTCTCTGCCACCGGCCTCCGGCACAGCGGCAGACCAGCTAACAATGATCCGTTTGGAAGGTTGAATCATTTCCTCCAATAAAACAGTAGAACCCGCTATATAGGGATACACATCGAATCCGACTGACTGTTCTGCACTGGCCGCTTCAATTCGTGCCAGTGACTCCACACTGCGGCCCCACACCTTTTCGTTCTGGCATTTGTGATGGGAAATCACGACCGCGCAACCCGCGCGACGAGCGGTATCGAATGTTTCATCAAGTGAGTCAAACAACCCCTCGCCTTCATTTCGCATATGCGTGGCATAAATGCCCTGAAAAGCCGGTAACTCGCTCGCAATGGCCGCCACCTCTGCTGCTGGTGCCGGCTTATTTGGCGCATAAAACAAACCGGTCGAAAAGCCCGCGGCGCCTGCCTCGAGACTCTCCCGTAGGCGTTCCTTCATCACTGTAATCTCTGCCTCGGTAGCAGGTCTATCTACGTCATCCATCGTGCCGCAACGAAGCGTAGAGTGCCCAATCAGCGGCACAACGTTAATCGACGACGGGTGTTTCCCCAGTGCGTCAGCGTAGGCAGCAAAGGTCGGAAATTGGTACTCATCGGGCTCAGGTGAAAACACCAGGTCCAGCGGTGGTGGCGTGTGCCCACCCGTCCACGGAGACAAACTGATACCACAGTTGCCTACCACCACGGTTGTCACACCCTGGCTCAACTTGGGAGTGACCTCAGGGTTTGACATGACCAACCGATCATCGTGTGTGTGGACATCAATAAATCCTGGCGTAACGGTCTGACCCGTAGCCTCTATCACGTGTTCTGCTCGCTCCACATTCAAAGCGCCGAGCGCGACGATGCGATCGCCTGTGATGGCAACATCTGCCGAACGCGCTGGCTGACCCGTGCCATCAATCACCTGGCCACCTTTGATCAGCACGTCACACCGTTCCACTATCTCACTCATCGCTCATCCTCGCTTATGATTCAATTAGTTGTCGAGTAAGCGCAGTCGAGTGACGCAGTCCAATGGGGCGGTCTCGGCCAGGTAGAGATTGCCATCGGCATCCCCACCAATACCATGCGCACCAAAACGGACGGGCCGACAACGCCCAATCAATCGACCTTCACTCGACATCATTGACAATCTCGGGATCTGATCAGTGACAAAAATGTTGCCCTGCGCATCGCCAAAGATATCCATGGGATGATAAAAATCATCCCATGCCTCGATGAACCCTCCTTCAAGATCGAACAGCTGTACACGATTATTTTCGCGATCAGCCACCAGCACCCGTTCCGACGGATCGACCCATACAGCGTGTGGCGTCGTGAACTCCCCCGGCCCACTTCCTTGGCGCCCCCATGAAAAGCGAAACACACCGTCTGCACCAAAACAATGGACGTTGGAATTGCCGTACCCATCGGAAATATAAAAATCGCCGTTCGGCGCTTGTGCGATGTCCGTCGGATGATTGAACGGCTGATTGAACTGGGGCTGATGGCGCTGGCCTAAACGAAAACGCACAGCGCCGGAGCTCTCGCAGGCAATGATTTCATGGGCATCACGATCCACCAGCAGAATCAGGTCATCCTGGGTGATGAAAATCCCATGCGCGTCACTAAATAGGCCCTCGCCAAAGGTGTCGATCAAAACACCGTCTGGACTAAAAACCAACACAGGCGGATTGGATCGCTGAAAGACGTACACACAACCGGAGGAGTCTACTGCGATCTGACTTAATGGCCCGAATGACTGACCGTCAGGGAGCGTACCCCAGGGGCAGTCAACCGCGTAGCGGTGTTCCCCCATCAACACGATCAAATCATTCCGCATCGGAATCACTGATGATTAACTGCTGATAGCTTCACGCAGATGGCACGCCGCGTAATGACTCGGTCTGACCTCCTGCAGTGGCGGCACCTCTACCCGGCAAATGTCCTCGACATACGGACAGCGCGTGTGGAAAGTACAACCGGGCGGCGGATTCATCGGGCTTGGCACATCGCCGCGAAGGATAATGCGGTCACGCTTTTGAGTGGGGTCAGGAACCGGCACAGCCGACAGCAACGCCTCGGTATAAGGGTGTTGCGGCGCTTCGAACAAGCTGCGCTTGTCAGTCAGTTCAACGATCTTGCCAAGGTACATCACGGCTATCCGGTGACTGATATGCTCAACCACCGCCAAATCATGAGAGATAAAAAGATAGGCGAGGTTGAGTTCGCGCTGTAAATCCATCAAAAGATTAATGACCTGCGCCTGAACAGACACATCGAGAGCCGACACCGGCTCATCGGCCACAATGAGGTCTGGATTCAACGCCAGCGCCCGCGCAATGCCCAAACGCTGACGCTGTCCACCCGAAAACTCGTGTGGATATTTTGCCGCTTGTTCTGCGCGCAAACCCACCCGCTCGAACAGTGCGACAACTGCCTCGTCTTTCGCTTTGCCCGACTTAAGGCCATAGTTTTCTAGGGGCTCACCAACAATCTTTCCCGATGGCATGCGAGGGTTAAGCGAAGAATACGGGTCCTGGAAGACTATCTGCATCTGACGTCTCTGCTCCCGCAAACTCTCACGCGGCACCTTAGTGATGTCCTCTCCATTCAATATGACTCGACCGGCAGTGGGGTCCAGCAGGCGAAGTACGGTCTTTCCCACCGTTGACTTGCCACAGCCGCTTTCACCGACCAATCCCAACGTCTCACCCGCTTGAATAGAAAATGACACTCCATCGACTGCATAGACATTCGCCGACACGCGTGACAGGAATCCACCCCTGACCGGAAAGTGTTTAGCCAAATCCTGAATTTCCAAAACAGGCGACCGGCTTTGCTCGCTCTGCCCGACTATCGATTCAACCATGCTGACCCCGCAGGCGATCACTTTCCCAGCAAGCCACTCGATGACCAATACCCTTCTCTGCTAATACCGGCAACTGTTCACGACATTGTTGGGTCGCGGCATGGCAGCGTGGTGCAAAAGCACAGCCCGGTATTCTTTCCCTTAATGACGGAACCGTGCCTTCGATCTCCTGCAAACGCACAGCCGCGCCGCCTGTCGCGAGAGAACTATTGAGTCTTGGAATCGAACCCAACAACCCCACCGTATAGGGATGCAATGGATCAGAAAACAACTGTGCGACCGGTGCCTCTTCTACTTTCCGACCGGCATACATAACGACCACCCGCTGTGCCATCTCTGCCATGACGCCCAGATCATGTGTGATCAGAATGATTGCCGTTCCGAGGCGCTCTTTTAGGTCCACCATTAAATTTAGAATCTGTGCCTGAATAGTGACATCCAAGGCAGTCGTTGGCTCATCAGCAATTAAAAGGCGCGGGTTACAAGACAACGCCATGGCAATCATGACCCGTTGACGCATACCCCCCGACAACTGGTGGGGGTATTCACGGGCCCGCTGCGCAGCTTCAGGAATGCCGACAAGATCTAGCGCGGTAACCGCTTTATCTAAAGCCTCTTTCTTGGTTGCGCCCTGGTGCAATTGAATGGATTCGCCAATTTGCCTACCAACCGTGAGCACTGGATTGAGCGAGGTCATTGGTTCCTGAAAAATCATCGAAATATCGTTGCCCCGAATCGACCGCATCTCCCTTTCGCTCAGCTTCAATAGATCACGATCGCCATACCAAATCTCACCGCTTTCTATACTGGCAGGAGGCATCGCCAACAAACGCAATATGGTCATTGCCGTGACACTTTTTCCACAGCCAGATTCTCCTACCACACCCAACGTCTCTCCCCTACCAACCTCAAACGACACGCCGTCGACGGCCCGGACGATGCCATCTAGCGTGCGAAAATGAGTGCGCAGGTCATCGACCTTAAGAACAGTGTCTTTCGTCGATTGTGAATCGGTATCTGTCACGCGTCGGGCCTATCTATCTCATCTCATCTGCCGGGCAATTCTCGGATCCAGACCGTCCCGTAACCCATCACCAAGAATATTCACCGCGAGAACCGTAATCGTCAAAAACACACCGGGAAAGAAAATAATCCAAGGGGCGCGTTGAAAATATTGCCGCCCTTCAGAAATTACGTTCCCCCAACTTGGTATGTCCGGAGGCGTACCTGCGCCGAGAAAACTTAAAATAGCCTCGGTAATCATTGCAGAAGCACAGACATAAGTAGCCTGCACAATCAGCGGCGCTAGCGTATTAGGCAAAATGTGCCGAAGTAAAATTGTTGGCAATCGAGCGCCGACGGAAATAGCGGCTTCCACATAAGGTTGTTCTCGAATCGTTAGCACTACACTCCGTACTAACCGAACCACTCGCGGAATTTCCGGAATACTGATGGCGACGATCACGATCCCAACACTGGCACCTGTCAAGGACACTAGGGCAATAGCCAGGAGTATCGAGGGTATCGCCATAATGCCGTCCATAAAACGCATCACAATCGTATCGAACAATCGGTTGTATCCCGCCAGCAAACCAATCGTCAAACCAAAAAAGGTGCTGACGGCTGCCGCGCTGAGTCCAACCAGTAGGGAGATCCTCGACCCGTGCAAAGTGCGGGCAAATACATCACGTCCGTACATATCCGTACCGAATAACATTCCCTCACCAGGTACACGCAATCGCTTAATCGGATTGAGTTTCATCGGGTCTGGCGTCAGGTACGATGCCAGCAGCGCAATTATCAACATCATCAACAACAGTAACGCACCGATCACAATCGTCGGATTACGCCGGCAATACTGCCTGACTCGCGCGCCCAAAGACTCACGCACTACTAATGATTCATCCGCCATCGCGTCCATCGTGCTTCAGTAACGGATCCGTGGGTCAAGAAAAGTGTAAGAAATATCAACCAATAAATTGATCAACACGTACACCCCCGCAAATATCAAGATCAATCCCTGAATGATTGGATAGTCCCGATGCAAAATAGCATCGACCGTCAGTCTTCCAAGGCCGGGAATGTTAAACACACTTTCTGTCACGACGACCCCGCCCAGTAATAGCGCGATACCAATACCAATGATGGTAACGATCGGCACAGACGCATTCTTCAGTGCATGTCGTATGAGCACCACTCGCGGGGACAGACCTTTGGCGTGGGCGGTGCGAATGTAATCTTCGGTAAGGACTTCCATCACACTGGCCCGCGTAATACGTGCAATCAATGCCACATAGACCAGCCCCAGCGCGATGCTAGGCAACGCGATGTGTCGAAAGAATGGCACCAAACCGCAGCCTGCTCGACCACTATCTCGGCAAATACCCTCGAAACCAATACCAATAATAGCGGCTCCATCGATACCCGTACCCGTTTGGATCAAGAATGACTTATACCCCTGTACCGGAAACCAATGCAGATGAATGGATAGAGTCCAAATCATGGAGTAAGCGATGATAAAAATCGGCACGGAGAATCCCAGCACCGCAAAAACCATCACCGAACGATCGATCCAGGTGCCCGACTTCCACGCCGCGAGGACACCCAGTGGCACTGCCAGCAGTACCGCAAAAATAATCGTGGTCGTTGCCAACGCCAATGTCGGTTCGATGCGCTGGCCGATCAGTTTGATCACAGGCTGCTTAGAGAAAATACTGACCCCTAAGTCGCCCTGAAATAATTGCCCCGCCCAAGTAAAAAATTGAATATGTAAGGGTCTATTAAGACCCAATGTTTCACGAATGCGTTCAACATCGGCTGGAGAGGCGTAGTCACCTGCAATGACCGCGGCGGGATCACCGGGGGTCAGGTGAAGCAACAGAAAAACAAAAATGGCCACCACCCCCATGACGGGGATGGTGGCCAAAATACGGCGGATTACGTAGCCAAACATCGAACGTTAAAACTTTATCTACGTAACGCCAACTTGCTTTAGTTAAGCTCTATATTCCAGAAAAACGGCACGGGTGAAATCAATACACCCTTGAGCGAAGAACGGTATGCCGTCGGCTGAAACCACTGTCCGTAATTAACATACGGCACCACTTCATAGGCACGTGCCTGAAGCTTTGTCGCAATAGCCTTCTGCTTCGCCGGGTCAGATTCTTCACTGAAGGCATCGCGCAAGCCCTCAAGGCTGTCAGGCCCGTCTCTATCGCACGGCCAACCAAACCAAGCCTTTTCTTCACAACCACCGGAAATACCGATGTTAGCGATTGGCGACGATACATCGGCACCGGTGCTGTAGGTGTGGAAGATATTCCAACCACCATCAGCGATGGATTTTTTCTCAGCACGCCGGGATGTCAACGTGCTCCAGTCCATGGCCTGCACTTCGACCTTGGCACCAATATCCCGCAACATCTGCGCCGTCACCAAAGAAGCGCCATGCAGCACCGGAATATCCGTTGGATCCATCAAAATTAACGTCTCGCCGTTGTAGCCACCCTCTTTAAGCAACGCCTTGGCTTTTGCCAGATCCTGCTTCACCAATGCCTCAGAACCAATATCTGTGTCTAGTGGCGTGCCACACATGAAATAAGCAGGGCAAGTCGACCAGAACTTCTCGTCGCCAATGATGGCACGAAGGTAATCTTCCTGGTTGACCATGTGCGTCAAGGCCTGCCGAGCTTTGGGGTTATCGAACGGCGGATTTAGGTGGTTAGGCCGCAACCAACCCTGAGTACCCAATGGGTCGATGACCTTGATGGTGATATCTGCGTTGCCTTCCATCGACGGTACGAGATCAACCGCGGGGCTTTCCCAAAAGTCGATTTCCCCGGCGACCAGGGCGTTCATTGTGGTTGCCGCATCCGGGATATAAATCCACTCAACCGTATCCACATGAACACGCTTACCGCCCGCAGCATAACTCGCTGGCTCAGAACGCGGCACATAGGCTGTATTTTTTCTGTACACAACCTTAGCGCCCGGTACCCATGCATCCTTATCGAAAACAAACGGACCAGAGCCGACAATTTCCGGGACTGCTTCGAACGCATCCATCATCGCCAAACGAACGGGCATCATGAACGGTACGTTGGAAGATATTTTGCCGAGTGAGGCAAGCACCAAACCGTACGGTTTATTCAACACCAACTTGAAGCTCTTGTCGTCAATGCGTGACATCGACTTTGTAAAGTCAGCGAGTTTTTGACCCATTCCGTCGCGCTTGCTCCAACGCATGATACTGGCGATGCAGTCAACCGACGTGACCGGTGCACCGTCATGCCATTTCAGACCATCACGCAAGGTAAAGGTATACGTCAAACCATCGTCACTAACATCCCACCCTTCCAACATTTGCGGCTGCGGATTAAGGTCCCCATCCATGGCAATTAAAGTGTCATACACCATGTAACCGTGGTTACGCGTGATGTACGCAGTAGTCCAGATCGGATCCAAATTCTTAAGATCCGCATGAGGGGCAACGCGAAGTACTTTTTCCGCCATCACCGATCCCGCACTAAATCCCAGAACTGCACTCGCAAGGAGTGCACTCATTCCAATCCGCATAAAGGATTGCAAGTGTTTAGATATCATCTATTTTCCTCCGTTTAGCATCTTCGATTTATAATTCAGCCTTATCAAGTGATCATTGTCGTAACAATGACTCCAAGCCGGCCAGCCAGCGCCGGGCAAAGCTACCACCAGGCATTTATAGCACGATGAGTACGCACGCTGCAGGTTTAGGTGGGCATAAATTCCTTGAATTATCTTGGAATTGAACCCAAAGAAAGCGTAAAGCTGTGCACAAAGCGCGGGTTTCCCCACTATAGGCGCGCTCAACCGCTCCATTGCTCGGGGCAGTCGGATTCAAATTGGGTTAACCTTGCTTGCGTAGTAAAAGAAGAGAACAATGCTCATAGGACTCTCGAGTCTGGCATGGTCAAACCTTCAACCAATTAAGGGGATAGGCAAATGTCAGCTCCTGGAGTCTTTAATCGCATAACAGCACTTCAACACCAATTAGGAGGCACAAAATGACAACGTTATTTCGCACCGCGGCCTGGATCGCTGTGTTAGCGTTCGGCCTGATTTCACTCCCCGCATCTGCGGCAAGCATTCCGTGTAAGACGGCTAAATTAATTGTTCCGTGGAAAGCCGGCGGCGGCACTCACGTTCTTTTCTCGATCTTTGAGAAAACCATACAACAACTTGATGTGACGCCCAAGATCAAGGTGGTAACAGTACCCGGCCAGGGCGGTAACAAGGGCGCGAAGGAAGCTCGTAAGGCTAAGCCCGATGGCTGCACGCTGTTTGCCATTCACCAAAGCGCTATCACGAGTTACCTTAATGGACGTATCGATTTTACGTTTCCGGCATTCGACACGGTCGCACTACTGACCTCGACGCCCGATATCGTAGGTGCCGGCGGCGACACACCGTGGAACACTTTGGGTGACCTTCAAAAAGCAGCCAAGAGCGCGCCCGGAACGATCCTCACCGGTGCAACTTTTGGATCTACCAGTCAATTCATGTGGCTCATTCTTGAAGATCTGACTGGCATGAAGTTCAAATATGTACCGTTTGATGGTACGCGTGAGCGAATGACGGCCCTGCTGTCAAACGCGATTCAATTGGGCACTTTAAATGCCGCATCCGGTCGCAAATACATAGAGGGCGGGGAACTCAAGGCTTTTGGTATTGCGGCAGAAACACGTTCCAAGCAATTGCCGGATCTGCCAACCTTACGTGAGCAAGGTGTCGACCTAGTGTATGCGCTAAAACGCGGTATCGTTGCCCCCAAAGGCACGCCTGCCGATGTTGTTGACCACTGGGCACAAGTCTTTAAGGCAGCTGCTGAAAATGCGGACCTGCTCGCCCAAATGGATGCCAAGGGTACAGGTATCAACTGGGTCGGACCTGCGGATTATCGCAAATGGGCAGAGCTCACCTACGCTCAACATGAGAAAGTGGCCATTAAAATTGGTATGTACAAAAAGTAGCGCTACCTCTCCATCCATTTCCGTTATTTTGCCGGTCCGGGTCATGCCACACTCGGACCGGCATCTGCACCGACCCCTCAGATTGACTCATGCAACGCCTTAACCAAGACACGACGGTGGCAATAGTTCTCCTCGTTTTTTGCGGCGTTTGTTTTTGGGCCAGTTTCGATATTCGGCAACCCGATTACGGTGTACTGCTGCCCTCGACCTGGCCGCGTGTCATTCTTGGTGTCCTATCGCTGCTGAGCTTCACCTATCTAGTGCAATCGATTCGACGCGACAGTAAGGCGACTTCTACCACTCAAGAAACACGCCTGACCTCTGTGTCGGACTGGCTAAGATACTGGCGCAACCCGCTGTACTGTTTTGGTCTCTTTCTCGCTTATCTCCTGATGCTGCCGATCCTAGGCATGCTGCTGGCTGGTATGGCTTTTGTGTTCCTGCTCCAAAGTCTACTCGGGGGGTGGCACCCCCGCCGATTACTGATGCATGCGGTAGTGGCAATCTTGTCAGTTGGTGGGATGTGGAGTGTGTTCACTTTTGGATTGGACGTGATGCTACCTAGTGGCATCATCCTTCCTTCATTTAACTGATCTTCTGGCCTGGTCGAACCACGGCAATGATTGTTGAAAATATCATCGGCGCAGTTGTCGAACTCGCCACTATTCAAACCATCATACTGATGATGATCGGTGTCGCTGGGGGATTAATTGCCGGCGCCATCCCTGGATTCACAATCGCGATGGCGGTTGTCCTCACGTTACCTTTCACTTTTGGCATGCCCGCATCCCAAGGACTGGCCACGATGGTCAGTGTACTCGTCGGCGGACTCTCTGGTGGGCTGATGGCCGGCATCATGACCGGCATTCCGGGAACACCGTCTTCCGTTGCGACCACCTTCGACGGCTTTCCTATGGCTCGAAACGGAGAACCCGGACTGGCCCTCGGCATTGGTGTCTGGTCATCTTTTGGTGGCGGCATCATTAGCGCAATACTGCTTGTCACGTTAGCACCGCAACTTGCGAGGATCGGTCTCGAATTTAATCCTTGGGATTATTTTATGCTGGTGATGTTTGCCCTGACGATCACCGCCTCTCTCTCCGGCAAAGACTTAATCAAGGGGCTGATTGCCGGTGCTATGGGGCTCTTTGTCTGCACCATCGGCGAAGACGATGCGGCCGGCATGGCGCGTTTTAATTTCGGGTCCGACGCACTCCTGCAGGGATTTGATTTCATCGCCGTCTTGATTGGATTGTTTGCTTTCAGCCAATTATTAAGCGATGTGCGAGACCCTAAAATCGCTGGCCAATCCTTAACTGAGAGGGGTCAGATTTATGGTCGAATCGAACACCGACGTGCGATACGTACAGTGCTCCATCATTGGGTAACCGTCGTTCGCTCTGCGCTGATTGGCGTCTTCACCGGCATTTTACCCGGTGCCGGAGGTTCAATTGCCAACATTCTCGCGTATGACCAGGCCAAGAAAATTTCGAAACATCCGGAGAAATTTGGCACAGGAATCCCCGAAGGCATCATCGCGCCAGAAAGTTCAAACAATGCGGTCGAAGGGGGTGCCTTGATCACGATGATGGCGCTTGGCATTCCTGGCGATGTCACTACGGCCGTGATGCTGGGCGCGCTTCTGATCCACGACGTAATTCCGAGCCCCACATTTATCACCGAGGAACCCATACTTGCTTACTCAATCTTCATCGCGTTCTTTGTTGCAACGTTCATGATGATTGGTCTGCAGTCTTTCATGCTGCGCATTTTTGTTCTAGTCACACGGGTAAGAATGTACGTCTTGGCCAGTGTCATTCTTGGGTTCTGCGGGATTGGTGTGTTTGCAATCCACAACGTTGATTTTGACTTGTGGACGTTGTTTTGGTTTGGAATTCTTGGGTTTCTAATGCGGCAGTTCGGCTTTCCCCTGGCACCGATGATCCTCGGCGTGGTGCTTGGAAACATCGCCGAACTGAATCTGGCACGCGCATTGGCGATCACCACCGAGCTCACACCGTTTGTCACACGCCCCTGGTCACTGCTCTTCCTAATTCTGGCAATATTCTCTGCCTTTTTCCCACTGTATCAGCGCCACAGAAACGCTCGCCAATGGACCGTTGTCTATGCCCCCGCGATGGCGGCCAGCGTTTCGCTGCCGATGTTTATGATGGGTGGTGTCGCGCGTCCGCTTATCGGCATCGCTCTTCTGATTCTCAGTGGCTACCTTGTGTGGCACAGGACTTGGAAACGGCCGCGCTCCGACACAAGCGGCACGAGTTAAACCAAGGATTTTCTTGATAAGACATCACAAACATCCACTTCGAGTGGCTATTGGAGGCCTTGGCGCTATCGGTCGCCAAGTAGCACAGCGATTAGACGCCGGCATTGATGGCCTGATCCTAGTATCAGTATCCGCCAACCATGTTGAACGTGCGCAACGCTACGTAAAGACGTTCAACCACTCTATCGCGGTACTGCAATTGGCTGAGCTTGCCGAGACGGCGGATGTCGTAATCGAATGCGCACCCGCAGCCGTCTTTGGGGAAGTCGCCGAGCCCGCTATCGCCCGCGGCTGTATTTTTATTCCCAGCAGCATTGGCGCACTCCTCAATCACTGGCACCTAATCGAGGCTGCACAACAATCCGGTGCGCGTATCATTGCTCCAAGCGGTGCACTGCTCGGACTCGACGCGGTTCGCGCTGCAGCCGAGGGAACGATTCACCGCGTCACTATGATTACACGCAAACCCCCGACCGGACTTGCGGGCTCACCCTACCTACTGGAAAACAATATCGACGTTGAAAACCTAACTGAACCAGTGCGAGTTTTTTCTGGTTCTGCAGATGAGGGAATTAAAGGTTTTCCTGCCAATGTCAATGTGGCCGTGGCGCTCGGCATTGCTGGTATTGGTCCTGAACGAACAGAACTTGAGATCTGGGCCGACCCCACCATTGATCGCAACACCCACAGCATTCGAGTTGAGGCCGACAGCGCCCGCTTCGAACTCAAAATGGAAAACATCCCATCAGAAGAAAATCCGCGCACGGGGCGGATTGTTGCCCTCAGCGTCATTGCTACGCTGAGGCGCCTCGTTGCCACTTTGACTGTCGGCACATAAACAGTCAAAAACGCTTGCCCCTGCTCACTAACTGCTCATGAAACCGGTGCTTTCCTACCTGTACCTGGTGGTTGGGTTTTATACGCTCATTGCAACACTGTTGTTTGTATTTCAACGATCCTTTCTCTACTTGCCTGACACAGCCAGCCCTGATGCGACTACTGCGATCAGTGAATTCGGTATCGAACCGATCACGCTAACCACATCAGATGGTCTCTCCCTAAGATCCTGGTGGCATCCTAGCGATAACCCGCATTCACGACCGGTAGTTGTCGTCTTGCACGGCAACGCAGGTCATGCCGGTTATCGATTTCCAAAGTTCGCCGGGCTCATGGAAGCGGGCTTTAATGTTCTTTTTCTCGAGTACCGCGGCTACGGAGGAAACCCTGGCAACCCGACAGAATCAGGGCTCAAACAGGACACCGCGGCCGCGATTCGTTACCTTGGAGATCAGGGCTTCCCCGCCGTACAAGTGGTGCTCTATGGGGAATCCCTTGGCTGCGGTCTCGCGATCGATCAAGCAAGTAACAAGCGATTTGCCGCCGTCGTGTTAGAAGCCCCTTACACCTCGATGGCCGATGTGGCACAGGACCATTACTGGTTCCTGCCGGCACGCTGGTTGACCCGCGATCGCTTCGATAGCCTTTCTAAGATAAAACAAATCAGTGCACCGATATTGATTCTGCATGGCAACAAAGACCAAGTGATTAATCCAAAGCATGGGCGTCGAATGTTTGCCGCAGCCAGTGAGCCAAAAGCGGCTGTCTTTGTCCCCGGGGCCGGTCATAACAACCTCTATGAATCGGGTGTCGGCGCCAGGGTAATTGATTTCCTGCAGCACCTCGATAAACATTCAGCTGACTGACTGAAAACCGGTTATCCGCTGATCAAAAAGCCCTCGTAACCGTTGGCCACGACCTCATCACACTTCTTCTTGTACATCTGAACACCACCGACGTAAGGCATGAAAACAAGTGGCTTGCCCGGAATATTGGCCCCCATGTACCAGGAGTTGGCTAAGGGATACAAAGTTGAATCGGCTACCTCCCTCACGTGAGTAACCCAACTCTCCTCAGCCTCCGGCTCAACTTCAATCCTCCGGTGATGACGCGATCGTAAATGCTGTAGGCAATCGACTATCCAGTTGGTGTGTTGTTCAATCGACAGCATCATATTGCTCTTGACGCCGGGGCTGCCAGGACCGGTGATAGTGAACAGATTAGGGAAGCCGGCGATCATGAGTCCCAAATAGGTGCGCGGCCCAGCGGACCAGGCTTCCTTAAGAGAGGGCCCGCCCTCCACACGAATATCGATATCCAGCATAGCGCCCGTCATGGCATCGAAACCTGTGGCAAAAACAATGGCATCAAGTTCATAACCCGCTTGTGCCGTGCGCAGTCCCGTCTTGGTTATCTCCTCAATGGGTGCGCTTTTGACATCGACCAAAGTCACATTGTCGCGGTTGTAGGTTTCGTAGTAATTCGTATCGAGAATCAGTCGTTTGGTGCCCATAGGGTGTGTATGCGGCGCCAACAACTCGGCCACTTCTTGATCCTTTACTATAGAGCGGATCTTCTGGCGAACAAACTCCGATGCCGTGTCATTCGCCGCCTTGTTAGTAAGGAGGTCATTGAATGAGTAAAGAAAACTGATGCTGCCGCCTTCAGCCCACTTTCGCTCATAGATCTGATCCCGCTCATCGGCCGGCACCTCCAGTGCTGATTTGGCCGGCGGGGGATAACCTGCAATACCAAAGGGGGTGTCGTAGGCGGCCTTGCGACGAGCCGGGTACTCAGCCTTGTGGGTCAGTTCTGTTTGCGCGTTCATGGGCTCATTACGCGCTGGCAGGCTGAAATTGGCCGTACGTTGAAACACATGAAGATGCTTCGCCTGCGCCGCGATATACGGAATCGATTGCACTCCCGATGAACCGGTACCGATCACGCCCACTCGAAGACCTGTGAAATCAACTCCCTCATGCGGCCACAGACCCGTGTGATACCACTCGCCCTGAAAATCATCAATACCAGGGAAATCTGGCTTCCTCGGAGTAGACAAATTCCCCGTCGCCATGACACAGAACGTTGCGCGGATCATATCGTTCTGATCTGTCGTAACGGTCCATAGGTTACTGTTGGCATCGAACACGGCAGAGGTAACGCGCGTATTGAACTGGATATAGCGGCGAAGATCGAAACGATCGGCAACGTGATTAACGTATTTCAGAATCTCCGGCTGCGTGCCGTAGCGTTCAGGCCAATGCCATTCCTGCTGCAGGTCATTGGCGAACGAATAGGAATACTCAAGACTGTCCACATCACAACGGCAACCCGGGTAACGATTCCAGTACCAGGTGCCACCAACATCACTACCCGCTTCAAATGCTGTGACATTCAGCCCCAATCCTCTCAAGCGGTAGAGAAGATAAAGGCCAGCAACACCGCCGCCGCCGACAACAACCACATCAACGTCTGCCGACTTTACCGACGTGCCATCTGTCGCACCCCATGCACTTCCACCCATGTGATCAACGCCTCCAACACACTCGACTCATTCTCACTGTCACGTTCAGTAACAACACTCACATCTCTCGTCTGACCTAGACATTGACGCTAGAACCGCGTGGATAATAGCCACCCGGGGGAAATTTGAAAACTAGAACACAAATACCCTATCACCCATACTTACCAGGCCAACCACTGGCGAACACAATCAAACTTTACAGTCACAGATTCTGGTACCGACATTTCTTGTGAGCAACCACAGTTAACTTGGCATAGCGACGCGGGCACCAAGCCAGACATGAAAACGCCGAACACTGTCCTCTAACAGTGGCGCATAAGGGCCCGGACGAGCCAATGGCGAAGTCAGTCCACGCTGTTGGCGTTGAAGCACCTCTAGATCTTCCTCAAGTCCTTCCTGCATGCGCTGGTGGTAAGGCGCAAACCGTTCAGCGAAATCAGCTTGCTGTGTCACCTCCGGCGCGAAACAAACGGCCATAGTTACACGTGTTCTTTCTGGCGACAAGGGCTCAACGCCAAACGACCACAACGCATCAGACGATGCCGCAAAAGCCAATCCGGGAAATACCCACGTATACCGTGTGCCGTTTTTATTGCGCCCCTTCAAACCCGGGAACATGGGCAAGGGTTTGCTGCCATCACTAACCTTGGCCACACTGCGCTCACCGTGATGATCACCAAATTGGGTCGCAAAGTTTCCCCTAACCTGCTCACCCGGGTCTGGCGTATCGTAGTACAAAGAAAAAGAGTGAGGATGCACTTTGCGCAAATGATAATACTCATTGAAAACCTCTAGAAATGCTTTCCAATTGCATTCCACAACAAGAGAGGTATCGTAACCTGTTAGCAAACGCGAAAGCTGCCATGGCGTGTGAACCGCTTCGAAGTCTCCCAACCATTCGTCGATATCCCCCGCCTGCCCCAGTGGGTCGACAAAAATGAATCCGGCCCGGACTGCGATGGGAATTCGTTGTAAAGGGTAGTCTGCTAGATCAAACGCCACCGCGCCGGACATTTTCGGGGCACTCATCAAAGCACCATCGAGAGCGTAACTCCAGCCGTGAAAGGGACAAGTGAGTCGCTGACAATGTCCGCGGCCGGCCTTCAGCAATTGCGTTCCTCGGTGCCGACAACTGTTGGCAAGGGCATGCAAATTTCCTGCGTCATCCCGCGTAATGATGAGCGGTATACCAGCTACCTCAAGTGCTAGATAGTCACCCTGGTTAGGCACCTGATCAAAGCGTCCAATACTGACCCAGCTGTGCCGAAAAAGCGTTTTGACCTCAAGCTCGAAGAAGCTGTTATCCCAGTAGCAGCGTGGATCGAGTGACAGGTTTTGCGACAAACGACCATCGTCACGCGCCGTATCCAAACTTTTTCTACCAGGGCCTGGCATAGTGACATGGATAACCTTAAACCACGATGATGAACCGTCGGTATACCTCAGGTGCGATGCGTACTTAACCCGGTTCCGTCGTAAAGAATCTTACGCCGTTCTTCGACTGCAGTTTCGTGAAACGCCACCGCGACCGGATCGAAGTCATGTTTAGGCTCCGGCTCGACCTCAAAAAACCCATGGGTGTTGTTGCCACGAACCAAAGCCACGCTGTCATGATCAGAACGCACCTGGCGGGCATCCGGCGGGATGTAGCGGATAGCCAAACCAATGCGCCGATCTGCGCTGGGATTTGCGTGTGACGCGTGTGCAATGCGAAACGCGAAAATAGCAGCCTGTCCAGTATCAACTTCGAGGTTTACGGCTTGTGTTTCATCGATACCCATGATGGCCTGACCACGAGTCAACATATTGTCATCATGATAGGTTTCAACATGCTCAAGGTCCGGTCCCTTGTGACTCCCAGGGAGAACACGCATACAGCCAGTGTCCTGCGTTGATGGTGACAATGCGACCCATACCGTAACCAGTTTGCTGGTATCAAGCCCCCAATACTGACTATCCTGGTGCCAGGAAACGAACTGCGGGGAACGTGCTTCCTTGATCCACCAATCAGTCGACCAAACCAAAATGTCTGGACCGATTAGGTCTTCGACTGCATCGAGAATAGCGGGCGCGCGAATGAGGTCAGATAACCACTTGAACAACAGGTGACTTTTGTACCGGCGCGCACCATGCAGCACACCACCCGCGCTTGTCTCATAGACCTCCAACTGGCGGCGCATCTCAACGGCCGCTTCTTTGGACACCGCTTTAATCGGCAGGTGATAGCCCTCGTTATGAAACTGTTCGATGGCTTCCTTGCTAAGCGCTTTTCCCATTGCAGGTGGCTCCTTTTATTCGACCGGTTGATTGGCTAATTGTTCAACTCTACCTTGCTTTTCATCACCAATATAGATGCCAAATGTATCATTGCCCTTCTCCCGAACGTAGCGTTGGAGCATAGAGATAACCGCCGGGTCATCGAATTCATTCCAAGGGATGGCATCAATGGACAGGAGATGCTCTTTGGCCAGGCGGCTTAAGTGACTAGCCACTCCACGGTAATAGATGCACTGACTATGGCGCGTTTCATCTTCATACACAGAATATACAAAGGACAGCGTTGCCGTCACGCCGGCACCGGCCAGTAGCCCGTAAAGACCACCATCATCGCCTGGAACACCCAATCGGTCAGCACACGGCGGCCCTAAGATACCCGCAGAGCTCTTCTGCAAAAACAAACAATTGTCGTACTCAATGATGGCACCCACTTCCACCGAGTCACCCGTTGGTGTTGATAACAACGCTTTACCGGCAACATCAAAAGAAATGTAATTGCCGCCACAATACCCAAGCGGCGCCTCAGGGGTATAGTCGAAATGCTCCACTTCACCA
>DUBL01000042.1 GCA_012960345.1 Gammaproteobacteria bacterium | reverse complement strand
ATGCACGATTGATTGGTCCCTTTATTGGCGACACCAATTGTCTGGTCATGCTCGGACATGGAGTCACCACGATCGGTCGAACGATCTCCGAGGCTTACCACCGCCTGACTGCATTTACTGCAGAGGTAAAGCGGGTGATCCTGGCGGAACAGTTGGCGGCTATTAAGGGGACAGCGGTGCAATACCGATCACTCGACGAGATCAATCAGATGTATCGATTATCCGACCAGGTAATTTACCCGGATCGCGCGGTGGACGTCATGGCGCAGGAGAAATAACCGTAGGCATCCAAAGTGGGGCCTGGAGTTTTGCTCGTCAAGGACGGTGGAATAACTTCGCCCACCAGCGTCGCATTAGGTCTCGGCACACGGAGAGTAAGAGGTGGCCTGCGTTGAGTGCGGGCTGATCGGTTGATACGAATGCCTCGCTAGAGGTATCGACGGAAGTTGTATCTGTTGCGTCCGGATGTTGCGCGAGACGCTGTTCGAACGCGGCGACAAATTCCACAGTGATACGGTTTGCGACTTGCTGGATAATGGCCGCTTTCCCGAACTGTGCCAAAGCACCGGCAAGCGTCAAATCGGTCGTGATACTTACTTTGGTATGGCCGGTATCTGTTGGCTCGAGTTGGTAATGCAGGCTGGCCTGAGCCCGAGAACTTGATCGTGTGTCGGTGCCTTTTCCTGAGACCGTTGCCGATTGAGCGTTTAGATCGTGTTCAATTTCAAGTTCGCCTTCGAAAGTGGCAGCAAGCGGACCGAGTTTGACGGCGAAACGCCCACGGTAGCGATTGTTCGGTAGTGCATCAGCAACCGAGGCGCCGGGAAGACACTCCGCAACGGTGTAGATGTCGGATAACCCAGCCCAAACTATCGTCGGGGAGTGTTCAATGATGAATTGGTTGTCAATTTTCATCGTTGTGTATTGGGCTCAACGCGCCGGTGAGTTGGGCAGTTTGCCGCGTGGGGGTCGTCAGTGTTTGATTGCGCTGGCTGCCGTTTCAACGGGGTCTTGTGATCAGGAGTGAGCATCTCCCGCTTGTTGTCGTTGCACCTGCATATTGGCCAGAAAGGGGATCAGTGGGTGCACTCCAAGCGCGACCAGTGCCGGCACGTCCAGTTTTACTAGGAGTGCAGCGTGGTTTTTATCAAGCAAGAACGAGTCTGCAAAAGCCTGGCGGTTCGCAATAAATGTGCTTCTGTGACGGACATCGTGTGCGATTTGGTGGAGTGCAGTGGTCAGGGTGATGAGCTCAGGTCGAATGCTGGGATAGTGAAAATCGCTCACCGGTTGGGCAGGTGTAAACCAACCTAGCGAGGCATAATTGTGGTGCCAGCTCGGTTCTAGTGCCACGATGTCGGGTTTGCGCTGCCCCAGCGCGCCGGCCGCACAGGCCCAACAGCGCAGCTCGATGTTGCCGGTGTCGTCCAACTCTGTTTCGTCATAGCCTAATAGCGATTTGAGGTTGCCATCTTCAAGTCGAGCGAGCGCATTTTTGTCCCACTCAAGTGCGGGCTGCGAATAACGATCGGTGCCGGGATAGTGCGACATGCCGCCACTGGCGAGCACGATGGTTCGCACGCCCATGGCAGTGAGGCTTTGCGCAATAGCCTGTCCAAAGGCATAACAACGTTCCATGGTGGGTTGTGGTGGCAGGTAGGCGTTGACGAAGATTGGAAGTACCGATCCCGTGTGGCCCAGATGAGTCAATGGAATACCGATCGCATAGTCGATTTTGGCTGTACTGGTAAACGCGGGGTCGAATCCGAGGCGATAAAGACGACGTACCAATTCCAGGCCGATGGCGCCGGGTACATCCCAGTGAAATGTGTGGCCTGCAAATTCTCCGTTGGCTTCACCGCCAACGTGAAAGGTAAAGGCTGGCGCAACTTGGTGAAAAAACTGTTCGGCATGGTCGTTTGAGAAGATGATCCAAAGATCAGGTTGCAGTGCCCGCAGTTGTTCGCCGATGTCGGCGGCAGTTTGCTGTACTCGGGCAACGGTCTTTTTGTCTTCGGTGTCGGGCAGGGTAAAGAACTGGGGAGCGTGCGGCAGCATCGCACCACCGAGAATGGTTGATTGCATAACAGGCGTACCGAGGGGGCGTTACGACGCCGCTAGGTCCTCGGCAGCTTTCAGTACAGCACGCACGATGCCTTGGTAACCGGTGCATCGGCACAGGTTGCCGCTCAACCCGTCACGCACAGCGCCTTCGCTGGGTCTTGGTGTGCGTTTAAGAAGGTCGCGCGTGCTGATTAACATGCCGGGCGTACAGAAGCCGCACTGAAGGCCATGCTTGTCGTGAAATGCCTGTTTGATGACTTGCATCGCTGGATCGTCAGCTAATCCCTCAAGGGTGGTAATTTCATCGCCACCAAGCGACACCGTCAGGGCGATACATGAGCGTGCCGGTTCACCATTTATCAAGACGGTGCATGCGCCACACACGCCGTGTTCGCAGCCCAGATGGGTCGCAGTAAGGCGAAGTTCCAGGCGCAGAAAATCCGCCAGGCTGAGGCGGGACTCGACCGTGGCCTCGACAGGACGATCGTTGACGGTCAAAGAGACTGATTGTTTCATGATCTGGCTTGCTCGGCTGCCCGCACGACGCTCGAGGTGTGGAGTCTTCGTTCAGCGGGCGATAATGAGGGCATCTTTAAGTCCAATTCATTCTGTACGATCACGGCCAGATCATGTTGCTTGACTCCTTCGAGTAACGCACTCGCGCCAGCCTTCAGCACGAGTGGGACATCACTCCAGGCACCAATCACTAAACGCGCGGACGCTTTTGCAGGATCAATCAGGGCGACAGCGAGTGACTTAGCGTATTCCCCCACCTTGGGTGCTACCTTGTAGTAGCCCCATCGCTCAGCAGCAGATCGACGAGGCACCACGACGCTGTCAATGATTTCGTCTTCTGCGATCTGAGTGTAGTAGGGCCCGACAACAAAGTCCGTAATAGCCAGGCATCGTTGACCGTCGGGGCCGGTCAGTGTGACAGACGCATCAAGTGCAACCGCCGTGGTAAGCCAGTCGGCGGCAGGGTCAGCCAGTGCAAGAGCACCGCCGAGCGTGCCACGATTGCGCACTGCCCGATAGGCGATGTGAGATGCGGCGTAGCGCATTAGACCATTGGTCCCGTCTGGTACGGCGCCGTCCTCAAACGCGGCGTGTGTGGTTAATGCGCCATAACAAATGGCTTCGGGAGTTTCCTCTTGGCGTGATAGGGCAGCAATGGATCTGAGATCGATCAGGTGATCAACGGGTGATAGGCGGAGATTGAGCATGGGGACAAGAGACTGCCCGCCGGCCAGCACGGCTGCCATGCCGTCAGCGCCCGATAGCGCCGTGATGGCATCGTCAATGGATGTTGCGCGATAGTATGAAAAAGGCGCCGGCTTCATAATGGTGAAACAGCGCCCGATTCAATCGCCTCGAGCACGCGCAGTGGTGTGACCGGTGTCTGTGTTATTTCTGCCCCGAGCGATTTGAGTGCGTCATTGAGTGCGTTGACGACTGCCGCGGGTGGTGAGATGGCACCCCCTTCACCCAGACCCTTGATGCCGTACTTAGTGTGTGGCGATGGGGTCTCCATATGCAGCATGCGTACATCCGGCACTTCAGCGCACCCAGGGATCATGTAATCGAGAAACGTGGACGACAGTGGCTGGCCGTTTTCGTCATAGAGGATTTCTTCGTAAAGCGCGGTTCCCAATCCTTGTGCAACGCCCCCGACAACCTGGGCTTCGACAATCATCGGGTTCACCATGCGACCACAATCGTGGACAACGACATAATCGAGAATTTCCATTTCACCGGTGCCCGGATCGACAGCCATGACGCACGCGTGAGTGGCATAGGAGAACGCACCGGTACTTCGCTTGGGTTCATACACGGCAGAAATGTCCAGGCCGGGTTCTTCGCCTTCGGGCAATCGTTCCGGGTGCAGGGTTGCCGCTTCTGCGACCTCGTTCAACGCAACCGAAGCTGTTTCTGTGTGGACACGCCCGTCCGATAGCGTGCCGGCATCCGCTGTGGTTTGCAGCAGGTGGGCTCCGATCCGTTTGACTTTATCGGCCAGTTGGCCGCAGGCCACTGAGACGGCGCCGCCGGCCATCGTCATGCTGCGGGAGCCGAAGGTGCCCATGCCATAGGGTGATACTGAGCTATCCCCGTGCCGGACAACCACATCGGCGACTGCAATGCCGAGTTCTTCGCTCGCCACCTGGGCGAGCGTGGTTTCAAGTCCCTGCCCATGGTTCTGAATACCGACATGCAATATCAGCTTGCCATCAGGTGTGAGTCGAGCAAGTGCGGGCTCGTAACCAAAGACGACGGGTAGCCCACGGCTGACCCATTCGGCGGTGCCGTGGGCGGTTTGCTCCGTATAGGAGGACATGCCAAATCCAATCAGGCGGTCATCTTTCTCGCCAGCAGCCTGACGTGAACGAATGGCGCCAATGTCGATGGCAGCAAGCGCCTTTCTCGCCGCTTCTGGGTAGTCACCGCTGTCGTACTGTTTGCCGGTAATCGATTGGTAAGGCATGTCTTCGGGTTTGATCAGGTTCAGCAACCGTACATCGGCTGGATCAAGGTGCAGTTCACGGGCCACCGCATCGAGCATGACGTCCATTGCGAAGCACGCCCCTGTGCGTCCGACGCCCCGGTAGGGACCCATCGGAGTTTTATTGGTACAGATGCTTTGCGATTTGGCCGCGTAAGCAGGTACGTGATACGGGCCCGGCAAGATGCCAACGACCATGCCGGCCTCCATCGCTGCCGTCCAGGGCCATACTGAATACGCGCCGGCATCTACTCGAATCATCGCCTCAATGCCGAGGATCAGGCCATCATTGTTCGCATGCACAGTGACGTCATAGCGGTGTTCACGGGCATGGGGTGAGGCGATCAAGTTTTCCCTTCGGTCCTCAATCCAGCGGATAGGCTGATCAAGTTTCATTGCCAGTGCCGCGATAGTCAGTTCCTCTGGACTGAAGTTGCCTTTGGCCCCGAAGCCACCGCCAACATCAGGCGCGATGACTCGAACTTGGCTTTCGGGCAGGTCGATAGCGCGGGAGATGCAAGTTCGCAGTACGTGTGGAAACTGGGTCGAACTGTAAACCGTCAGTTCGTTTAGTCGTCGGTCGCGGTGGGCGAGAACGCCCCGGCATTCAAGTGGCACGGCGCCGTGCCGGCCCATGGACAGTGATTTAGAAAGGCTAACAGTGGCGTCCTTGCGCGCACGCTCTAAATCGCCTACCGACACGTCGGTCTTAAGATAAATATTATCGCGCCAATGTTCGTGTATGAGGAGGGCGTCCGGGGCAGTGGCCACGTCCATATCCCATAGGGCCGGTAGTTCATCTAACTCCAACTCGCACGATTGCGCGATGTCTTCTGCTTGCGCTCGCGTAGGTGCAATACACACGGCAATCATCTCGCCGACAAAACGGACTTTGTCCTTTGCAAGAGCGAACTGCTTCGTGCTCTGAAACTGCGGGTCATCGGTCGCCGCTACGATGGGGTGTGCAAAATCGAGATCCGCAGCGAGAAAAACCTGATTGCTATATTCGCTTGGCACCTTAACGGCACCAAGACGTGCGTGGGCGACCGGGCTCCGAATGAAAGCGGCTTCTAGTGTGCCTGGTATGTCGAGATCCGCTAAATAAGTCCCCTGCCCATTGACGAGTCGCGCATCTTCGGTCCGTTTAACGGAGGCGCCGATGCCTTGTTTTGTGTCGCTATGATTCAAATCAGAATAGCCAATTGGAGGAAATCGCTCAGTATTTCAAACCTGCCAGAAACATTCTATCGCCAAGTGGTCGGGAGTGGGGTTATCCTATAGCCTCTTATTAGTGACACGACTCGATTGGGGTGACAAATGAATCACTTTCTGACCACAGGGGTATTGTTATCTGCACTGCTTGTTTCTGGCTGCGGCTATCATGTTGTGAGTGCCACTGATCACTCTGTCATGTTGAGTGGTGTGGTGATCCAGTCAGAGGCTTGTGCGAAGGCAAAAGACAGAACAGTCGACCTATTCTGTAATGGTCAGTGGAAGGCAGCGCAAGTCGCTGATAACCATTGCCAACAGTTCGGTAAACAAGCGAAATGGGTGCCCGACGCGGTGCCCAATGGGTTTGCGACCTACCAGTGTGTGAACTGACGGATTTAAGCTATTGAATGTATTGAAGCTAATGAGGGTTACCCACACCTGGCGGCGACTAGATTCCAATCCACGGGTGTGGGGACCCGCCGTAATCATCTGAATTTATCACTGTTTTTGTCAAAGGAATGGTTGCCAGTCCGTTGATTGTTTTAGCAAAACCTAATATAGTGCAGCCAGCGTATCCCCACTGCAACTTACCCGGAATATGACCCTTGGCGACGACTGATAACGGTCCTCAAGATCCGAAGTCCAGTAATTTGGGTGACTCCTCTAGTATCTTTGTAGAGGGTGCTGCGGTTCAAGTCGCGCAGACGGCTGTAACAACCACTACAGACGCTACACAAACTCCTGCTCCTGCTGCCGCCGCTGCTCCTGTTCCTGCTGCCGCTGCTCC
>DUBL01000041.1 GCA_012960345.1 Gammaproteobacteria bacterium | reverse complement strand
CTACATCGTCGGCCAAACAGACAATGAATTGTCCAGTGCAGTGCTTTTTCGATCACTCAGCGAGGGTCATCTACCGAGTGATTTTAATGACCAGGTTGTGCGGATAATTATGGCAACGCAGCATAATCAAGCGCCCACAGCGGCGGACGAACAGTTTGCAACGGACGTGGATCTTAACGGATTAGCAAAGCCGTGGGATGCGTTTATCAACGATACTCGACTGCTCCGGCAAGAGAACAGCGCGACCGATGATAAAACTTTTCGGGCGAATGTACGCGGTTTCTTCGAGCGTTTACTGGCGCGTCCCCGCATCTATGCCACCGCGCACTTTGAAGTGAAGTCAGAAGCAATTGCCCGCGGCAACATCGAACGATTGCTTGCGGAGTTGGGTTCATTACCGCTAGGGCTGTAACGCAAAACGGAGATTAAACGGCTCAGCCGAATGCTGTTTTTTGTATCGTAACAGGTGTCAAACGCTGTCTATTAATTGGCGAGTCGCGATGTAACGTCGTGGCCTACGGGCAATGCGTAAAGTAGGCTAATCATTTCGCGTACCGGTGTCGTAATTTCGCTCGACCCGGCGGTGGTCAGATCCATTATGCCGCCGTCGTGAGTTTCGTTGTGAAATCCAATGCAATGCCCGACTTCATGCGTCACCGTATCGGCCTCAACACCACATCCATTTCGTTCGTGACGGGTACTGATGCGCACTGTGCAACCGTAGATCATGCCTGACGAGTCGAACCGGCGATCGGCTCGTCCACACCAATCGTCGGAATGAGCGTAGCGCAAATCTATCTCTGCGTCGGTATCGACAAAAATAAAATTGACTTCAGGCCATCGTCCGATCGCCCTGCGCCAGGAACCGCTGGTTGCGCCCGACACGGTGACGCTCGTCGATGGCCAGCGGACAGTTTTTCCATTAAGCAAGACCGCGTTGTGCTGATGGAGGTAGTCGTAGTCTTTGCCAGAGGGATCATTCTCATCGGCAGAACGCGAACCTGAACTTGTGGCTCCGCTTCCACAAGCGGCAACCCAAATCAGAACGAATGCCAGAATGATTCCCTCACCAAAGCGCTTGACCATTTCCTAGATACTACCGTCTGGAATAATTCTCAGCATCCGGAAATCGCGACCACACAATCGCCTCGAACATGCACAATCAAAAGCCAACGTGTCCGCCGACACTGTTTCGTGCTTGTAATGTGGGCATATCACCTCACACCTCTAATCCTTTCTATCGTGCCTCGATTTCGACCGATAATCAGCTGACTGATCGATCATAAACCCAAAGCATTTTGTGTGCATAATTGCTTCTATCCATCGAAACCATTGACCATGACCCGTTATTGCAGTGCTCGTTTGATCAGCTATGAAGAACATAATAATGCCAATATGACCGCAATACTGGACCCTTTAGCAATGTATGGAGAGTCTGGTGTAGCTCGGCTCTTCTGGATACGCCTAACCCTCACTAACGAGGCCTAGGGAGAGTAATGCGTCGATCGACGATGGCAAAGGTTGACTCGAACCCTTACCCATACCGGGTGAATAATCGTTTAATTATTCGATTAACAATGGTGTTGGGTTTCGCTGTGATCAGCCTTATCTCGTTGCCACTCATCGCCGAGGAAGCGCCCACCGCCCAGCAACGCTACGATGAAGCGTTTCGAACGATGTACAAAGATGCAAGCGACCTCGACAAAACGTTTCACTTTGCCGAGTTAGCTATTCAGATCGGTGACATCGAGGGTGCCTTGGCGGCACTTGAGAGGATGTTGATCATTGATCCTAGCCTGCCGCAGATCAGGCTGCGCCTTGGTGCGCTCTATTTTCAGATCAAGTCCTACGCAATGGCACAGACTTATCTGTCCGAAGTCATTAAACACCCTGAAGCACCCGCTGATGTTATTGCGGATGCAGAAACGATGCTTGTAAAGATCAATGCACTCACTTCCGCGCACCACCTCACCGGCACCCTGGTGAGTGGTATCCGTTACCAGAGCAATGCCAACAGTGGTCCTGGCAGCAACGAAATCTTACTATTCGGCAACACGGCCGTACTGGATGACCAGTACACGCAGCAGAGTGACTCCGATGGCTACCTCACCGGCCAGATCAGTCACGTCTATAACTTTGACCGGGACCCTGCCCTCAAACTCGAGACCACCCTGTCACTCTACGCCAACCGACAAGACACGCAGAAACAGCTCAACACTCGACTCTATGAACTGCAAAGTGGCTTGCACCTTGGCTTGGCACCCAAACCAAGAGAGTCACTCGATATTCGGCCCTACCTCGTGGCGAACCGGCTGGCCCTTGACGGGATCGATACGTTCCGCAGTTTCGGCGGTGGTATCAATGTGGGTTACCAATCCGAACAACGCGGTCACTGGCAATTCGCCGCCAGAATCGAGGATCGCGAACACGACGGTAGTGGCCAGTCCGCGCTTGACGGCTTGCGTAGTCGCGTCGATCTTGTCAGGCGTCTATCCCTATCAGAGACAACGGCGGCCACGATCGGCATCAGCAGTTTTAATGAACACACCAATGACGCGGCGTCTTCTCACTGGGAACACGGTGTCTCCGGCACCTTGCAGCGCAGTTTCGCGTCGCCATTTGGCGCCATCAAGCAAGCCTGGACGACGGCACTGTCCCTTGGGCTTTACGGCCGGGATTACGACGCGGCCACACCCACCGTCGATCCCGATACCCGCCGGTCCGACACCACCATCAGGGTCGGTGCCAATCTGTCGATACCCATGTCGGCAACGCTCGCGTTGATGGTGTCTGTGGGTTACAGCGAAGTGGACTCCAATCTGCCGAACTTTGCTAATGAGAACTGGGTCACCAACATCGGGTTAATGGGTCGCTTCTAAATCGGCACGCCAGCAACCGCACGCCTATTTGGTCAAGCGCCGTTCCACGCCATCCCAATCACTGCCTGGCGGCGATACTTTGAACATCTGCACTCGTTCGCGAAACATCGTGAAATACCCATCCAGGGCGTCCCACCCCGATTGTGCAAGTTGATCGAGCACCTGACAGGCCTCATCCCATTCGCGCGCACGGTAGGCACCTAGCATCCTGGCTTGGTCCGCTCGCAATGTCTGGAAGGCAGGGGATGCCGCGAGCGTCTCGTCGCCTAGCAGCGTAAAAATGCGGGCGGGTTCAGACTTGCCGACGACCTGCACCAGGTCGAGTTCCAGTGTTGCCATGGCAGGTGCTGAGTCAACAACGTTCTCGTTGAGCAGCACATCCACTCCGTAAGTCTTCGATTGACCTTCAAGGCGCGAGGCCAAATTGACGGCATCGCCGAGGACTGAATAATCAAAGCGCTGTTCGGACCCGAGATTCCCCACCAGTGCACTGCCTGTATTGATGCCGATGCCGATGCGCAGATTATCCGCGGCCTCGGCCGAGAGTTCGCGGTTTAATGCGGCCAGGGCCTCCAGCATGGCGAGCGCCGCGTGACACGCCTCACGGGCATGCCCGGGCACTGTGATGGGCGCGTTCCAGAAGGCCATGATGCAGTCACCCATGTACTTGTCGATGGTGCCCTTGCGATCGAGGATGGCCTGGGTCAAGGGTGTCAAGAACCGATTGATGAGACGGGTCAGGTCTTGCGGGGAATAACCCTCTGAGATCTTGGTAAAGCCGCGGATGTCGCAGAACATGATTGAAAGATCGCGCGTCTCGCCCCCCAGGCGCAAGCGAGCGGGATCGCGTGCCAGATCTTCGACTAAAGCGGGAGAAAGATAACGTGAGAACGCGCTGCGCACATAGCGTCTCTCGCTTTCGCTCGAGAAATACACCTTAAGCGATTGTGCGAGGTACACCACCAGAATCACGAAGGAAAAATACGCCGGATCGAGCAGCAAACCCTGGTGTGCAAACGCCAGCCACGAGCCGCCAATGGCGCTACCCACGGCGGCCAATGCGATGAGTGCACACCACAACGGCCCCCATTTTGGCAACAACCACAGTAAAGCTAACCCCAGCATTAATGCCAGGAGAATTTCAGCACCATTGGCCCAGTCCGGGCGCTCAAGAAAATCCTCACTGAGGAGCGTCTCGAGCAGCTGTGCCCGAATCTGAATAGCGGAGGACATCGTACCGAGCGACGTCGGCTGCGGGCGTGCGAGACCCGCCGCCGTGGAGCCAAGCAACACAATGTGACCGGCAAGTGCCGCTGGATCGACATCCCCATTCAGCAGTCGCCAGGCCGGTACGGTAGTTGCCAGCTCCGCGGCATAACGTATCCACACGCGCCCATGGCGGTCAGTCGGCACGGTCAATGCGCCAATCCGCGCACTGACTACACCACCGGCACCGCCCCAGCTGGCCTCACCGCTGGCGTTGGTCGACTTAACGACATAGGTTGATGCGCCCTGCGCTACCCGCAACGCTTCGGCATCAATCGAGGGCACCACCTTGTCTGCTACCGTAACAAACAGGGGCGCGCGCCGGACAACACCATCGGCATCGGGCACCAGACTCAACGCGCCGTAGCCACCAGCGGTTGCCTGCAACGCTGCTAACGCCGGCACGTGACCACCAAATGCCAACATAAACGGACCCGAAGGATCCCCCGCCTCGGCAAATCCCCCCTTCAATGCCGGGGCCCCTGACGCGCTTGTACCCGCCTTCGCAGTCAAAGCAAACCCGACCACCGCATCGGCACTGCCAAGGCTATCCGCCAGTGCCTGGTCCGGGCCTACCTGGGCCGCCAGGGCCTTGCGCAAATTTTCATATTCGCTCCCGGCCGGTAACAGGCGCAGCCAATTCGATGGCGACAGGCGATCGGGCTCGGCGAGGAGCACGTCGAGCACCACGGCGGCGGCCTCGGCTTGCGCGGCACGCGACACCATCTGGGCCAGCATATCGCGCGGCCAGGGCCACTGGCCGAGGCGCTTGAGACTCTCTTCATCGATATCAACGATACGCACTGGCAGGGGTGAGAACTCCCTCGGCTTGATGGACTGGTACTGATCGAATATCGCCAGGCGCAGTTGCGTCACCAGCGCCGGTTCATAGGCTCTGATCGCTAGCGCCAGCAATAGCAGCAAGAACGGGATCAAACGGGTCCAGTTCGAAGTTAGAGTGTGAAGTCGGTTGGTCATTGTCGATAGTCTGGGGGCGGATCCAATCCCCGGCGCTATTGTCACCACCCAACCCCTCAAATACCAAATCTCTTCCTGGCTGAAACTACCGCAGCCTTGAGTGCGCGCCCGGTAACTCAATGCCCGGGCGCGCGTTTACCTTAGATTAACAACTCGTTCTATTCCCTTTTAAGAAACGGTAGGCTTTGCGCACATCCACTCGAGGCTTAGCGATGCCTGCGGCAGAGAGCAACTCACCGCTGCACTTAAGCGCCGTAAGTAATTCCGTTACTGTGGCTTTGGGCCGATAGCCCTTCAGCAGCGCGATGGCGCCGGCCACGTGGGGGGCTGCCATCGAGGTGCCGCTCTTGGTGCCATAACGGCGACCCGGGAGACCAGCGTAGATATTCTCTCCGGGTGCCAACAGGTCAATGAGATCGGAATGACTTGAGAAAACCGATACGCCATCAGTCTTTGTGGAGTTTCCAACCGCAATCGCGTTCTTGATGCACGCTGGAAAACTGGTGTAACCAAACCCGTACGTCGGAATGCTGCTGTTGCCCCCAGCCACCACCACCGCCACACCGGCGTCGGTCAGGCGATCAATGATCTCGGTCATCGCCGGCTGATTGCCATCACAGTAGTTCGCGTAATTTCCACTGCCTAAGCTCAGATTAACCGCCGCAATATGGTGTTTCTTGCGCAATTTGTAGATGCGCTCCAGAGCCTTAACCTGGTCAGATGTGAATGACATGATGCAAGGTATCGAACGCCCACAATAGACACTGCTGTTGAATTGGCTGAACACCTGCATACGAATAATATTCGCCTCTCGCGCAACGCCCTTGAGTTTGCCACTGTTGCCAGCGGCAATAGTCGCCACGTGCGTTCCGTGGTCACAACCGGTAATGGATTCGGTACAGTTCTTGCCGGCTGCCGCATTATTCTTGACTTCGGCACCGCCGGGGCAGAGGGACTTGGACCCATAACCGGGATGGTTCGAGGAATAACAGCCGCCGGCCACGATGCGGCTCTTTTTCAGCATCTTCGGGTGATTGCTGCCGGTGTCGAGAATGGCAATGCTCTGGCCTTTACCACGCAATTCGAACTTTGGGCCCCACACGCGTTTGGCACGGATCAGCTTGGTACTTTCCCTGAGCATGGGAGCGGCCAGCCCGTCTTCCTGGACAGAATGCACGTTCGGATCAGTCAACAGGCGTATGAGTTGGTGCTCCGACACCTCTAATGTCAGGTAGGGAATATCTTCAAAGCGAGCAATCACGCCCTCTTGACGTGCGCCGAAGGTGCGCTTGATCAGGGCGTCTTGCATCGTCTCCAACTCAGCGCGTTGTCGGCGTTTCTGCGCCTCGCTCAATCGATGACTGGGCGTGAGTTTCAGATCAAGACCCACCAGCACCCTTAAGATGCGTAACTCACGCAGGCGTTCCAGGAGTGCACTGCTCACGTTGGCACCGGCGCTGCGGGCAGCCAACTGTGGATACACCACGATCGGGCTACGAGCGGCGGCCGGAGGCAAGTCTGCCGCATACGTTGATGGTATGACGACGCTCGCGCTGAGCGCCAACGCG
>DUBL01000040.1:3722-6715 GCA_012960345.1 Gammaproteobacteria bacterium | reverse complement strand
AGCAATTGGAGCGACGACGGAAGTTCGTAGCGAATAATCTCCAGCGGGTAGCAAAGGGCGGGCAGCCAGAAAATCAAGTTTTTCTTGGAACGTCGACGGTTGATCTTTAAATAATCGCCTAGGTCTAATTGCTGTTTCGCTCCGCGGGAGCGCGGTGAAACTTCTCTGGTTAAAAAAAACCCTGGCGCCGTTATGCGACGCCAGGGTTGATAGATGCTCGAAGGTTAAACCCGGATCATGCAAACCACCAACGTTCGGCCGCTTTGCATCCATCGAGTTCCCAATTACCGCCTATAACATCAGGCAACCCCACCTTATCGCTGGTTGCGAAGACATCACTCAGGAACAGTGGGAGCACGGTACCGCCGTCGTTATGCACAATTCGTTGCATCTCGACATAAATAGTACGTCGCTTGGCTTGGTCTGTTTCGACTCGACCCATTTTCAGCAACTCATCAAACCGCGCGTTTTTCCAATGGGTGTCGTTCCAAGCCGCATCGCTGGCGTAGACGGTAGAGAACATCATATTCTCGGTTGGTCGACCCGACCAATAACATGCTGAGAATGGTTTCTTCATCCATACATTGGACCAGTAACCATCATCAGGTTCTCGCACCACCTTGACGTTGATACCCGCTGGCCGGGCGGTTTCTGCCATCAATTGGCCCGCGTCAATGGAGCCACCAAATCCGGTTTCTGCCGCGTGAAATTGGACATCTAGGCTGTCAAGCCCAGCTTGCTTCAGGTGAAACTTGGCCTTATCCGGATCGTAGGCGCGTTGGGGTAGTTCATCGGTCGTGGCCCGATAGAAGTTGGCAGGACCGATCGGGTTGTCGTTGCCGAGTTGGCCGTATCCCTTCGCGATGACTTTAAGCCATTGCTCACGGTCAACGATGTACTTCATCGCGGTGCGAACATGGTTGTTGTCGTAGGGTGATACGTCGGTCAACATGGGTAAAGTGACCTGTTTGTTCCCGGTGGTCGCGCCAACGTAGATCCCTGCTTGCCGTTTGAGAAGGTCTGCTGTTTTTGGTGAAACATTGTTCATGGCATCAAGTTCACCGGTGCGCAGGGCATTTTCCCGCGCCGCCGAATCTGCGATCTGCAATGTTTCAACTTCGGCAAAGAACCGACGACCTTGTTTCCAGTAGTTAGGGTTAGCCTTGGTTAAGGTTCTAACACCTGCGTCGTGTTCAACTAGCGAAAACCCACCTGTGCCAATGCCCGACTTCCAATCAATGCTGCCATCGCCGTTTGATGGACAAATAAGGAGGTGGTAGTCACTCAGGATGTAGGGAAAGTCAGCATCACCGCCGTTCAATTCGACGATGACACCGTGTTTACCGTCAGCCTTTACGGAGCTCACCGCATTCAACTGGCCCTTGGCTGCAGATTTCGAGTCCTCTCCTAAATGATGATTTAATGAATCAACGACGTCTTGCGAGGTCAACGATTTCCCATTATGAAATTCAACACCTTGACGAATTTTGAAATTCCACGTTTTGGCGCCGTTACTGGCGGCCCAACTTTCAGCCAGTTCGGGCACGAGTTCGCCTGAGGCAGCCACCTCGGTTAGATTATTGCGCAATTGACCGAACTGTACGTTCAACATGTAATGATCAAGAATCTGGCCTGGATCCAGCACGTCGCTGGTTGCACCACCGGTAACACCTTGGCGAAATCGTCCGCCTTGTTTGGGTGCGGCCAACGCGCCTTGCATGTAAAGCCCAGGCACCATCGCGCCAAGACCCATGGCCGATACACGGGATAAAAACTCGCGCCTGCTCATTTTGCCTTTAGCCACTTTGGCCTGCAGGCGATCCATTTCTATCTTTTGTCTTTCGTACATATCTCCGCTCTCCTAGTGAAACTATTTTGCTGGATGAATTAAGCCGATCCTAGCGCTTTGAGTTCGCTGATCAACCTTAAGGCTAATTCCTTGAGGTAAAATTTGCGAGATTGCTTAGACTAAGTCAACAATTTTCCTTGTAATTGATGTTGTATTTCAAGTTTATCGGTATTTTTAGTAGGATTTTCCCGTTTAGTCGATCCGACAACTGCTAGTGGGGCAGGATTGCCATGTCGGAGAAAGGAATCTTGCGTCGTTTCATGAAGATCTTCTACCACACAGAATCAAGGCAGTGATTGTAGGTGATTTAGGGTGGGGCTCTACAATAAATCGCGAGCTAAGGTTTTCTGCCACTGCCTTTCACTAACGAGAGCGCCATTTTCGAACGCCTTTACCGTAGCGAATAGGTAAAAATGACCGGCATCACAACGCAATGTGGTGTCGGTCTCCGTACGAATTGACCAGTCACCACGAGACATCCAGCAGGTATAGCGAGTGGTGGACCGTGCGCTGAGTGGCTCATTAGCAATAATTGACCACTGATCCTCTCGCCGGTGGCGCACTCGCAACCCGTGACCCGGCATTTCTTCCTCGCCCGTGTCGTCTATGACTCGAAGGTCGGTTCGCTGGGCGGTTGGGTCCCGCGTTAGCGAGCGTTCATAGTGCGCGGGTTGATGGAGGATGTATTGAGGTAGCAGATTTAAGTTTTCTGGCTCGGTCAATTCATAAACATCTCCCCCTTGGCGGACAGGGAGCTGGACCGTGGTGCATTTACCCGTGTGAATTTGTGCTGTAACGAGGTAAGGGCAGGGCATGACCATCGGCCAGTACGCGGTGGAAATGGAGAGGCGAATGCGGTGACCCACAGCAAAGTGGTAACCGCACTCATCAAGTCGAACAACAACGTCGATTGGCACTCCAGGCGTCACCGGTTCCGGTGTTTCATTACCATGACGATGGGCTAGATTGATAACACCCCAGCTGACTCGAAAACAGGCGCCGTCAGGATGCACATCGACCAACCGTATGGCAAGATTACCGAGAGGTTGATCAATCGTCACCCGCAGCCGCATTATCGGTCGCCCAAGAATCTCTACCGAGTTCTTCAGTGGCGGGGAATCAAACACCGCAGATCCCGCGTCGT
>DUBL01000040.1:0-3712 GCA_012960345.1 Gammaproteobacteria bacterium | reverse complement strand
ATCAGGCACGCTGCCCGTCAAGGTCATCGTGGAGCGCAAGGAGGGCTTCAAGGGCGCCATCAGCATTCGTCTGCAGCTTGATCAAGGCTGAGTTCAGCGTCAGGTTTTAGCGGAAAAAATTCGCCGGCCGCAGTACCGCAGTCAAGTGGGGAGCAGATGGTTACGGCATCGTTGGCTGGAGGCACGCCATCTAGTTCGCTATTTGCCGATGGATAATAAGGGCATAAGACAATGTCGGCAGAAGGCCAGATCGGTTCGGCGACCCACCGACCATTCTCGCTCTTGCGTGGCACTGCCGGATGCACGCGCTGAGAGATATAGGCTCGGTAGGCTGGCAGTGACGTTACACCGTTGTCGACACCTTTCAGCCAGGCATCCCACCAGTTGAGCGCTTCTGTATGAAAATCTATCCGTGGGTGGGGAAAGGCCAAATGCGGGTATTTATGGATCCACGGTCCATTAATCGCCTTGGTAACCCCGGTGAAGTGTTCAATGGCCGCTGGGGGCGCGTTGATATACCCGTCGGCCCAGCCACTGATGACTAATGCCGGAATATTCATGGCGTCGTAATCTTCACAAACTGAGCCGCGTCGCCAGTAGTCATCACGGTGTTGGTGGGCAAGCCACGTTTCCAGCGGAAAGGGCTGGGTTTGGAGGCGCTCGAGCCACATCTCACGCCACGACTCGCCAACCAGGAGGGGATCAGGCGGTTTCGAAGCAAAACACAGCATCACAGCAGACCAACCGGCGTTTGAATAAAGCAGGCAGCCGTTTTTGTAATGAATATCGTCGTTATAACGGTCCACGGTGGTGCCGATGGCAATGACCGCTCGTAAAGCGGGTGGCTTCATGGAGGCGATCTGAAGGCTGTTGAATCCGCCCCAGGAGATGCCCATCATGCCGACATTGCCGTCGCACCAGGCCTGCTGTGCGATCCATGCAACCACTTCGACCCCATCTGTGAGTTCGCGCGCCGAGTATTCATCGTCAAAATCCCCGTCGGATTCCCCGGTGCCTGCGATATCGACTCGAATGCCGGCATAACCATTAGCGGCAAATATTGGGTAGGTCGATTCATCCCGTTGCGCGGTGCCGTCACGTTTGCGGTAGGGGAGGTACTCTAGGATGGCTGGAACCGGAGATTGCTCAGGCCCATCGGGCAACCACAGCCTTGCGGCAAGTCGTCGACCATCGCTGAGCGGTATCAGCAGGTGCGGAACTTCTTTAACGGGAGCGATTTGGCGTGAATTCAATGGCTTGACTTAACAAAGAAGATCGAAGCGCGTGCCTGCGGACACAGTTATTGGAGGGCCTGGGCGGGTCCCGCCGTCTGGTAGCGCATATCATTGACCACGCCCCAAGATATCGCTGCCAACCGGGCCCGGCGACGATAAATAGCATGCAATCGCGACCGATTAGCATTGACCAGGACCAACAAAGAACGCAAGAGCGCATTCGCTATAGTGATGATGTCACGATAAGCTACGACAATACAAACGAAACGTACCGTGACAATGGTGCAACGCAGGGAGGGTGCTGGTGTCCTCGCTTTTAAGGGTGGTCTTGCAAAGGCTTGGGTTGGGTGTGATGACGCTTTTCGTCGTCTCATTGATCATTGCTTTTGTCGTCGAGCTGCTACCCGGAGATATAACCCAGGCCATGTTGGGCCAGTCAGCCACTCCAGAAACGGTAGCGGCTTTTCGCGCCGAGATTGGTCTCGACCGTCCAGCACACATCCGTTACCTCGAGTGGTTACACGGGATGCTGACCGGTGACATGGGCCAGTCACTGGCGAGCAAGCGCGAGATTGCAGGATTTGTCGGCCCTCGATTGGCCAATACATTGTTTCTCGGCGGCATGGCGGCAGCGATTGCGATACCTCTAGCATTGTTCCTCGGCTTGCTCGCTGCGCTGTATCGCAACAGCCTATACGACCGTATCGTCAACATGGTCACGTTAACGTCGATTTCTTTTCCTGAATTTTTTGTCGCCTATATTCTGATCCTCTTCTTTTCGGTAAAAGGTGGTTTCTTTCCGGGGATTTCCAATGTCAGCACGGACCTCGCCTTCGGTGACAAACTTTTTCGTACGGTTTTACCCGCATTGACCCTGACGCTCGTTGTGTTGGCTCACATGTTGCGAATGACTCGGGCGGCGATTATTAACCTGTTGGCTAGCCCGTATATTGAGATGGCACGTTTGAAAGGGACTCGACCGTTTCGCATTATTCTCCACCATGCGTTACCCAATGCATGGGGTCCCATTGTTAACGTGATCGCTCTCAATCTCGCGTACCTGGTCGTTGGAGTGGTGGTGGTAGAGGTCGTCTTTGTTTACCCAGGCCTAGGGCAGTTGTTGGTGGACAGCGTGTCTAAGCGAGACCTGCCGGTGGTGCAGGCGTGTGCAATGATCTTCGCAGCGGTCTACATTTTGCTAAATCTACTGTCTGACATCGTGTCGATTGTTTCCAATCCGCGACTTCTTCATCCGCGTTAGAACATGCAAGGTGCCATTAGACTTTTTCTCGGCGCGCCGATCAGCGCAAAGATTGGGTTGTTGATTGTTTTCGTCTATGCGTGTGTGGCCATATTCGCACCCTGGATTGCCCCTTACAGCGAAACATCGATTGTCGGCTCATCCTATGAATTGTGGTCAGATGAGTTTATTTTTGGAACCGATAACATTGGACGCGATATGCTGTCGCGACTTATTTATGGGGCACGCAACACGATAGGCATAGCCTTTGCCACCGTAGTGCTTGCTTTCTTGATCGGTGGTATTACTGGTATGCTTGTTGCCATTCTCGGCGGGTGGTCTGACCTGCTGATTGGCCGGTTAGTCGATATTCTGATGGCTGTCCCGAGTCTTATTTTTGCACTTCTGCTGTTAACTATCTTTGGCACTTCGATTCCTTCACTCATCGTGATCATTGCAGTGCTTGATAGCACTCGAGTCTTTCGGATTGCGCGTTCCGCCGCGATGAATGTAGTTGTGATGGATTTCGTCGAGGTCGCTCAGCTACGTGGCGAACGGATGTGGTGGGTGATTCGAAAAGAAGTTTTACCCAATATTATGGCGCCGTTATTGGCTGAGTTTGGGTTACGGTTCTGCTTTGTTTTTTTGTTTATTGCAGCGTTGAGTTTTTTGGGATTGGGTATTCAGCCCCCGACGGCTGACTGGGGTTCCATGGTGCGCGAAAACGCAACATTGATTAACTACAACGACATTACGCCGTTATTACCTGCGGCCGCCATTGCGGGCCTCACCGTCGCGGTAAATTTCGTTGTCGATTGGATGTTGCACTTGTCGAGCGGATTACGAAGCGATTGATACGCTTTGCTAAAATATACTATCTGTATCCGTTAGATGGTCCCGTTCTCTAAAGAAACCCCTCGAGTCTTGTTAAGCATTGTAGTGTTGGGTGCAATGCAATTGTTTATGCGCACAAATAGGCGATTGTTTGTCGATGTCTTTTCGAGGCTGACGCATGTTGTGACAATTGCGTGTGTTCTTTGTGGTGGGGTCTCAGCGTCTGACTCACAAGTATTGGTCTCGGAAAAGACTAATTTCAGAGTGACAGAATTGGCGAGCGACCTAGAGCATCCCTGGGCCTTGGCGTTTCTTCCAAATGGGGCAATGCTGATTACCGAGCGCCCGGGCCGCCTACGATATTTCTACAAAGGTGAACGGTCTCCACGATTTGTCAAAGGGT
>DUBL01000039.1 GCA_012960345.1 Gammaproteobacteria bacterium | reverse complement strand
CGGTAAGGGCCGTTATAATCGCGAAACGTTTTCGCGCTTGAATGGTATGCATGATAGTTCCTCTCATAATGCTCATTGGTAATTAAAGTAATTCAGAAGACAAACCACAGTGTTAGCGTACCATAGTCATGTAGGGGTAATTCGATAGGTTTAGGTTTAGGCTGAGATTGACCCAAAGAGACGACACTGCCCGCTACATTGACGGCGAGATCGCCGCCTGCCCACGAAGTTTGTACTGACGGAAGTGTGACTATGCAATCCAATCTGAAAAAGCGTATTGGTGTTGATGTCGGCCGAAGAGCCAAGTTGGAAGACGCTCTGGCATGGGCCGCCGTTAATGAAGTCTTCTATATCGATATTCAGCTTGATAGTGGTGCCAATGCCATAGAGCACTTTGACGAAGCACGTTGCGAAACGGTGAAGGGGATGTGCCAAGATCATGACATTCATCTCGGGCTGCATACGCTTTCCGGGGTGAACATGGCTGAGTACAGCAATTTCTTTCGCCAAGCCGCAGACGAGTATCTACGGGCCTACATTGACATGGCGACTCGGCTTGATGCCGAATGGATCGTCGTTCATGCCGGATTCCATTTCACCGCGGACTATGAGCAACGCAAACAAGCGAGCCTTGAACGTCTTCAACGGGCCTGTGTTTATGCTGAGGACAAAGGTGTGCATCTGTTGTTGGAAAACATGAACCGTGAACCAGCAGATGCCGAAGTCAATTATCTGGGGTACACGCCGGATGAGTGTGCGTTCTATTTCGACCGTCTGAAGTCGCCCAATTTGCATTGGACCTTTACGATTAACCACGCGACATTGGTGCCAGAGGGGATTGACGGATTTATCGATGCTTTTGGAATCGAACGCATGCGCGAGGTTCGTGTCGCCGATAATTTAGGAGATAAAGAACATCACATGTTTCCCGGGCAAGGCAGTATCGATTTTCGGGCTTTGTTTTTGCGTTTGGAAGGTTTGGGGTATACAGGCCACTACACCAATGGGTTTGGAACGCTGGATGACATGATCCGTGGCAGAGATTATCTGGTTGCTGAAGCGAAGGCGGCAGGTGTGCTATCAGCCCAATGAAGTCACTGCAAGCGTTATGTCTAAATTAAACGCGTGCAGCGCGGTCTTAGGTTCGGTCCGTTGCTGACCACCGATCTGTACTCCAGCGGCTAATTCAAGATCGACGCACTGACCAACTAGCGCCATGGCATTGATCAGATCAATATGCATAGGCGATGCTTTGACAGGCGGGAAAGCTACGCATAGGCTCATCGTGTGTGAGTACGCATCACTCACGGCAAAGCGGGGTGCCTAGCGCTGATATAATTAGCTTTTGCGTTTCAATCGGGAACTTGAGAAAGTCCCGTCTATTGGCCGCACTATGAACCTCAGATGTTTGACTTGAAGGATGCTCCGATGAAAGCTGTCACCAGTAAACTGATCACGTCAAAGGCCGACGGCGTTGGCCACATCATTCTCAATCAGCCTGAGAAGCGCAACGCGATCGCCTATGAAATGTGGCAAGGCATTGCGGTGACGGCTGATGATTACGCCGGCGATGATTCCATACGCGTGGTGGTGATCAGCGGCGCAGGCGACAAAGCGTTCTCAGCGGGGGCCGATATTTCACAGTTTGCTGAGAAACGTTCAGACAAAGCAGCAACGGACGATTACAACGCGACGGTTAGAAAGGCGCTTGAAGCCGTGGATCGGCTCGGTAAACCGACCATCGCGATGGTTCAGGGTTTCTGTGTCGGTGGCGGGATGAGTCTTGCAACGCATTTCGATATGCGTATTGCCTCTGACGACAGTCGTTTCGGAATTCCGGCGGCGAAACTCGGGCTAGCGTACCGTTGGGAAGATGTACACGCACTGGTGCAGTTGATTGGTCCGACATTTACTCGCGAGATCCTATACACGGGGCGGCTGTTCGATGCCACCGAGGCGCAGCAGATGGGATTAGTGAACCGGGTGATGCCCCAGTCGGAGCTGCAGGCGTTTGTCAGTGATTACGCGGCGCGGATTGCGGCCAACGCACCTTTGACTGTGCGTTCAGTCAAAGAGACAGTGAATCAGGCACTCAAAGATCCCGCAGCGCGGGACATTGCGCAGGTAGAACGATTAATCGCGGCCTGCTTTGCTAGTGAGGACTACCAGGAAGGCCGCAAGGCTTTTATGGAAAAAAGAAAACCCGAGTTTCGAGGTCGCTAGGCTGGGCCTAAATTTTTCAAAGATCAGGTAACCTTGTTGTTTACGAGTGTCTGAATTTCTTGGTCGGTGTAACCGAATTCTTTCAAGATTTGCGCAGTGTGCTCCCCTCGCTCTGGCGTTGGGTGATATTCCATGTCTGATACAGAACTCATCTTCACTGCGTTATTCACTACGTGTGTATCGCCCAGGACCGGATGCGATATGGGTTTTGCCATGCCCAGATGTTTTACCTGCTCATCGGCAAACACTTGGTCGATCTGGTTAATCGGGCCGCAGGGAACGCCGGCGTTGTTGAGGGCTTCGATCCATTCATTACTCGTGCGGGTGGAGAAATACTGATTTAGTGCTTCGTGCAGCGCCTCACGGTGTTGCGAGCGGCCGGCCTCACTGGAGTAATCGGGATGCTCCCGCAAGTCTTCAGCCTGCAGTTCCGTGCACAAGCGATCCCACATGGCAGCACCCGCGCTCGCCACATTGATGTGGCCATCGGCGGTAGGAAAGACTCCGGTCGGGGTGCTGGTGGGATGGTAATTGCCGGCTTGTGGTGGCACTTCACCCTTCATCAACCAACGGGCCGCCTGGAAGTCGAGCATTGCAATCTGCGCCTCAATGAGCGACGAACCAACCCATTGGCCGAGCCCGGTTTCTTCGCGTTGCAGTAATGCAATGAGAATGCCGATAGCGGCATACAGTCCCGCCGACAGATCCGCAATCGGCACACCGACGCGGACTGGACCCTGCCCCGGCAGGCCGGTGATGGACATTAATCCCCCCATACCCTGCGCGATCTGATCAAAGCCTGGTCGATCAACGTAGGGACCGTCCTGTCCGAAGCCGGATACGCTTCCGAGAACAATTTTCGGATTGCGTGCCGACAGTGCAGCGTAGTTGATGCCGAGTCGGTTTTTTACGTCAGGTCGATAATTCTCGACCACAACGTCTGCGTCGTCGACCATGCGCATGAAGACCGCGTGACCTTCGGGATCCTTGAGGTTAAGCGTCATGCTGCGTTTGTTGCGGTGAAGATTCTGAAAGTCTGGTCCGTGACGCGCACCGCCCATGCCGCGCTCGGAGTCTATATGGGCGGGTGATTCGATCTTAATCACATTGGCACCCCAGTCAGCCAGTTGCCGAACGGCCGTAGGCCCTGCTCGAACTCGGGTTAGGTCAAGAACCGTAAATCGGGAAAGGGGAAGTGCAGTGGTGTTCATATTAATACCGCGAACTGACAGGGGTTTCTGATTGATGATTGATCCTGGTCGATGCTGAAGGTCCGGTTAACAATCGTTACAGGGTGATTGTGCACCATTGTGTGCCTTCTGCGCATCGATACGTAACCGGTGTTAGTGCTTGTGGTGATCATGGGGCTCGATTATGGTGCTCCGTTGGTGGTTAAGTCTCACAGATAGGACATTTCATTGTTGCAGGCCATAGAACGTTGGACGGGAGTTCCACTGTCGTTACAAGGACCCGCGCTGTTGGTCGGTTTAGGCCATGGGGCAACGCACTGGGTCGCTGCATTTTTCTACTTGTTGTTGCCGTTTATGGGTCGCGACCTGGGGCTATCGTACGCGGACACGGGCTTGTTAGTCGCGGTGTTTCACCTGAGCGCTTTGGTTGCCAATTTCGGTAGTGGTCTGTTGGTGGATCTATCGGGACGTCGAATCGTGTTTCAGATCGCTTCGCTGATCATTGGTGCCGTGGCGTTGCTGGCCTATCGATGGTCCGTTAACTATCTTTCGATTGCGGTACTCGTGGCACTCATCGGCGCGTCAAACAACCTATGGCACCCTCCGGCGATTGCCTACCTGTCATCGATGTATCCGAATAATCGGGGTTACGCACTGGCTGTGCATGCGCTGTGCGCCAATCTAGGGGACACAGTGGCACCGCTGGTCGCTGGTGCGCTGCTGGTTGTACTCACCTGGCAGCAGACGGCGTCGCTGGCCGCACTGCCCATATTTGTCATCACCGCAATCCTCTTCTGGTTACTGTTGCCACGAGATCGTGTCGATCGTTTGGCTAGCGGTCGGTCAATGCCGTTATCTGAGTACCTGTCCAGTGTGAAGCGCATGTTGCGCGACCGGGCGATACTGGGCCTGGCGCTGATGGCCGGGTTTCGCAGTATTGGTCAGAACGGTCTCTACGTCTTCCTGCCGCTCTATCTGGTACACGAGCTTGATCTGGGGCCACTGTGGATGGGTGTTGTGATGATGGCGCTTCAGTTGGGGGGCCTGGTGGCAGCGCCGATTGCCGGCGCCTGGTCGGACCGCATTGGTCGGCGACCGGTTGTACTGGCAGGCCTTGCACTATCTACCGTGGTCATTGTGTTGATCACGGTAGTGCCGAATGAATTGCTTCTCGTCAGTGCAGTGGCCGTGCTTGGTTTTGCCCTTTTTGCGGTACGCCCGGTGATCCACAGTTGGCTGATGGATCTTGCGCCCCCGGATGTTGCCGGCAGTGCAACCAGCGTTTTGTTCGGCACCCAGGCGCTGCTCACCGCCGTCGTCCCACCGCTCGGCGGTCTGGTGGCAGATCACTACGGGTTGATCAATGTGTTTTATCTTCTGGCACTGACGATCTTGATCGCCAACGTTCTGGTATGGATGTTGCCTTCGACGCCGCGTGCGGCATGAGATCTTTCGACCAGTCGGTTGGTCCCCACATCTCTGTCCGGTGCCTATGTCCCGCTATTTCATTAGCGAGCGGTCGGCGGATCCCTCAAAACAGATGTCTCGGTGGCCGAAGTGCTGAAATGCGAGAATCTTGTCGCACTGGGGGATTACTTTTCTGGAAGTGATTAATTCAGCAGGATCGGTTATTTTCACTGACACACGATCATTAACGTGATTGGCATCTTATGAAAGGAACAACAATATGTTGAAAATTCTAGGACGCAATAATTCGTCGAACGTGCAAAAAGTTATTTGGGCCTGCGAAGAAATGGGGCTGGCATACGAGCGTGAAGACATTGGGGGGCCGTTCGGGGGTAATCAAGAGCCGGAATATTTGGCGATGAACCCCAATGGCGTGATTCCCACCATTGTCGATAATGATTTCGTGTTGTGGGAGTCGAATGTGATTGTCCGTTACCTCAGTGATAAGCATCGCCCGAATGTATTGTCGCCCCAGAACCCTGCTGAACGTGCGATTGCCGAGCAGTGGATGGATTGGCAACAAACAGCGGTAGGGCCAGCGATGGTGCCCGTTTTCTGGGGCCTGGTCCGCACGCCTGTAGCAGAGCGTGATCAGGGGGCGATTAGCGCGGGCCGCGATCGGTATGAGTTTTTTATGACCATGCTAGATAATCGTTTAAGTGAGTCCGCCTATATCGCCGGTGAGCAGTTCTCCATGGGAGACATTCCGATAGGCATCATGGCCTACCGCTGGTTTACGCTCGATATGGAACGCGCTGAGTTACCGCATTTGGCACGTTGGTACGACAATCTGAGCGGGCGTGCTGCGTTCAAGAACCACATCATGATTGGGTTGACCTAACGGTTGGGAACTGCACAGCAGCATGTTTCATCAGATACGTGAGTGGTGGCGAGAGCGCGCAATACAACAACTGAAGCGCGATGCGCGGGAAATCATTCGCCGCGATAGCGCGGCGTATACCGATCGACACCTGACGACCATCGCCAATGTGTTACGTACTTACCTGGCAGAGTTCGAAAGCCCTCGCGAAACTGCCAGCCACCGCCGAGAGGTTGCAATGCGCCTCAAGAGTCGGCACCAGGAAGCAAGACGGGGGCACGACCAGGTTGTTCTCAGCGCGGCTACATTGGCGATTATCTACCGGCGTGCGGTGCAAGCGGGTGAAACGGGTGCCCCCGCACGCGATGAAGTGCAGGCCTTTCTTGTTCGTTATGCTGACAGTGAGGGCATCACAGCGGATGGGTAATCGTGGCCGTATCAGCCGTCAGTTTAAAAGTCGTTTTGGGGCCCCGCTCAACCAGGCAAGGATGTTTTCTACCGCCTGTCCGTAACCTTGCGCGTAGTTTTCCTGCATCACGTAGCCGGTGTGACCGGTCAGTACGGCGTTGCGCGCTGCGCGCAAAGGGTGGCTTGTTGGCAGGGGTTCGACTGCGTAGACGTCGAGGCCCGCGCCAGCGATGGTGCCACGTTGAAGTGCTTCCACCAGCGCGTCTTCCGCGACGATCGGACCGCGCGAGGTGTTAACTAAATACGCGGAGGGTTTCATCAATGCCAGTTCCTTTGGGCCGATCAGGCCGCGAGTACGCTCACTCAAAACAAGGTGAATACTGATGATGTCCGATGTGGATAACAGAGTGTTGCGCTCAACCCAGGTGACACCGCATGCTTCGCAGCGCTCGGGGGTGAGGTTCTCGCTCCAGGCCTGAACGCGCATCCCAAATGCCAGTGCCACTTGTGCTACCTGTGCGCCGAGTTTGCCAAGCCCGAGAATTCCCAAGATGTTATTTCGAAGACCGCTGGAGAAGCCTGCTTGCCAGCCACCTTGGTGCATGGATTCATTCTCGAGTGGTATCTGTTTGGCCAACGCAAGAATCAGCGCCCACGTGTGTTCTGCGGCTGGATAGCCGAGCATCTGTGTGCCGCAGACGTCGATCCCTTGTTCACGCGCGGCGCCCATATCAATCGCAAGATTTCGCATACCGGTGGTGACCAACAGCTTGAGTTTGGGCAGCCTCTCCAATAGAGCGCCTGGGAAAGGTGTGCGTTCACGCATGACCACGATGACGTCGAAATCAAGCAACGCCTCGGCCACCGCATCAAGGTCGCCGAGATGTTGATCAAACGCAGTAATCGTCAGGCGATCTTCGAGTACAGACCAGTTGGTTATCGACAGCGCAACTCGCTGGTAGTCATCCAGAATGGCGAGTTTCAACGGAAATACGCTTGACGGCGTTAGCGTGAACGCAGGCGCGGATCCAGCACATCGCGCAGGCCGTCACCGAAAAGGTTGAATCCAAAGACTGCGATGGTAATGGCCAGCCCGGGAAAGATCGGTACCCACGGTGCGCTCTCGGCAAACTCCTCCGCACCACCCTGTAGCATCAGGCCCCACGCAGGGGTCGGTTCCTGCACGCCCATACCGAGATAGGAAAGGGATGCTTCTAGCAGGATGGCTTGGCCGACGAAAGTAGTCAGCATGATTAAGTATGGTGCCATCACGTTGGGTATCATATGTTTCATGATGATGCGCGTATGGCTGAATCCGAGCGCCCGTGCCGCATCGACGTAAGGTATTTCTCGAATGGCAAGCGCACTCGACCGCACCACCCGAGCACATTGAGGTATAAACGGAATGGTGATTGCAATGATTACGTTGACTGTGCTGGCGCCCAGGGTTGCGACTACGGCTAGTGCCAATACGATCAAGGGAAAGGCCATGACAATGTCGACAAGGCGTTGACAGATAATATCGAATCGACCGCCGAAGTATGCGCTGGCAACACCGAGGATTAGACCACCGGTCGCGCCAACAAAAGCAGCGGTGAAACCGACGAAAAGTGCGGTGCGAGCTCCGTATATGATCCTTGTGAGGATATCTCTGCCAAACGCATCTGTGCCCAACCAGTATTCTGCGCTTGGGGGAGATAGCTGATTTACCCACGACGCTGCTTCGGGGTCATAAGGTGTTAGGAAATTGGCGAAGATCGCGGAAAATATCATGATCAAGACCACCAGCCCGCCAGCGGATGCAAGCGGTTGCCGGCGAATCAGGTCGATCAGCTGCGAGGACCACGATTTTGACAGTTCTTCGAGCTCGTCTGCGTCAGCGGCTGGATTGACTGTTACCATCGTCTAGGTGCTCAAGCGTATCGAATTCTAGGGTCGAGCCATGCGTACACTAGGTCGACAACGAAATTGGTTACTACAGCAATTAGTACGACTAACATTACCAGTTGTTGCGTCATAGCGAAGTCTTGGGCTTGGACAGACTCAACGAACAACTTGCCGATACCGTTGAGATTGAAAACTTGCTCAGTTACAACGAGACCGCCCATCAGAAACGCAAACTCGATGCCGATAATAGTGAAGACCGGGAGCATTGCGTTCTTAAGCGCGTGGCGATTGATAATGATCTTCTCAGTCATGCCTTTCGCTCGCGCAGTTCGAATATAGTCCTCTCGCAATACCTCAAGTAACGCCGACCGTGTCATGCGGGTTGCGACTGCGGAATAACGGTAGCCAGTAGCGACGGCGGGCCAGATCAGTTGAGCCATATTACTGGCAAGGTCTTTGAATGGTGATACGTATTCAATTGGGGGCATCCAGGGTGTACCAAGGAAGTGTTGAGTGCCAATAAGCAAACCCAGGATGATCAGAATGCCAAGCCAGAAAGACGGCATGGCAATTCCGGCGATGCTGAAGGATCGAACCACGTAGTCAATCCAGGTGTCCTGCTTGATGGCTGAGATTGCGCCGAGCGGAATGGCAATCACCACCGCTACCAATGTCGCCATGAGAGCGACCTGTAATGACAGTTTGAACCGCAGTCCGATCTCCTCGGTGACAGGTTTGCCCGTCCACATTGAATCTCCAAGGTCCCACACCACATAGCCGGTGATGAAGTCCCAGAACTGGACGATTAGGGGTTTCGCCAGACCGAGTTTTTCTCGACAGAGCTCGATCTCGGCCTCGTCGACGTAGAGCCCTGAACCAGCGAGACGCACCTCACAGACATCCCCGGGGATCGCGCGGAGCAGGAAGAAAACAAGAACCGCCGCACCGAGCAGAGTCGGCAGGATCAGCAACAGGCGCTTGGCAATGTATTTGTGCATGAAGGTTGATGCGTAAAATTTACCGCCCGTCGTCAGAAGACGACGGGCGGTGGTTAACTTGTACGCGCAGCAATGTGCGCTTTGTTAACTCTATTGGGTTACTTATCCAGCCAGATCTGATCCAAGGACTGGTTCAGGTAGTGACTGGGCGCGATTTTCCACCCTTTCACATAAGAGCGATGGGGATTGATCTTGTACCACCACAATGTCAGGGCGGTCCCGGCGGTATCAAATACTTCAGTTTCGAACTCTCGCATGATTGAGCGTTGTTGTGCCGGAGTCTCGGCCTTGAGCAGACGGTCATAGATGACATCCAGTTTCGCATTCTCACAGCCGGAGTAATGGTTGCCGGCACTGCACAGAAACTTGCTCACGTCCGCAATCGGGTTCACCACCGACTGGCAGTTGAAGTCGACCGTCACGTCGAAGTCCTTCTTTTTGCGCAGCGTGGCATAGAACTGCGGTGAAGGCTGCACCCGCTGAATAGGTTTCAAGCCGACCTGGCGCCACTGGTCAACCAGCCAGGTACCGACCACCTTGTACGGCTGATCGACGCCGCGGTTATTGAAGTCGAACTCGATGCCCTCGGCACCGGCTTCCTTCAGTAACGCCCGCGCTTTCGCACGACTGGCCTTAATGTCTCTCGAGAAACCAAGCGAGCCTTCAAGCTCCGCCGCCGTTGCCGCCAGCGGATGTGATGGGAAAACAATGCCACCGACCGTCTTCACGATCGCGATATTGGCCAGGTACTTCGAAGCTTCATAACGATCTACAGCCAGGGTCAGTGCGTGTCGAACACGTTTGTCATCGAACGGCTTGTGGTTGACATTGACGGTAAACATCAGCGCACAGTTCCAGTCAGATTCCTGAACGGTGATTTTGTCGCCCAGCGCTTTGACTAAGTCATCACGTGCCTTCGGCGGGAAGCCTCTGAACTCAATCGCTGCCCGATCGCCACGGATAGCTTGCAGCCGAACCGACATTTTGGGTGCCGATATCGCCCTGAAGCCATCAAGATAGGGTTTACCCGCGTGGTGGTAATTCGGGTTGCGCTTGCCTGCGACATGAGACCCGGCGACATGTTCGACAAAAATGAAAGCACCCGAACCATTGACATTTTTCTTGTGCCATTCGTAACCGTGCGCATCCAGGTCCTTTTTGCTGTAGATAAAATTGAACGGCATCCCAGCGCTGGGGATGAACGCACCCGACGGAAACTTCAGCGTGAACACAATGGTGTGGTCATCGGGGACCTCAATCGATTTGACCATCTTGAACATCGCCTTGCGGTTGCTGGCGACGCCTTTGGGCGGAAAGACGATCTTGTCGAACGTTGCCTTGACGTCGTGCGCGTTCAGTGGCGTGCCATCATGGAACTGGAGGCCCTTTCGAATCTTGAAGGTGTACTCGGTCCCACCTTTGGCGCCACTGGGTATGTTGCCTTCGCAAACATCACACTGAAAGTCAGTGGGGTCCGCAGGATTGTCAGGGTTGACCCGAAACAGCAGACTGTAGAACGGACGGATCGGGTGGATCATGCCGAATGTCGACTCGATATGGCCGTCATAGGACGGGATCTTGCTGCCCACCACGAAGTTCAGAATACCGCCCTTTTTCGGGGCGGCAACCGAGACTGTTACTGCACCCAGAGCAAACGCTATACCGACAATGGCAGCGACGCCCTGCTTAAATAAGCTGGATTTCATTGTTCTTTATCCTCCTTGAGTTTACTGATTTGCGATACTTCCATAGGGTAATGTGAACCAAATCGTTTATTAATGCACGCACAATTGGTGAAATTTACCCACCAGCGAGAGTTGAATGATTGTGCTTCCATAGAACATCAGGAATTTCCTTGCTATTTTGGGTATTAGATTTGATTACAAGCGACCCAGTGTCCAGTCTTGGTTTGTCGAAATTCGGGTATCTCGTTTCTGCAGCTGTCAACGGCTAGCGGACAGCGAGGATGAAAAACGCAACCGCTGGGTGGATTCATCGGGCTGGGTATTTCGCCCTGAATAACTGAATGTGCTCGTTCGGCTTCAGCCTGTGGATCAGGTATCGGTACCGCATCGAGCAGTGCGCGGGTATACGGGTGACTGGGGTTGTCGAACAACTCATTGCCTTCGGCAAGTTCCACCAGTTTCCCGAGATACATCACTGCAACGCGATTGGATATGTGGCGCACGACGCTGAGATCGTGGGCAATGAAGAGGTAGGTGAGATTAAACTGCTCGCGCAGGTCCTCAAGCAGGTTGATTACCTGCGCCTGGATCGATACATCCAGCGCTGAAACCGCTTCGTCACATATGATGAACTCTGGATTCAAAGCTAGGGCACGCGCTATCCCAACGCGTTGGCGCTGACCGCCGCTCATCTCGTGCGGATAACTATCTGAAAATCTTGGATCGAGTCCGCAAATAGACAGGAGTTCGCGAACCCGTTCCTTGCGTTTAACTTTATCAGTGATGATCCCATGCACGCGTATCGGCTCATCCAGCATGTTGCCGATTTTCATGCGTGGATTTAGCGAACTGTACGGATCCTGGAAAATCACTTGGATTTTCGCGCGGGTCGGCACCAACTCTTTTTGTGATAACTGGGTGAGGTCGATACCTTCGAAAAGAATTTCTCCCTCTGTTGCTGTCTCGAGTTGTAAGATGCAGCGTCCGATAGTGGTTTTACCGCAGCCCGACTCGCCGACCAGCCCCAGTGTTTCACCTTTTGGAATTTCAAAAGAGACCCCATCAACCGCTTTAACGTGAGCGGTCGTTCGCTGAATAACCACGCCTTCGGTCACTGGAAAGTGCATTTTCAGGTTTCGAATCTGGACAAAGGGTATTGCGTTTGTCATGCCGGTATCACTCATGAAGCGTTCTTCAGTTCGTTGATTTCCTTGACTCGCCAGCACGCCGATACGTGTCCGCTGTCAATATTTTCCAATGGTGGAAACTCCTGGGCACAGCGGTCTACAGCGAACCGGCAGCGCGGCCTGAAGGCACAGCCTCCATCAAGCCGTGTCAAATCCGGTGGTTGCCCGTCGATGGGGATTAACCGAGTACCCCGCGGCTGGTCCATGCGGGGCACCGAGGCAAGTAGGCCCAGCGTATACGGGTGGTGCGGCTGATGGTAGATCTGTTGTGCGCTGCCCATTTCGATGATTTTACCGGCATACATCACGTTGACTCGGTCGGCGTAACGTGCAACAACGCCGAGGTTGTGTGTGATGACGACCAGTGCCACACCGAGGCGCTTGGTCAGATCTTTCATGAGTTCCAGAATTTGCGCCTGGATTGTCACATCCAACGCCGTGGTCGGTTCGTCCGCGATGATTAACTTGGGTTCACAGCTGAGTGCGACCGCGATCATCACTCGTTGACGCATGCCGCCGCTCAGGTGATGCGGAAACTGCGCCAGTCGTCGCTTTGGTTCAGAAATGCCGACCATTTCGAGTAATTCTGCAGCGCGCTTGAGCGCCTGTGCCGGTGATAGCCCGAGGTGGTGTTGCATGGTCTCAGTGAGTTGCAGTCCGATCGACAGCACTGGATTGAGAGACGTCATGGGTTCTTGAAAGACCATGCTGATTTCTCGCCCACGAACGCGCCGAATATCGTCATTGCTCATTTCAAGCAGATCCTGACCCATAAAATTAATGCTGCCACCGACAATTTTCCCTGGCGGCCACGGCACCAACCGCAGGATGGAAAGCGCGCTCACGGATTTCCCACAGCCCGACTCACCTACGACGGCTACCGTTTCACCCTCGTCGACATCGAAAGTGATGTTATCGACGGCTCGCACTGTGCCAGATGAAGTGAAGAACTGGGTGGTGAGATTGCGGACTTGTAAAAGTGTTGCCATGATTGACGAGTCTAGTGTTCTATCAAGAGTGATGTCGAGTTTCGGTGTTTAATCATCCGCCCATTTTTTTTCAAATTCCCAGATACGGGTAAAACCCATGAGTCGCGAGAAATCGTCAAAGTCGTGCAGCGGGGTAGTGAGACCACTGCTTGAGCCTGTGGTCTTGAGATGCCGGTAAACCGATTCTACGGCGGCGCCCATAGCGAGAAAACCAGTGCCAGGAAAGATTGCGATCTGGTAGCCGATTTGCCGCAATTCATCGGCTGAGAGCACTGGCGTGCGACCGCCATCCACCATGTTGGCCAGTAAAGGCTTGTCGATTGCCCGGCAAATTTTCTCCATTTCGTCGATCGATTCAGGGGCTTCGACGAACACCACATCCGCGCCCGCGTCAGCGAATGCCTGACCGCGGCGGATCGCATCGTCGATACCATGCTCGGATCGCGCGTCGGTGCGGGCGATGATGATGAAGTCATCAGATTCACGGGCACTCGTGGCGACTCGTATCTTCGCCAGCATATCCTCTAAGGCAATCACCCGGCGCTTTGGAGTATGGCCGCACTTCTTGGGGTATTCCTGATCTTCCAGCTGGATACCACAGGCGCCTGCTCGTTCGTAGCCGCGGACTGTGTGATCAACGTTAAGTAGGCCACCATACCCGGTGTCACCGTCGGCGATGAGCGGTGTCGCTGTCGCGAATGCGATTTTTTCAACGCGATCGACCATCTCGGTGTAACTCGCAAGCCCGGCATCGGGCAAGCCGAGGCTAGACGCAACCACACCATAGCCGGTCATATAGATGGCAGGAAATTCAAACTGATCGGCGATGCGTGCAGAGATCAGATCGAAGACACCGGGTGCTGTCATGAAGTCCCCGTTGCGAAGTCGGTCCGTCAGTGCGGTCTTTTTCTGGTTCATCGCGTAGAGGTGCGTTTTCGTTTAATCAATCACACTGGCAACCCACTGTCGCCATGTTAGGGATCGACGTTTGAGCGCATAGTGACAAATTACGCCGCTGTCCCGCAAGTCTGGGCGCCTTGGTTCAGTTGTGACGCTGAACCTGGTCCCTGGGTTTGCGGGTTGGTTTGCAGCAAATGGGTAACAACGGCAAACCCAATCTCTGTGTCATTCGCCCAGTTTGTCTTTCACAGCCTGGCCAATATTGCCCGGTGTATCCAGAACTTCAGCGCCGGCGGCTTCAAGTGCGCTGCGTTTAGAGGCGTATGACCCACGGCTGCCCATGACGATGGCCCCAGCGTGGCCCATGCGTTTGCCTGGCGGTGAGGCGGCGCCAGCAATGAAGGAGACGATCGGCTTGGTCACTTGATGCGCGTAAGTGGCCGCTTCTTCTTCCATGCTGCCCCCGATTTCACCAACGATGACGATGGCTCGAGTGCTAGGGTCTTGCTCAAGCATTTCCAACGCGTCGTGCGTAGTGGTGCCAATGATGGGGTCTCCCCCAATGCCAATAAATGCTGAAATGCCAAGACCTGCTTCGACCACTTTCAGGCAGATCAATGTACCCAGGCTGCCACTTCGTGAAATGACGCCAACCGTGCCAGGGCGGAAGACACGCTCATTAAAAGCGGGCATGAAGCCGACAAAGTTTTTGCCGGGAGTCACCAGTCCAGCGGTGTTGGGCCCGATGACTTGGCAATTGGCTTCATTCGCCGCAGCGAGGAAGTACATGACGTCCTGTACCGGGATGTGTTCCGTCAGGCACACAATTTTTCCGATACCTGCGTTAATGGCATCGAGCACCGCGGCTTTTACGCCAAGTGGTGGAATAAACAGTACCGTCGCATCGATGGGCGCTGCGTCGGTGGCATCGGTTGCCGAGGCGTAGATTGGAACGCCGCAGTGAATGATGCCTGCTTTTTTGGGATTAACACCGGCACGGATGCGGGTGCCGTACTCAATCATGCGCTCACTCCAAAACGTACCTTGTTTGCCGGTCATCCCCTGAACCAGCACTTGATCATCGCTACCGATAATCATTGAGCGGCTTCCACGGCGGCTTTAACCGCATCATCCATCAGATCGTAGGGCTCCAGCTGCAGGCGTTCGCGCACCATCGCAATAGCTTCTGTCTCACCGGTGCCGTGAATCGTGAAAAAGACGGGTACCTTGGGTTCCAGTGTTTGCCACGCCTCAATGATGCCCTCTGTCATGACGTCGGTGCGGGCAAATGCACCGCAGAAGTTGACGAGTAGCGCTTTAATATTGGGGTGAGACAACACGAGTTCCAATGCCGCTTGTCCGAGGGTATAGGCTTCACCACCGATTTCAAGAAAATTAGCCGGTTCGCCACCGTAGTGCCGTACAGCGTCCATCGTGGTCATGGTGAGTCCCGCGCCGTTTGCCAGTACACCCACGTTGCCGGAAAATTCGATAAAGCGCAGCCCAAGCGCTTCGCCCCGCATTTCAAGTTCAGTCAGATTTTCGGGTGTTCCTTTTGCGCTGAGTTCGTGCTGCCGTTTGATGCCCGAATCATCGAGCGTGAATTTGCAGTCGAGAGCCACCACGTTGTTGTCATGGGTAATCGCCAACGGATTGATTTCTACCAACTCGGCATCGTTATCGGTATAGACCTCGTAGAGGTTCAACAAGGTAGTGCACAGCAAGTCGACGGCGTCTGCGGGGACGGTGGGGGTGATCAGCGACTCAAGGGCGTTACGGTCGATGCCGTTTCGAATGTCGATCGGAAGTTGCAACAGGTCGTTCGGATGAGCCGCAGCAACGTCCTCAATGTCCATGCCGCCATGCTGTGAAAACAGCAATAAGGGGCCTTGCGTTTTCTGATCATTGACAATGGCAGCGTACAGTTCGTGCGCAATTGGCACTTTTGCTTCGACTAATAGGGTTTCCACGCAGTGGCCACCGATCTTCATGCCAAGGATGTCGGCGGCTGCCACGCGTGCACTGTCGCTATCGTCGACGGCACGAATCCCACCGGCTTTGCCGCGCTTGCCGGTTGGCACTTGCGCTTTGATCATGCAGGGACCTATGTCGCGAGCGGCATCTGCGGCCTCGTCGGCCGTGCGCACCGATCGACTGGTGGGAACGGAAATGCCTGCGCCAGCAAGCAAAGGCTTGGCCACATATTCTTCAAATAACATCAGGTTACTTTCCGAATTTTTGCCAGTGTCTCTCGAAAAGGGCGGCTTCCGAAGGACGGTCCTCGGCCACTGTGTGGGCGAGGTGGGTAATGTTGATGAAGTGACGGTAATTGAGGTTTTCCGAAATACTGTTGCCACCCCAGGTGCCACAGCCCATGCTGAGTGTGAAGTTAAGCCCGTTGTCAAAACTGCCACCGTTGCCAAACGTATGTGCCTGGTTCACGAGGACCCGTACCACGTCGATTTCCTCGGCCAGGCGACGCGCATGGTCAGCGGTTGTCGTGTGAATACCGCAGGAATGACCCTTGCCCTGGACTTCGAGGATGTTAGAAACCAGGTCGATGGCATGGTCGAAGTCGCGTGCCCGATAGAGCGTCAAGACAAGGGACAGCTTCTCATCAGCAAAAGGGGAAGTGGCACTAAATTCAGATTCTTCCACCATGAAGAAGCTGGCCTCTGGCGCGGTGTCTTCAAGGTGCGCACGTGCTGCGATGGCAGAGGCATCTTTGCAAATCACATCGCGATTGAGTTTCCCGTTCAGCCAGAGACAGTTCTGAATGCGTTCTCGTTCTGTATTGTTGGCCAGGTAGCCGCCGACACGTTGCAGGGCTGCGATCATGTCCGGGTAGATGGCATCCAAAACAACAAGGGAGTTCTCGGACGAACAGGAGGTCGCGTTATCAAAGATCTTGGAGGCGCAGATTTTGACCGCAGCGTCGTCGAGGTCAGCGCTTTCATCAACCACAACGGGAACATTGCCAGCGCCGACACCGATCGCTGGTGTGCCGCTGCTATACGCACCACGTACATTGTTTTGTGAGCCCGTCGCGACAATCAAGTCGGCCTGTTTCATCAGGGTTTGCGTCAGTTCCCGGGAGATGGGTTGCGGCAGTACTTGGACCAGGTCCACGGGCGCGCCGACCTGGGTCAGTGCTTGACGCATCAGATCGACGGTGGCCGAAGTGGCACTCCAGCCCCCCGGTGGCGGTGCGATGACAATCGCATTGCGCCCTTTGATCGACATCATGGTTTTGTTGACTGGTGTTGCAGCGGGGTTAGTTGACGGCGTGATGGCTGCCACCACACCGACAGGCTTGGCATAGCGGGCGATGCCGCTTTCGGGATCATCATCCAGCAGGCCGACCGTGCGCACTCGCATCAGGTCGCGCAGGGTGCCAAAGGTTTTTCTTTGATTTTTTGTAATCTTGTCGGGGACATTACCCAGGCCGGTGTCCCGCACAGCGGTCTCGGCTAGGGCACGCGCATTGTCGGGGCAGTAGACGGACCACGCCAGTGCAGTCACCACTTCATCGACGCGCGCCTGATCAGCGTTCTTGAATGCGGCCATCGCGACTCTGGCGCGACCGATAAGCGGAGCGATGATCAGATCTATTTCGTTCATTGAGTGCGCGGGTTTCGGGGCCATAACGATGTTTCCTGCAGAGTGGAGTAATGTCGGTTGCGGTTAATCGGCCGCATTAAAAGCAACCATATCGCGTTTTCCGATGCTGGAGAAAAAACCAGGTCGTGCCCACCGTCCGATCGGCCGTTAGTAGGACACTCAGCGTCCCTGCCGAAGGTGGCGAATATTACATCGACGGCATTGGCGGGTCTCCACTGTTCCAGAGCCAAAACTGGAATTCACCTCAACGACGCGGTAGTCGTGCAGAGTGATGGCACACAAAAGACGTCCAAGGGTGGGCGGGATCGGCACACCCTTGTGTTGTGTCTCGGGAGACCTTTCGGTCATACGATGACCTCGCTTGGCAGGCTGGATTGAGACCGATCACCCGCATGTTACTCCAATTTAAACGTATCGCCGGAAAGAGATCGTAGTGTAGGTCAATGCACTTGGAAAACAGTGTTAGGGCTAGGTTTAAGGCGGGGTCTTGGCGGGGTGATGGCGTTGGCCCAGCACGGCCAACGTCACGATGGCGAGCAGAATCAGTGCCCCGCCTGCCAGTGTGGTGATTGATGGCACTTCATCGGCGCCCAGCCAGGCCAGAATGGGGCCGACGATAACCTCGGTCAATGACAACAAAGTCAGCTCCACCGCAGGCAGGTGTCTTGAGCCGGCGGTATAGAGCATGAATCCAAGGCCCACCTGGAAAACGCCCAGACTAATGCTAAGTGACAGGTCTTTGGGTGTGAGAATGAGTGAGTTACCGTCCCACAGCATTCCGGTTAACGCAAAGAGCGTTGCAAAAAGACTAGCGAATAAAATCGCTGGCAGCATGTCGATAGTTCGCCGCATCCGCAGCGTAATGGTTAGTCCTGCCAATCCCAAGGCGGCCGCCAGCGCAAAGAGTTCGCCGAGGCCTCGGCCGATCGCAAGCTCCTTACCTGCCATCACAGCGAGGCCGAGCGCTGCTATGCCCATGGCCAGCGAGGTTGGCCAACGGATATGTTCACTCAGCAGTACACGCCCAAGCAACGCCGCGAAGAAAGGTGCAGCAGCGAGGATAAACAGTGCGTTTGCTACGCTGGTTTGATCGAGTGCAAGGATGTAACCGGAGAAAGAGATCGACAGGCACAACCCGCCGAGCACACTCAGGCGCCCGGCACTTTGAAAAACACCGAGTAGTCGTCCACGATATCGCACGACCAACCACAGAGCGATAAAGCAAAACAAAGAAAGCGAACGGTAGAACAGCACTTGCCAGGCCGTTGCGACTTCGATCCAACGGTAGACGAGACCAGACAGGCTCCAGAAGATGCCGGCCATCAGCACCAGTGGTATACCGACCCGTCGGTTGGCGACAGGTTCGGTGGCTGTTGTCGAGCCAGCCATTAATCGCTTAGGCGCCGGTCAGGCTTTTTCGATGAATTCGATAGTGATGCCGTCGGGATCTCGTAGGTATGCCACTCGGCTGCCGCGATTCGGTCCCTGATCAATGGCGACAACCGGGCCGATGGGCTCCACTGAGTGGTCCCGCGCGGCCTGGATGGCCGCATCAATATTGTCGACATCGTAGGCGATGTGGCTGAAGCCGGTATCGCACGGTCGTGGCCATACGCTACCGCGCGTTTCAGGTTCGATGTACTCGATGAGCTCGATACTGTGACCGGGACCGCGCACATAAGCGATGAGTACCTCCGCTCCCTCAACACCTGTGATGGCTTGAATTAAAGACGGGTTGCGGGGTCCCTTGGAGGTCACCTCGAAACCCAGCGCATCTCGAAAAAAGGCGAGGCTTCGGTCAAGATCCGATACCGTGAAACTGGTGTGGTTAGTCGCGATAATTTTAAAAGCGGTCATGGACCGGGGCTCCTTGGTGTGGCGCGGCGGATGATGGCACGGCCGACGGTAGTGATCCAGAGTTAATCACGGTTTCGCATAAACGGCTTGTCTGATGGAGCCACGCGGCCTATTCTGATGGCCTATCAATTAGAGCGTTCGGTGATTCAAGGCGGCAGTTTGCGTGAGTTAATTGAATGTCATCATACGGGGGCCATAACAAATGTCAGCAAACATCGAGACGATTCCGGCACGCCGCGGCGCAGCGGTGCGCGTCACCAAGGGCCAGTCGGTCAAGGTGATCAATACACACGGCGAACAAGTCGTCGATACTTGGGCATTCAATACCGTTGACGTCAACGAGTTCATGTCGATGGAGGCAACCCGTGCCACGCTCCTAAAGATGCGCCCAACTGTCGGTGACAGTCTTTATACCAATCGTCGCCGGGCGATTCTGACTGTCGTTGAAGACACTTCGCCGGGTGTGCACGACATGTTAATGGCGGCTTGCGATAACGAGCGCTATGGTCTTTTGGGTTGTACTGAGTACCACGACAATTGCTCGGACAACCTTCGCTCTGCTACGCAGGCGCTAGGGGCCGAGGTGCCCACAGTACCCTCGCCATTGAACCTTTTCATGAACATTCCATGGACGGCCAGCGGCCAGTTGGCTTTCGAAGCACCTGTGACTGCGCCCGGGGATTACATTGTGCTGCGTGCCGAGATGGATGCGGTGGTCGCGTTCTCTGCCTGCCCTCAGGATATCTTACCGATTAACGGGCAACAGACGCCGCCAACAGAAGCGCATTACCAGGTCATTACCTAGCAGGCTGTGCTTGTTCAGTGTCAGGCGATCGGGCCACCGGGAGTGAATAGAATCTTGCCGCTGCGTTCTCCGCGGCCCGCATGCGCCAGTGCAGTTTTTACTTCGTCCAATCCATAGGTTGCTTCGACCGGTGCTGCGATGGTTCCATCCCTAATTAACGAGGTGACCTCGGTGAAGATCGCTTCGATGCCCTGGCGAGTCGCTTTGCCGAGGTGATTGGCTAGCCAGAATCCTCTCAGCGTAATGTCCCGAACGATCGTTTCGGTTGGCGTAATCATGCATGGCTCCCCGCTAAGAAATCCGTAGTTGACCACGGTGCCGCCTATCGAAAGGCTTTGGGCAAGATGCAAACAGGCCGCTCCGCCAATGGCATCTAGGGCGAGCGGCAAGTTGGCGTCACCAATGCCGGATCGCACCTTCTCGGCCAGATTCTCATCGTCTACGAGGACCAGATCGGCACCCAATGCGGCAACGGTAGCAACGGCTGACTGACGGCGAACCACGCTGACCGTATGGATACCGCGTGCACGGGCCAGTCGAATGACGTGGTAGCCAACAGCAGAATTGGATGCGTTTTGAATGACCCAGTCGCCCGGTGCAAGGTCGATGTAGTTACTGAGCATCAGCATGGCAGTCGGTGGGTTGACCTTCATCATCGCGGCCTGAAGCGGATCGATATTCTGATCAATGGCGATCACGTTGTTCGCTGCTGTGCAGATTGTTTCTGTCCAATTGGTTCGTCCCAGCAATAAGACCCGTTGCCCGGTATCGAGATGACCGACCCCGCTGCCAGTTGCGGTTACTCGACCGACGCCTTCAATACCAAGCCGGGCCGGCAGCTGTTTCGGTCCGGGGTAACGACCTTCGATGAGAAGAAGATCAGCAGGGTTAATCGAACAAGCTTCAACAGCCACGATGACCTCGTCTGGGCCGGGTGCGCCCGGTTCGGCTACCTCGATGCAGTGACAGACTTCGTGGGGTGGACCGTAGCGGTCAAATTCAATGGCTTTCATGTGATGCTCCATCTGGAAAGAGTTGGCCGATTTGTGGTGACGGCCTGCGTAATCGAGTCATCTTACGCGATTCAATCCTGCCTGGGTTGTCGGTTTGAATGGGTTGTCAACACGTATCACTTGCAGTGACCTTGTGGCAGCGACACACTAGAATGAGTTACCAAACTAGTGGACCGTCCGCCCGGCGCGGCGGGGGCGAAAGGAGAGGCCAATGAAGCTATCCCAGGAGCAAATGGCACGTTTCGACCAGGAAGGATTTCTTTTTTTTCCGGACTGGTTCTCGAGCGATGAAGCCAATCTCCTACTGGAAGAGGCCGCGCTAGTGTACGGGCTCGATAGAAAAGAGGTCGTTCGAGAAACCAGTGGTGTTGCCCGCACTGCGTTTGCTGCACACACCTACAATGAGGCCTTCTCTCGTTTGGGTTGCCACCCGCGTTTGATTGATCCCGTTGTCCAGATTCTCGACGAAGCGGTTTACATGCACCAGTACAAGGTTAACGCGAAGGCTGCTTTCGATGGCGAGGTGTGGCAGTGGCACCAGGACTTTGGTACTTGGCATCGCGATGACGAGATGCCGGAACCGCGTGCGATGAATATTGCCGTCTTCCTGGATGATGTGACACCGGCGAACGGCCCGCTTCTATTTATACCTCGTAGTCACAAGCGTGGGACCCTGCCGGCAGGGCATGACATTCAGACGACGTCCTACCCGCTGTGGACGCTCGATCGTGATGTGGTGTCAGAGTTGGCGTGTGCCGGCGGTATCGAAGCGCCGGTGGGTAAGGCGGGTGGCGTAGTGATGTTCAACAGTAACCTGGTCCACGCCAGCCCCCCCAATATCAGTCCGTTTGGACGGACTATTGTTTACTTAAGTTTGTGTGCGGTCTCAAATCACATTCGTCGTTATCACAGGGCGGAGTACATTGCCCACCGCGATTTCACACCGATAGAGCCGTTGGCGGATGATTGCTTAATGCAGTTGGTGGCAGAGCGGCAGTTGAGCAAAGCGTCCTAAACGCTACGTAACAGAGTCAGTCGATCGTTGGGGTGTGGTTCAGGGCGAGATCGAATAGATCAAAGTTTCGCAAGGTCTCATGTGGCGCCTTGGTGATGGGTTGACTGAGAATCAATGGCACGCGCTGTTCTGAAATGCCGCCGTGGGAGCGCAGAGGGACTTCAAGGCCGCTCAGGTCGTGAGCCTCTGGCGACGTGCCGATGACTTGATGCTGTTTGGCGATGATGTTCAGGTCGCCAATGCGATCCACAGGCAGTTCGAAGCGCTGCGCCGCCTCGACAGCGGTAAGGACCAATTCGATACCCGGCAGTTCTCGAATGGCAGCAGCGATGTGCGGGTCGTTTGGTGATGAACAATAGACCGAGGCAAAAGAGCCCAAGGCGCCGTGGTGGACGACATAAGGGTCAGTGATCGGAAGAATGACTTTGCAGATATCCACGCCAAAGCGTTCATCCAGGAAAGACTGGAGGTAAATGACATCGGGAGTGCCATCGGCCCTGTGCTTGGCATTCATGCCGTGGTCAGCCGTCAGAGCGACGAGTGCACCAAAGGCTTCGAGTTGTGCCCAGTAGGTGTCCATCATTGCATAGAAAGCATTGGCGCCATCGCTGCCGGGCGGGTGTTTATGCTGGATGTAATCTGTAGTAGAGAGATACAACACGTCGAGTGCGAGAGTTTCCATCAGCATCACGCCAGCGGCAAAAACAAACTCGGAGAGGTCTGCACTGTAAACCGACGGCAGCGGGCGATTCAGCCGTTCAGTGACTCGATCGATACCGTTTTCTTCAAGGGTGGCTTGATCAGCATGCTCTGCGGAGAAGCACACGCTGCCTGTGTCACCAAAAGCAAGGCCGGCGCCGAGTAACCCTCGCAACTTGTCTTTGGCGGTAACGATACCAATGCGCAGACCGTTTTTCTGGAATGCTTCAAACAGTGTTGGTGCACGCAGGAGTTTGGGCGCAGTCATCATGACTTCGCGTTCGGATACGCGATCATAGAAATAGTTACCGCAGATGCCATGCACCGCGGGGGATGCACCGGTAACGATAGACAAATTGTTCGGGTTGGTAAAACTTGGAATGACACAGTTGACGCGAAGGTCTGCGCCAGCACCGCCCACGATCCGCTCAGTCCAAGGCATAACGCCAGCGGCGACGGCCTCTTCGATGTACGCAGGCTCTGAGCCGTCGACGCAAATGGCCACCACCGGGCGGGCGGGCATTCGGTAGTCACGATTGTTGACGGTGATGGTCACGGCTTTTTGGTTTGTCATCAACTCGTTAGAGATGCCGTCCAATGATTGAGTGCTTCGCGCGCCTCGCCTTGTGTACCCACCACGTTGTCGTGGTCATATTTTTTGGCCGTGAGCTCAATCACGTAACCGTTGGGATCACGAAAATAAATGGAGTTGATGAACTGGTGGTCCGAGATGCCGCGAGTCTCGATGCCCGCTGCCTTGCCTTTTTCGAACATCGAGTGCAGTGTATCGGAGTCGACCTCAAGCGCGATGTGCAGATCGAAATCATGTTGCGCCTTGAATTCGAACGGTGAGTCCGGGACTTCAAAAAAGGCCAGAAACGACCCATCGGCCATGCGATAAAAAGAATGCAGCGCCCGAGTCTCGCGTTCCGTCTTGGTCTGTCTTATTTCAAATGCATTGGCAAGCGGTAGACCGAGAAAATCCTCATAGAAACAGCGGGTCTCTTCCGAATTACGACAACGGTATGCGTTGTGGTGTAGGCCTTTAATCATCAGTCTCTCCAGAGAAGGTGTGAATCGAGCAGATACTCGGCTCTTTCGTGTATTAAATATCTTAGCCTGTGGCTTGTCGATGGTGTCGCTTGGTCGAATTAGAGCGCCAGCCCTGCAAAGTGACCGCTCTGGATTGCTGCCATCAGGTGTCGTGGTGACTGACAGTCACCCACGCGTTGTAGCTCAACGTGTGACGGGAGTTTCGAACCCAGTGGGTCTATTACCAGCCGCGGGGTGGCGTAGATCACTTCATCAACGGCTAAGAATTCAGATTCCTGGTCGGTAAAAACGTTGCGGACTGTGACCGTTCCCCGCTGAAAGTTGATCAGATCATGACCAGTCACGATCTCGACTCGAGCTTGGTGGAGTCGGCGGTGGACGCCAATCGCGCTGCAGTAATTTACGTTCTGGGCAATGTGTGTTCGCGGCGTTACCAGGACAACGTGATCGACCTGTTGAGCCAATAAGTCCACCACGGCATAAGCGCTAACGCTGTGGTCCATGTCGAAGAAAAGGACACGTTTTTGGCGCACCACAGGGGCAAGCCGAACGACGTATGCATCGGCGGCAGTGATTGAATCAGCGTTGGCTGCAAGGGAGGGTGGTGGGCGCAGTGTGGCGCCTGTTGCCAGCACGACGGCTTCCGGTGCCGTTGCCATTACGGTGCTGGCATCGACGCGTTGACCGAGCTGAAGCGATACCCCGTATTGCTTTGCTTTGTTGAGTTGGTAGTCAATCATTGCACCAACTTCCTCGCGGCCGGGCAGTGTTGCATCGAGACGAAGACGACCCCCTGCAAGTTTCGATGCGCCGTACACAGTGACCTGGTGACCGCGCGCAGCTGCTACCCAGGCGGTTTCCAGGCCTGCGGGCCCGGCACCGACCACGCTGATGCGGCGCTGGCGCGACGCGGGAGTGAGGCGATCCTCTAACAGCGCTTCACCGTTGATACCGAGATACGGATTGTGATGCTCAGCGAGGGGTTTGCCGAGATGAACCTCACCCCAGCACCAGTTATCAAACACGGTCGGGCGGATATCTGATCGTCCAGAGCGCGCCTTCTCTGCCCAGGCCGCATCAGCGATCAATGCGCGGGACATGCCGACAAGGTCGCCGTAACCCTCTTTGATGATTCGTTCTGCCAGCGTGGGAGTGTTGATGCGACCGAGCGCCATAACCGGTACGCCCTCGCTGGCGGCGCGCATGCGTTTGTGAATGTCGATGAAATGTCCTGGCTTGAAATGCAGATCCGGGACGTGGGTCTCAAGACTGAGACTGAAGTTGCCCTGGCCATAACTGAAGTAGTCGAAGCTATGGCTCTGAGCGAGGCGGCGAGTCAATTGTTCCGCTTCATCCGTGTCGATGCCGCCCGCAACACCTTCTTCACCGGGCATCTTCAGGCCGATGATGAAGTCGTTGCCGCACTCGGCACGGATACCATTGGCGATATGACGGGCGAAACGGGTGCGCCCGTCAATGTCGCCACCAAACTCGTCATCGCGGGTGTTAGACCAGGGTGAGAGAAATTGGCCGATGAGGTAACCATGTGCACCATGCAGTTCGATACCGGCAAAGCCGCAGCGCCACAGGCGTTTTGCTGTGTCAACGTAGGCTGTGATCACACGGTTGACTTGCGTCGTGGACATGACATGCGGCACTGTCCAACTGAGTGCATCGGGTTGTTCGGAAACCCCCATGGGCGATTTACTGGGATGCCACAACTGTTGTCGGCCCGGGTGCCATAATTGTCCAATCAGGGCACCACCGGCTGTATGGACGCCGGCCGCCGCTGCCTTAAAGCCGGACAGATTAAGATCATCAAACCCCGTGACGATGGCTTGTTGCGCCAGTGCTTCGGGATCGACGGCTATGATTTCAGAGATCAAAAGCCCCGTTCCCCCACGGGCACGCTCCACCAAGAACGAGACCCAGCGGTCGGTTACCTGGTTATCATGGCCAAAGTTAGTCAGTGTCGCGGTGAGCGCGACTCGGTTGCGTATGGTTCGCCTGCCAACCGTAATAGGAGAGAACAGATGGTGACAGTGGGTCGTGGTCATTCGCTGAAAGGGTTCGCGGACAGAAGTCAGGTTAGCCGATGTTGTTGATGCAGGATAACAGAGTAGTCTCGCAGCCCCAGGGCCATGGGGGTTTCGAGTTGAGAGCCATAAATATTGCTAAAGTATTCAATCTACCTCGAGGTTGTCATGGGGTTGGTGGATTTCCGGTGAAGTTTAAGGTGGGACGCTAAGGAGTGGAAAAAATGAAGATTGCTGTGGTGGGAGTAGGTGCGATGGGATCAGTGTATGCCGCATTACTCGGGGATGCAGGGAACGAGGTGTGGGCAATTGATGTGTGGCAGGAACACATCGATGCCATTACCAAAAATGGTTTGAGACTTGAAGGTGCGAGCGGTGATCGAACCGTCATGATCAAGGCAACCACTGACCACAACGAGGTGGGCACTTGCGATCTCGTTGTCGTAGCAACCAAAGCAGGTCAGATTGAGTCGGCAGCGATTTCTGTGCCGGCATTACTCCACGATGACAGTGTTGTGCTCACTATTCAGAATGGACTCGGTTCAGCGGATCGTCTGGCTGCCTCGATATCTGCTGAAAGACTGCTGATCGGTGTGGCCGGAGGTTTCGGCGCTTCAGTGTCTGGACCGGGGCACGCGCATCACAACGGAATGGAACTGATTCGCCTGGGAGAGATGACCGGGGGGATGAGCGAGCGGCTTGAACGGATTGAGACGCTGTGGCGGGAAGCGGGTTTCAACGTGAAGGCCTACGAGGACATCAATCAACTCGTTTGGGAGAAGTTTATTTGCAATGTGACTTTTAGCGGAACCTGCACGGTCTTCAATCGAACCATCAGTCAGGTTATGAACGATCCGTTGGCTTGGCGCATCGCACTTCAATGTGGATTGGAGGCGCATCGAGCAGGCGTTGCCAAGGGTGTGTACTTTTCATTCGACGATGTAGAGGCGTACATCGCAAAGTTTGGGCAAGCGCTACCCAATGCGCGACCGTCCATGCTGCTGGATCATCTGGCGAAGCGTCGCTCAGAGATTGATGTGATTAACGGGGCGGTGCCGGCAGTGGCCGAAGCGATGGGGACCACGGCCCCTTACAACGAGGTGATTACGGCTTTGGTCAAGGCGCGAGAGGAAGAATTCTCCTGAAAGGGCCAGCGTTTTGGGCTTACGGCGCCTGCTTTCTCGGAGTTGTTAGTCATGCGACCAGCGAGTTTTTCGCCGTGCTGTCAGGCACGAGTGGCGTCGAGGTCTCGGTATGGCGTTATCTCATTGGCAGCGTGTGTCTGTTGCTGGTTTCGCTTTCCCTGAAGGGGTCTCGTGACTTGATCACGCCGCTGCGCCGGCACGGCGTGCAGATCACTATGCTGTCAGTTTTTGGAATGGCGTTGGGACAGTTACTGTTTCACTGGTCACTTGATTTTGCTTCTGTGACCCAGGTTGCGACGATGGTGACCACCATGCCAATGGGTGTGGTGGTTATGGATTTCATCATCAATCGAACCAAGATATCTGCGCCCAAAATGGTTAGCGGTGTGGGGGCCTTTGCTGGCGTCGTGTTGTTGTTAACCGACGGCTATGTGCAGCAGCTGTCGATCGGTGGGAGCGCGCTTTATGGGGTGATGATGGCGCTCGCGTGTTCTGTGATCGGATCGTGTTATCTCGTATTGGTGAGACCGTTGATTCAAAGTTACGGTGCTATTCGTATTACGACATTGACCTTTGTCCTCGGAGCCGTTGCGTTGTGGATTACAGTGGGCGTCGCCTGGGAGATCTGGGTCGATCCGACCACCTTGTTTGAGCGTCCAAGCGAAGCCTATTGGTCGCTGCTTGTATTGGGCATCTGGAATACCTGCATTGGCTTTATTCTGTGGTTCTGGGGCTTATCTGCGGCGCCGGATATGGGCCGAGCCAATTACCTGTTTTTTTTGAAACCCGTCATCGCCGCGCTGCTTGCGTTGGTTGTCCTGAGTAATCAGATTAGTGGAATGCAAGTCATTGCAATTATCGTGGTTTGTGGATGTGTCGCCGGTGAAATGTTTTATACACCGATGCGCCGCCTACTCGGCGGCGTTAAGGGTTGAACGCGCTATCCTCCTTCGTGGAGAGCGTTGGTTGAGATTAACTGAGTAACGAAGACGAAAAAAAGGACATGGACCATGAGTGAGCTGTCGAAATCACAGATGTTTATTGGGGGTGAGTGGCTGCCACCGGCGGGGCAGGACTACTTTGAATCATTCAACCCGTATACCGGCAAACCCTGGACGCTGATCGCGCGGGGAGATGCAGAGGATGCAGACCGGGCGGTCGAGGCGGCTTACCAGGCCTTTCACAACCCCCACTGGCGTAACCTGACGGCCACCGCGCGTGGGCATCTGTTGCGGCGCCTGGGCGACTTGATTGCAGAGCACGCGGAACCGTTGGCACGTACCGAGGTGCGCGACAACGGAAAGCTATTCGCTGAGATGCATCTGCAACTTCGCTATACGCCGCAGTGGTATTACTACTATGGTGGATTGGCTGACAAGATCGAAGGCTCTGTATTGCCCATCGACAAGCCGGATACATTCACGTTTACCCAGTATGAACCGCTCGGTGTATGTGTTGCGATCGTGCCGTGGAATTCGCCCTTGTTTCTGACGGGGTTCAAGATTGCCCCGGCGTTGGCGGCGGGTAACACCGTGGTGATTAAACCGTCTGAATACACCTCGGCCTCGGCGCTGGAGTTCGTCAAATTGGTAGAAAAAGCCGGATTTCCCAAGGGCGTGGTCAACGTGGTCACCGGTTATGGAAAGGAAGTTGGCGAAGCGTTGATTACGCATCCGAAGGTGGCCAAAGTGGCTTTTACCGGGGGGTCCGTGAGTGGGCGCCACGTCTATAGCCGGGCAGCTGAGTCACTTAAAAAAGTAAGCCTCGAACTCGGTGGCAAGTCACCCAACATTGTTTTTGATGATGCCAATTTGGATAACGCGGTGAAGGGGGCTATCTCAGGGATTTTTGCCGCGACGGGACAGACCTGTATCGCCGGCTCGCGTCTCCTGGTGCAGGAAAGTATCCATGACCAATTTGTAGAGAAACTGGTCGGCTTTGCGAAAACTGCGCAGATGGGTGATCCCATGTCTGAAGAGACTCAGGTTGGCCCGATAACCACCTGGCCGCAGTATGAGAAGGTGCTGGGATACCTCGATGTGGCGCGAGGTGAGGGCGTCAACTGTGTTCTGGGTGGCACTAAGGCGGAGCGCGCCGAGTGTGGGGAGGGCTGGTTTGTTGAGCCGACAATTTACACGGGGGTTAACAACCAGATGCGCATCGCGCAAGAAGAGGTATTTGGGCCGGTACTGTCGGTTATCCCGTTCAAGGATGAAGAAGAAGCCATCTCGATCGGTAACGATGTCGTGTTTGGACTCGCAGCGGGTATCTGGACGGAGAATATTCGCCGGGCGTTGCATGTTTCCAAGGCTTTGCAGGCCGGCACCGTGTGGGTAAATATGTATCGGGCGCTCAGCTATATGGCGCCCTTTGGGGGGTATAAACAGTCAGGTCTTGGCCGCGAGAACGGTCAGGATGCTATCCGTGAGTACCTGCAGACAAAGTCAGTTTGGATTTCCACGTCGGAAGAGGTCCCAAATCCGTTTGTGATGCGGTAAAGAAAATTTGCTCGATGCACATCACAGTCAATTTGAATCGAAACAGGAGCTAAGCCGATGCAAGGAGTCGTTTTTCTTGGTAGCCGCCAACTGGAGATGCAGACCTTCCCTGATCCTGTGCCTGGACCGAACGAGGTGGTATTGGAAATCAAAGCCTCGGGAATGTGTGGCAGTGATCTTAAGTTTTACCGGGCGAAGGACGGTGCCGCCTCGCTTGGTCTTGGCGACGGGGGTATCGTCATCGGCGGACATGAGCCCTGTGGTGTGGTGGCCGATGTTGGCGAGGGCGTGGACAAGTCCTGGATCGGTCAACGCGTCATGGATCACCACTATCTTGGCTGCGGCATCTGTAAGCACTGCGATTCGGGTTGGTCCCAGATGTGCCTTGAAGGGGTCACTGTCTATGGCGCCACTGGCAATGGTGCCCATGCGCCCTATATGAAAGTAGCGGAAAGCACGTTAGTCCCGTTGCCGGAGGCGCTCTCTTTTGTGACGGGGGCAGCCATTTCTTGTGGGACAGGAACTGCATACGGTGCTTTACGCCGCCTCGATGTTTCGCATGGGGACACTCTGGCGATCTTCGGTCAGGGGCCAGTCGGCCTGAGCGCGACGCAGCTAGCGACGGCGATGGGAGTCCGTGTCATTGCGCTGGATGTGGGTAAGGAGCGCCTTTCCCGGGCCAAGGATTTTGGCGCCGAGGTGTTAATTGATCCATCTGTTGATGATCCGGTCGAAGCCATTCGCGAACTGACCTCAGGCGAAGGATCTGAATTGTCACTGGATTGCAGTGCTGCGAGCGAAGCCCGCCAAGCGGCTGTGCGCTGCGTCAAGGTTTGGGGCCGTGCCTGTTACGTCGGTGAGGGGGGAGACGTTACGCTCGACGTGAGTACTGACATGAATCGTCGCCAGGTGACACTGATGGGTTCGTGGACCTTTTCTACGCACCTGCAGGCCGAGTGTGCTCAGTTCGTCATTGACCACGATCTGGACGTCGACAAACTGTTTACACATCGTTACGCACTGGAAGAAGCGGAAGCGGCGTACCAGTTATTTGATACACAGACGACCGGTAAGGGGGTTTTTGAATTTTGATTTGACTCTTCAGTCAGTGTGCGCCAGGGTCAGTCGCTTAAGGGCAATGCAGCGCCATCCATGCCATGGGTTGCTAGACCCAGGTGTCGCAAGAGCGTCGGGGCAATGTCGATCGTGCAGGTTGCCTCGTCACTGGTGCCGGCAGAAAAGTCGCCGCCCTCGACAATGAGAAATGGCTGAGTCTCGTAAGGCCCCAGACCTCCATGCTGACCATGACCTGCCGTATGGCTCGGCATAAACCGATCGCCAGCGACGTGTCCAAAGCCCGGTATTCCGTATCGATTAACCGCATTTTTTTTGCCCATGCTAAAAGCGATCGCGAGCCCACCCCGGGGTGCCAGTCCGATGTCTTCGAGCGCGTCACCCGCGTAGATGGCGCCGCACCACTTTTGCTCGGATAACCATTGGGCAATCTGCTCGCTTTGTGCTTGGGCGTCAGGCGCGAGATAGATGAGTGCCCCCATGCCGCTCGAGGCCAGGACCACATCGCTGGAATCAGTTGCGGCCTTTAAACCGGCTTTAATGAGTAAGGCTTCGATCGGCACGACGGCATCGACGGTTTCGTGTCCGTGGTCTGATCCCAACACAAAGAGCACGTCATCACCGCGTTGTCGCAGCGTATCGACTGCTTTTTTGACGCGGCCTGCACAGGTATCAGACCCGCGAATGATGGCGCGATGGGCCTCGCACCCCAATTCGAGTGCATGCTGAGAGTGGTCAGGTTCGCAGATCCAGGTGATAAAAACAGGTGTCTCATTCGGTGACAGCAATGCATCACAAAACTGAGTGACAGTGTCGACATCTCCACTTGCATCATAGGTAATCGACTGCATGGGGTCTGATTGAAGCGGTACCAGACCAGGCGCGTGCGAGCCGTTACGATGATAGAGCCAGCCGTGGCCGTCCGGGTCCTGCAGATGTGCTGCACCGGCGGAAGCATTGGAACAAATATGGGCACCCCCGATATCGGCAACATGCTCAGCCAGCGTCGGTGCAAGCAGGGTTCGGCCGGTCGCCGCACGAAGTCGTTCCCGGAAATCAGGGGGGCCGACGGAAACCGGCTTCAGTCCGTCCCCTTCGTCGAGCGCGATGGCATTGCCAAAGAGTCCATGGGTCATCGGCAAACAACCGGTCGCGATCGAGGCCGAACTGACGCGAGTGGCGGAGGGGAAAACACTGCGGTGTTGTCGAAACAGACGACCGGTTCTCGCAATCTGGCACAAGTTAGGCGTTAGTGTAGGAGTCACCATGTCGGCACGTAGACCGTCGATGATCATGAGAACAGTGCGCTTCATGGTTGCCGGTTCAGATCGTTGTCTAGGAGCGCTAGGCACATCGCAGTCAGGTTCTTAGCCCAGGTGCGGCCGGACTTCTTCGACAAAACGGTCCATGGTGTCGAGTGTGTTCTGTAGGGTTTCGGGAACCAGATCGAACACGAAGTGATCCGCGCCCGCTTCGCGATAACGTTCGAGGCCACTGATGATGTCACTGGCTGTGCCATGGGTGGGTGACTCGCCTGACAGTTCAGGATTGAACACCAGAGGTAATTTGATGGCGTATTCCAGCGCATCAGGTTCGCGGCCGGCTTCGTCGAGATAACGGCCAAGGTCTTCACGCGCCTTTGCGATTTGTTCCAGCGACGGTTTGACCGGATGCCAAGCATCGCCATAGCGCGCGGTGCGTTTAAGGGCGGCGGGACTCGCCCCCGCGATCCAGATCGGGGGCCCGGGCCGTTGCACCGGCTTGGGTCCAAAATGGGCCGTGTCAACTGGATAGTGTTTTCCTTCGAAGTGCACCGGGTCAGGTCCCCACAGGGCTTTCATTAGTCGCAGCGCTTCGTTGGTTCGAGCGCCTCGGTTATGGAAGTCCTGACCAAGGATTTCGAATTCCTCCGCGAACCAGCCAACGCCGACCCCCAGAACGAAGCGTCCGCCGCTCAACTGGTCCACCTCTGCAGATTGTTTTGCCACCTCGAAGGGGCTATGCATGGGCAGCACCGTGACGCTGGTACCGAGTATCAGTCGCTCGGTTTTGGCCGCTAGGTAACTGAGCACGGTGAACGGTTCCCAGTAGCGTTCCTTCCAGTGGTCTGGATAGCGCCGACCGGGAACCATGGCGTAATCAGAACGCACCTGTGGTGGCACAATAATGTGTGCACTGCACCACAGTGAATCCAGCTCGAGTGCTTCCGCCCGTTCAGCGATTTGGGTGAATCCTTCGGGTGTGGCGTCGTTGCATCGCACTACCAGAGAAAAGCCGTATTTCATGATCGTCTTCCTTTTTATACTTGAGCACTCGCCCGATGGATTAATCGCGGTTGCGTTGGTCGCGCCAGGCGAGCCATTCTTTCAGGGCGCCGAAGTCATAATTAGGTCCATCAATGCCGACATGAATTTCATCGGCACCGGCGTCAACGATGGCGTCGGCCTGATTCAACATTGAAACATCGACGCCAATCGAGCGCTTGATGTCACGCGGATCCCGGCCACGGCGGGCGCACCATTCATCGAGCACGCTGTTTTTGTGTCGCACGATGTCCGCTTCATTGGACACACCCTCTTGGGCGACTGGGGAACGAGCGAAACCGTGCCAGATGTCGGCAAATTCGGCAGTGATTCGCAGGGTCACTTTTTCACCGCCGCCGCCGATCAGGATGGGTATGGCCCCCTTGGCTGGGGGATTGAGCATGCTCAGCCGGTGCTTGACTCGAGGTAGGTCGCGCTCGAGCGCGCGCAGGCGACTGCCTACCGTGCCGAAATCATAGCCGTACTCGCGGTAGTCACGCTCAGCCCACCCCGCGCCGATTCCTAGTATTAGGCGGCCCCCAGAAATGTGATCGACGGTTCTTGCCATATCGGCAAGCAGCTCTGGGTTGCGGTAAGTTCCGCACGTAACCAAGGGTCCGATGGGAACTTGTTCTGTGACTTCGGCTAGCGCAGCCAGAAGCGTCCAGCACTCAAAGTGCTTGCCGTCGGGATCGCCAAAGAGAGGGAAAAAGTGATCCCACGTATACAAAACATCGATGCCGAGTGCTTCTGCTTCGACGGCGGCACGTTTTAGGTCATGGTATTCAGCGTGCTGGGGATACAGTGAAATGGCAATTCCGATCATGCGTCGTGGTCTCCTGAGTTCCCCTGCCGATAGTGGTTATCAACCGCTGGCAAGCTCGCCCCAACTGATGATGTGTTTGATTCTAATCGCGATTGCCGGTAAGTCGTCGATCTTCATTTCTTTCAGTTGGGGGTATCGGTCCTTTAACAGGTGCTGGGCCCGAGTATGCTCATTACTGTGTGCCAATAGTTCAGCGTGCCCCTGGATCATGACCCAGCCAAGTTGTGTCCAGTCCTCTTCATAATGATCGACGATGAGTGCGACGAGTGGGTTGTGAATGAGATTCCGAATGCGTTTCAACGGTTTGTGGGTTGCCTGCTTGGGTTTTTGATCAATGCTGAAATAAACCGTTTCCCCTTCAAGCACATAACACACCGGAACGACATGGGGTTGGCTCTTGTGGTCGACAGTGCTAAAACGGGCGACCGAATGACGCTGTAGAAATGCAAGCACTTGATCCGTTAGCATGGGTAATAACCGATGGCATTAGAAAGAATAAGGAGACTAGTATGGACGTTGGAATGACTTTGCCCGGACGCGGCCCATTGGCCGAGCCGGAAAGCTTGGGGCAATTATCCCGGCGAGCTGACGAACTGGGGTTTGCCTATCTGGCGGTGCCAGATCATATCGTCGTTCCACGGAGTATCGACTCGCGCTATCCCTATTCGTCGACTGGCGATTTCCCGGGCTCGGCGTCGGGGTCTTGCCTTGACCAGTTCAGTGTGCTGTCTTTTGTCGCGGCCATGACTCGTCAAGCGCGTCTCGTCACGTCGGTCACGGTGATTCCCCATCGCGGTGCAGTCGAGACGGCGAAACTGGTAGCCACCATTGACGTTTTGTCGCAAGGGCGCATGACGCTTGGGGTCGGAGCGGGGTGGATGCGAGAGGAGTTTGAAGCATTGGGCGCGCCGTCGTTTGACCAACGGGGTCGCGTGACGGATGAATATCTGCAGGTGTTCAAATGTCTCTGGACCGAGGAGGCTCCGGAGTTTGACGGAGAGTTCGTCCAGTTCAAAAATATCAGTTTTCTGCCCAAGCCATTGCAGGACCCGCACCCGCCGATCTGGGTTGGTGGGGAGAGTGTACCGGCACTGCGTCGCACCGCTCGCTACGGAGATACCTGGTATCCGATTGGAAGCAACCCACGCTTCCCGCTGGACACGATCGAGCGTTTTACCGCTCGCGTTGCACGCCTGGGCGAGATAGCGAGTGAAGAAGACCGTGACCCGGCGAGCATTTCACTGGTTTATTGTGCAACCTGGGCTAACGAGGGCGCGGTTAAGCTGGACAGTGGTGGCCGACACTTACTGACAGGGTCAGCGCAAGACCTGCAGGAGGACATGGCCGCTTTGGCGGATGCCGGCGTGGTGGGGCTGATGTTGAATTTTCAGCGGGACACGTTAGCGCAGTCACTGGATGCCATGCAGCATTTTGCAGACGAGGTACGCCCGGGCGTTTAGCGATCTTCGAGATGGCGTTCCCACGGGTCCACTCGGGACGCGGAGCACATTACCTCGTGCGCAGGTTTCTCGCGTAGGTGAGAATGGTTTGAGCCAGATCACACTTGTCTTTCTGTGAGTGCATCAGGGTGGCGGCGCGTAACACGGTGGGGCCATTGCGGATGGGTTCGATGTCATCACTGTGATCGACCACTAGCGCGTCGATTAACTCGCCGTAATGTGCTGCAACGGTGGTCGAGGTCACCGCCAGACCCAGTTCTGACATCATTTTTGCCGTGGGTCCTTTGACGGCTCGGCCCTGAATCACTGGGGAGACGGCAATGACCGGGGCTGAGTGATCGAGAATCATTCGGCGAAGACCCGGCACCGCTAGGATCGGATCAATACTGATAAACGGATTCGAGGGACACACGATGATGGCCTCGAGCGGTGTATCCGCCAACCATTGAGAAAGGCCCGGTGGTGGCGTCGCTTCGCTCGCGCCGTCGAAACGAAAGCCGCGAACGGCGGGTTCGCACTGGCGTTTCACGAAGTACTGTTGAAATGGCAGCATTCCCTCGGATGTTTCGACCTGAGTGCGCACGGGTTGATCTGACATGGGCAATACGGTTGACCGAATGCCAAGATGGCTTCGAAGGTGTTCGGTGATGACGGATAAAGCGTCACCCGCCGCCAGGCGGCGGGTTCTTTCGATGTGTACTGCAAGGTCTGCGTCGCCGAGTCGAAACCAGGTGTCTCCGCCGAGATCGGCTAGCGCTGCCATGAAGGTCCAGGTCTCGTTGGCGCGGCCCCAGCCCGTCTGTGGATTAGCGATGCCGGCGAGGGTGTAGAGTACGGTATCGATGTCGGGCGAGATCGATAGGCCCAGGTGCTCAAAGTCATCCCCTGTGTTGCAGAGCACGGTTAATGCGCCGGCGGGTAGGATTCGATCGAGACCGAGCGCGAGTTTCGCGCCGCCCACTCCACCGGACAGCGCCAGAACACCGGCCATGGATGTCAGCGGAACAAATCCTGTTCCGGCGGGCGAATCAGATCGCGCGCGGCGTTGTTCTCTCCCTGCCACGACAAGCCTTGGACCCACACTGCCGGTTGTCCCTCGGCGCCTTCGCCCATCAAAAGCTGGGCTGCTGAGGCGATCTGATCGGCGAAGCCCGTCAGGCTGACTGCCAGTGGGCGACCTTCAAGATCAGGCTGTCCGCGCAAATCCATCAGTGCCGGTAGCCCAGCGACGCCCAGTGCCATGCCGGTGACGCCGTGGCGCCATGCGCGGCCCGCGCTGTCGGCAATGATCACGCCGAGTTCAACACCAAAGCGTTGTCCGAGCGCGCTGCGTAGCGCCGCGCTGCTGCCATCTGGATCTCGCGGTAACAGAAGCACCCGGGGGCCGCGGCCATCGTCGGCGACGTTTGACTGGTCGATACCCGCGTTGGCCATGACCATGCCCAGATTGTGCTCGCTGATGACAAGTCCGGGTCGGTGTCGCACGATGGCCCGTGATTCGCGCAAGATCAGCTCGATGAGTGCCGGGTCCTTGTCCGTTTCGCGGCCCAGTTGCTGTGCTTTAGTGGACGGTTTGACGTCACACAGCGAGACGTAGCGATCTTCGGCTTTTGAGACGATTTTCTGACTGACGACAAGCACATCGTGATGCGTCGGTGGTTGTGCTTGGCGTGCCAACGCATCGCCGAGCAGCGTTGTCAGGTCGTCACCGGGCTGTACAGAGGGAATGCCGGTAAGGGCGGTGAGTATCAGGTCGGTACTGCCCGTGGTCACTGGCTAGGCCCGAAGCGCACGATCTCGCTACGCGAGTGAGATTTACGTGCGCTAGGGGTAGTATTAATGTTGGCTTCGAGCGCATCGGCGCCAAATGATTGTTGTGTCCGTTCAGTAGGCGCTTCGGCGTAGAAAGTGGTCCGCTGCTCGGGTATACGCTGGCTGGCCAGAATCAGTTTGTTCATCGCTTCGGGTGGCAGTTCCTGGCCAAAATCTGCGCCGGCTGCACGCGTGATCGATTCATTCATCAAGGTCCCGCCAAGATCGTTCGCGCCCGCTGTAAGGCACGCCTTCGCGCCGTCGGGGCCCATTTTCACCCACGAGGTTTGGATATTAGTAATGCCCGGATTGAGTACCAGGCGAGGTACTGCGTGCATGAGCAGTGCCTCGCGATAAGTGGGGCCCGGCCGCGCCCAACCTTTGCGGTAAAGCGGCGATTCCATGTGAACGAACGGTAACGGCACGAACTCGGTAAAGCCGCCGGTCTGGTTCTGTAGGGTGCGAATCCGGTTTAAGTGGCGTGCCCAATGCACGGGTCCATCGACATGCCCGAACATGATCGTGGCGGTGCTTCGAAGGCCAACCGAATGCGCGCTACGCATCACGTCAAGCCATTGCTCGGTGTTGATTTTGTCTGGGCAGATGATTTGGCGAATCTCATCATCGAGAATTTCAGCGGCAGTGCCGGGCAATGACCCCAGGCCTGCCTGCCTAAGTTCGTTGAGGAACTGGTCAAGGGGTAATTTTAGAGTGGCCGCACCCTGCCAAACCTCCAGTGGGGAGAACGCATGAATGTGCATATCGCTGGCCGCTTCTTTAACTGCACGGCAGATCGCGATGTAGGTTTCACCGGTGTAGTCGGGATGAATGCCGCCTTGCAGGCAGACCTCTGTTGCTCCGCGTTGCCAGGCTTCTTTTGTGCGCCGCCCGATCTCTTCGAGAGCAAGGTCGTAGGGTTTGTCGCCCGTGACGGGCGCACGAGTGCGCTTGGAAAAGGCGCAGAAACGACAGGAGAAATAACAGATGTTGGTGTAATTAATATTGCGGTTCACCACATAGCGGACGACATCGCCACTGGTTAACTGACGCAGATGATCTGCTGCGTTAATTACCTGATCGAATTCCCGTCCACGGACACTAAAGAGACGCGCAATTTCGTCTTCCGTGAGCGGTATCCCGGCCTGGGCCCGGTCAAGCAGGTTGGTGAGTGCCGCGTTGGACTTCGCATGGGTATGACAGGTTTGCGTCTGGTCTTCGCTAGGAATGTGGGCGGTGATCGAATCGACTTTGCCATGCTCTCCGGCAGTCCAGCTGTTTTCACGGACATAGCCGCTGCCATCCGCATGGGCACGCACGGCCAGTTGCATAGTCGGATCAAGCCAGCGGTCAGCATTAGCGAGATAACGTGGATAAATCGGCAAGCGTGCAACGAGTTCTTTGCCGGCATTTTCGCTTGCACGGCGCAGCGTATCGAACTGTGGCCATGGTCGCTCCGGGTTGACATGATCTGGAGTCACCGGGGATACCCCGCCCCAGTCGTTGATGCCCGCTGCTAACAGTTGGTCGAGTACAGTGGGACTCAGGTTGGGGGGTGCTTGAATACTGACTTCGGGTGGAAACAGCAGGCGCGCGATGGCAATGCTGCGCAGATGATCATCGAGCGGTGGTGCTTTGGCCCGCGCCATGGCGGTGCCTACCTTGGGCTGGAAGTTCTGAACGATAATTTCCTGTAAGTGGTGATGGCGCGAATGGAGCGCGCGTAACGCCAGGAATGAATCAATGCGTTCCGCTTCGGTCTCACCAATGCCCACAAGGATCCCGCTAGTGAAAGGGATAGCGGCTTTACCGGCCCGCTCAATCGAAGCCAGTCTCAGCGAGGGTGTTTTGTCTGGGCAGCCGTGATGAGGGCCACCGCGCTCAGTCAATCG
>DUBL01000038.1 GCA_012960345.1 Gammaproteobacteria bacterium | reverse complement strand
ATCGATGCAAGTTGACATAGAAGTGGTCGAGCCGACTGGTGGTGAGGTGCTTGTTTTTACCACTATTGATGGGACGGAAGTTGTTGCTAAGTCAGACCCCAACTATACCGTTCGTCGGGGAGATCGTGTCATGCTCACTGCAGACATGAAGCACATGCATTTGATTGATCCACAGACGGATCTAGTCATCGGGTCGAATAACTAGCATCAAAACACTCACGAGTTAACGTGATCGCACGGTTGATGGGGCATCAGTTAGCGAATCAACGGTTCGCTTTTTCAATGGAGGAGGCGACAGATGAGTCTGCTCGGTGAAGCGGCGATGGTGTTTTGGCATGACATCACTGATGGCGATGATGATTATAAGGACTGGCATTCCAACGAGCATATGAGCGAGCGGGTGGGGGTGCCCGGGTTCCTCAGGGGCCGGAGGGCACGGTCGCTTTGCGGTGAACCCCAATACTTCATTATGTATGAAGTCGATTCGGTCGAGGTCTTAACGTCACGGGCTTATCTTGATCGTCTAAATGACCCCAGTCCCTGGACCGAACAGGTGCTTGCGCGTTACCGCAATTCCAACCGAACGTTGTGTCGGCTCGATGACAGTCGTGGTCTGGGTGCTGGCCGATTTATTTTAACTTGCCGGATGGCGCCTGCTGGAGGGTCTAGTGATGCGTTACGCCATTGGTTGGAGAGCATATTTCTTGGAGAATGTGTGAGCGTCGGTTCAATTGTGGGCGCTCATTTCTTGACGGCCGATGAGGTGGCAAGTCATACCCCAACCGAAGAGAAGAAACTGCGAAGCCGGCCCGATGACATCGCTAATTGGGTCGTCATCGTTGAAGGATATGATGAAGATGCGATGCAGGCGGTAATGACTGAGGAGTTGGCAGCTGAGCACCTTGAAAGGTTGGGGGCGCTGCCGGGCAGCCAAACCAACTTTTACGAACTGGAGCACATCGCCTCAGCTACGGACGTTCAGAACGCAAGACCGGGCCGTGTCAATGGACCCAAGCGTTAGTGGTGGATCGGTGGTTTCCCTCTGACACTGATACGCCAGAGTAGTCTGGAATCGGGTTCGCCTGTCGCGGCGTTGATTTTGGTTCCAGAATGAAGAGTCTGGAACGTATCCCATATTGCCACATCTCCGACACGGTACTTGTGCCGGTAAATGTATTTTTCCTGCAGGACATGATCTTTTAATTGCTCAAGCAGCGTGATGGCGTCACTGTCGCCCATCCCTTTTATTGCATAGGAACTTTGTCCAACAGCGTATAACCCTTTTTCTCCAGTCACGTGATGTTGCATCACCAGCGGGTGGAAGAATGTCGGTAGCTGGTCATGTTGATGCTTGGTGGTGATCGGGCTGGCGGCATACTCGGATGCTCTTAACTTCCCTCGACCGTACTGATGCGCCACTTGTAAGGCGTCTAGTTTCTCCTTCATTCTTGCGTCAAGATCCTGATAGGCGGCCACCATGTTACAGATTTGGGTCTCACCGCCGGTCGCTGGGGTTTTAATCGAGTACAGCATAGTGACGCTTGCAGGAACCGCCTCGTAAGACTGGTCTGTATGCCAAAGGACGGTGCCGTTTCTTACCGCTTCGTTCTGATCTTTTTTGTCGGTGTTCCCAACGGTCATCATTTCCGGGAATTCTGGCATACGCAAATGATCCAACACATGGGGGATCGGTTGGCCCCAAGCCCGTCCAAATGTCAGATAGTCATGTTCGTCCAGATGTTGATCACGTATTACAATGACCCGGTGGCTATACAGTGCCTTTGTCAATTGTTGCATCATCGTGTGATCGAGATCCTGGCCGAGATCAACACCTAGAACTTCTGCGCCGAAGTGAGCATCTAGAGGTTTGATGTTCATGAGTTTTGGTGGCTTTTCTGATGCGCAGTGGAATGCGGAGGACTCACTAGGCGACGTTTTTCCGATTAGCGTCGACATTGAGTAGCGGTGCCAGCGATGAGACAAGTGCTGATGCTTCGCTATCAGTTAATGGTTGCTGTGGCAGTCGGCATTGTCCGATATCGTGTCCCATCATCTGGGTAGCCGCTTTCACCGCTGGATTGTAAGGATGACTCCACAGGAAGAGCTGTGACGGAAGAATTCGTTGCCAAAGCGCATTGGCTTCGGCCAATTTTCCTGTAGTGACTAAATTAAACAGTTCTACGGCTTCATGGGGTATCGCGTTAACCGCGCCCCACACGCAACCTGGACAGCCCGCGAGTAGTGATTGGAACGTAATGGGGTCGCCACCATTGAAGACGGTACCGCCAGTCGTCAACAGTTCCTGAATGCGGACAATGTCGCCAGTGCTGTCCTTGATGTATTCGATATTGTCAATTTCGAGAAGTCGCTTAAAAAAGTCAGGTGTGATATCGATATTTGAGCATTGGGGGATGTTGTAGACCATGATCGGAATATCGACCGCGTTTGCCACCTTTTCAAAATGATCATAGACCCCATCCATGTTCGGACCCTCAAAATAAGGGGGAAGCACCATGGCAGCGTCGGCGCCGATGTCCTTTGCGTGTTGAGTCATTTCGATGGTTTCGCTGGTGCTAACAGCTGAAGTCTGAACCATGTAAGCGGCGCGACCTGCCACATGATTACCGATCAGTTCGGCGAGTTCTTTTCTCTCATTCCACCGCAGATAGGGAAATTCTCCTGTACCCCCATTGGCAAGAACGATGTGTACTCCCGCGTCGAGCATGCGATCCACATGGGCCTTCATCTTCCCAGGGTCAATCGTTTCTCCCGTCCCATCAAAGACGCTAGATACCGGGACGCAAACGCCGTTTAGTTTTTTCATGATCGTTTCCTATGAGGTTGCAGTCTATCGATGCCATGCACTGTCAACAGCGTTATAGAGGTTTGTCGAGTGCGTAGCAACTGGTTGTTATCAGATGGCGTTGGTTATTTACCCACGCGCAATAAGGAAGAAATCTGCGATTAAATCTACCTGTGCAGCGAGAACAGTGTTTCCGTTGGCTGTTCGGCAATCCATTTCCTGTGCAGCCTTTAACAAGGGTGGGTTCACTGGTTTCAAAACGAGGTCTACAACAGCAGTGCCAGGGTCCAGTTGATCTATATCGATTGGCATTGCATCCGCTGTCGTCATGCCGCTCGGAGAACAATTAACTACTCGAGTAAATCCTCCGGGGTTGTGGTCACCCACATCGATGATAGCGTGGGAAAAGCGTGCTTTAAGCTCCCGCACTAGGCGGATAGCCCGCGACCGTCTTTTTTCCACTAGTCGTAAGTAGCTGGCTCCTTCACGAAGACAGGCATCTGCCACAGCTCTGCCGGCTCCGCCTGCGCCAATGATGAGTACTGATTGGTTGCGAAGATCAGTGCCGAGTTGTTGAAAAGTTCGTACACAAGCCTGGCCGTCAAAGTTGGCGCCGTACAGTGAGCCGTCTGCATTTCGTCGAATGGCGTTGATCGCACCGGTCGCCAGGGCCTCAGGTGTTAGCGAATCGATCAGACGCAGAACCCGGGTTTTATGTGGCACCGTAACGATAATTCCACCTAGGTTCTGTTGCCGGCGAAGACCTTTAATAACCACGCTCAGGTCGGCTGGTAACACGTGGCATGGTAACATCGCCGCCGCGATCTGATGCTGTTGGAACAGTGAGTTAAATAGCAGGGGCGATCCGACTTGTGAAATTGGATCTCCGATAATGAAAAACAGACGCGTATCACCATTGATCGCCGAAGGCTTTGGGTTATTGGTATTCATTGAATCAGCTGTGAAGTTAAACGCAAATAATCCATTTCGTTCATCAGAAACCGAGGTCGATCGCGTCAATATTATAGGGAGGTGTGGGGTTGAAAAATAAAGTCAGGGAACTATGGGCAGAAGACAAGGCCGTCGTCAACGGTTGGCTTTCTATCCCAAGTACCGTTACCGCCGAGATTAACGCCCGCGCTGGATTCGATTCTTTGACAGTCGACCTACAGCATGGCTTGAATGATTACCAGTCTGCGCTTAGCCTGCTGCAGGCCATTTCGATCGGTGATTCGACTCCGTTCGCGCGCGTGCCGTGGCTGGAGCCAGGCATTGTCGGCAAGTTGCTCGATGCCGGGGCGGTCGGTCTGATTTGCCCCATGATCAATACGCCGGAAGAAGCAGAGGCATTCGTTCGGTATGCGCGTTATGCACCAGATGGTGAGCGCAGTTTTGGACCAACGCGTGCGGTCTTCGAACACGGGGCGAATTATGCCAACGACGCCAATCGACAGATCGTCACCTTGGCCATGATTGAGACCACTCGAGCGTTGGACAATTTGAATGCGATCGTTATGACTCCTGGATTAACCGGGGTCTATATCGGGCCCAGCGACTTGAGTTTGTCGATGGGTTATACGCCCAAACTTGACCAAGACGAGCCAGAGGTTGTTGCAGCGATTGAACGTATCTTGACGACTGCAAAGGATGCAGGATTACGCGCGGGAATTCATTGTCTAGCACCGTCGTATGCTAAAACAATGATAGCTCTAGGATTTGATCTGGTGACTTTGGGTAATGATATTAGAATCTTGGCTACGGCAACCGCCAGCGTTATCGAAGAGACACGTCGTTAAAGTGTGCCATTGTTACTCCCGTATAGGGACACGATCGCTATGAACTACCAACGAGACATGACTGGTCAGGCATTTGCCGCCCAAACCAATAAGGCGATTACCTTGTTGGGTATGTCAGGCGTGGGTAAGACCACTCTCGCTAATCGATTACCGAAGGCCGCCTGGTTTCATTATTCGGGTGATTATCGTATTGGAACACGCTACCTTGCGGAGCCGATTCTCGATGTTGTCAAGCGTCAGGCGATGAAGGATCCGATGCTGCAGGATCTCCTGTGTGCCGACGAGATTTCTATTGACCACAACATTACTGTTGATAATCTTGATCTGGTGTCAAAGTTTCTCGGAATGATAGGGGCTGGTGAGAATGGAGGTCTTCGACTTGACGAATTCAAACGCCGCCAGGAATTGCATCGTCGGGCGGAAATATCCGCCATGTTTGATGTGCCCGACTTTATCGAGCGGGCGCGAGAGACTTACGGCTACCCAAACTTTATTAACGACGCTGGCGGTAGCCTTTGTGAACTCAATGAAGATGGCTTGATGAAAAAATTGGCGGAAGATACGCTGATTATTTATCTGCAGCCATCAACACAGTTGCGTCAGGAAATCATCGAACGATCGCTGGCCAGACCCAAACCAATGTACTATCGGAATGATTTTTTTGACCAGCAATTACCACAGTATTTGTTGGATACCAGTACTCCATCGATTGATGTTATTAATCCGGATGATTTTTTCCGTTGGATTATTCCCAGACTTATCGCGCATCGGGAACCGCTCTACCGGCGCATTGCAGATGAGTACGGCGTCACTATTGATGCTGATGAGATCATGGCCATACGAAGCGAAGACGAGTTCTTGGAAATCGTATCGGCTGCACTCGACCGTCGCTGAGCTAATTTTGGGGCAGCAACATGCCGCTGGTTGATAACACGGGTCTTCCAAGTTACCGCCGTCTGCGAGAAGAGGGGATGGAGGTGCTGGAGAAAAATCGAGCGCAGGAGCAGGATATCCGTGAGTTACATATCGGGTTCCTCAACATGATGCCGGACGCCGCGCTAGAGCCGACCGAGCGACAATTTTTACGACTTGTCGATAGTTGTAATCGTATTGCGCAGTTTTATATCTACCCATTCTCTCCGGCCGTGATCCCTCGAGGTGATGGGGCACGCAGGCATATTGATCAATACTATTTTGAATTTGATGCGTTGCAAGAAAAAGGGCTGGATGCATTGATCATCTCCGGTGCGAATCCGATTTCTTCGCGGCTGGAGGATGAATCATTCTGGGACCCGCTGGGTCAGGTTTTGGATTGGGCGAGTGAGCACGTCACTTCAACATTGTGTGCCTGTCTTGCAACCCATGCGGCACTCAAGATTTTTCATGGGCTTGATCGTGAGCCACTAGGATTTAAGCGTTGGGGTGTTTTCTCCCATCGACCGGTGGATCGTACTCATCCGTTGGTTCGCGATGTCAACACTCGATTTGATGTTCCTCATTCGCGATTCAACGAAATTTACTCGAGCGAAATGAGGGCAGCGGGCCTGCGAGTTTTGATCGAAAGTGACCGGGCTGGAGTGCATCTTGCAACGAGTGCTGATGGATTTCGATTTGTTTATTTTCAGGGGCACCCTGAATACGATGCGGTGAGTCTTTTAAAGGAATACAAACGAGAAGTGGTTCGCTTTCTGACTGGGGACATTACCGAGTACCCCCCATTTCCTGTAGGTTATTTCTCGAATGAGGCGAGCGAACTCCTCGAAGCGTACCGACTGCGGGCAACGGCACCGGAAACGTCGCAAACATTGATCGAAGAATTTCCTGAAAAGATTCTCTCAACACTGGTCGACAACACCTGGCGCGATACGGGGAAGGCGGTGTTCAATAATTGGCTCGGTACCGTTTACCAGATTACTGACCGTGATCGCCGAGTTCCGTTCATGAAGGGAGTGGACCCTTCAAGTCCATTAGCGCATCTTTTGTAATGAGCTGCCGCTCTGTTGTTTCCCGACAACATATTTGACAGCAACAGGTATTCGTCATAGGGTAGGTGGTGCAGCGCCGATTTGATTCTCAGCTTGCGGGCGCTTAAAAAATTCGCTAAAGCGCGGCCGATTTTATCCTCGCTCTACCGATCGCTAACTCGGGGTCATAGT
>DUBL01000037.1 GCA_012960345.1 Gammaproteobacteria bacterium | reverse complement strand
CGAGTCGTAACAACGGTTACGCCAGTCGCAAACGTAGCCAGTGCATTTCGCAATTCCCGCACATCATCAACCACTCTGCCAGAGAATTCTTTCATTTATCTATCCTATAACCGATAGAAGGATCACTTGGGCTTACTGACGGTGAATCGAATCCCACCCAGGTTACCGTCCTGGAATAGGTTAACCACGGCCTCATAAAAGCCATGCAACCCGTCAACGATCGCATCCCCATGGACCACTCGATTGCGTTCACTCGCTGCCCGGAATCCCTGAAAACGATCCATCACAAACGAGAGCCAAGATGTCGTCATGTCAGTCAATTCGATGTTTTCAAACCCGGCGTTACTAAGCTCCACACGATAATCTGTCATGGTTGGCACACGATCACACCAGATGTCCCGGGCCAGGATTAATTGCTCCCGTTCAGACAAGGTACCCCGCTCAAAATAATCTTCCACCAACATCTGGCCGCCGGGGCGCAGTGACTCGAAACATCGTCGGTAAAGTGTGTCTCGATCGGGAATGTGAAGGAACGCAAGCCAACTCACAATGACGTCATATATTCCCGTCGACCCGATGCCGTCGAGCATATCCCCGCAACGATGATCTACCCGATCGTCGAGTCCACAACGATGGGTCAATGCACGCCCCGTGGCATCGACATCTGGCTGTATCTCCAAGGCCGTGACCTTACAACCTTGACGATGCGCAAGATAGCGACTCGGCCCACCAATCCCCGAGCCAACCTCAAGCACCTGTGAGTCAGCTGTGATTCCCAATAACGCGATCGCCTCGTCGATCGCGTCGGTCCCAAAGTAATGGTACTGGTCATAATTGCACAACTGCTCAACTGGAATCGGATCATCATCACCCATACCGATAGCCTTTAACTCATTGAATACTCGATCAACACGGTGGTAAAGCTTCATCTGTTTGCTACGAGCGTCATCCATCTTTGTGTTACTCCAACAAAATTCAGTACCCTGGGTACATTACTGTGTGGGCCCCCTAGACTATCTGGACGATCTAATCGACTCAAGCCTAAACAGACCCACTCGCCTTTTAAATCCGGGATATGATTTAACAGACGAATCCTAAGAACTGTCACTCACGCCGAGATACGTCATACAAGCCCGATAAGACAACCTGAAACCCACGTAGTCAGGAAAACCCATCTGCGCGCTTTAATGGGCTTCGCATTTTTGGATCGTGAAATCACCTTATACTGATAGTGAGCATATTAACGATGAAATGGACACAACGGCGCCAGCGGTTTCGCAGTCAAATCGAAACCGAACAATGTGTTTATCCCGGTTCGGTCTACGACGCAGTGTCCGCGCGCATGGCCGAAGACCTCGGTTACGAAATCGGTATGTTTGCAGGATCCATTGCGTCGCTGACCGTACTGGGCGCGCCCGATCACATTGTATTGACACTGTCTGAGTTCGCGTCTCAGGCCTACCGTATCTGTCGTGCCGGGGAACTGCCATTACTGGTAGATGCAGACCATGGTTATGGTAACGCACTCAATGTGATGCGAACGGTAGAGGAGCTTGAACATTCCGGAGTGTCTGCGCTTTCCATCGAGGACACGGAATTACCACGCCCGTATGCGCAGGCAGAAAAGGCGCGTTTGATCTCACGACCAGAAGCGGTCGGCAAAATGAAGGCCGCGATCTCCGCTCGTCACGATCCAAACCTTGTGATCGCCGGCAGAACCAGTGCTACTGCGATCACCGGTGTGCCAGATTGCATCGACCGATGTCGTGCCTATGAGGACGCAGGAGTCGACATGACGTTTCTTGTCGGTGTGAAATCAAGATCTGACCTCGAGACTATTGCCACGGCATTGCAGGCTCCCATCATTCTCGGCGGCGCGCCCAACGAGATGCTCGATCGCAACTATCTCTCACAGCTTGGCGTGCGAATCGCGCTGCAGAGCCACAAACCGGCCCTGGCTGCGATGAAGGCAGCCTACGACACCTTGCGTGCCCTGCGCGAAGGCCAAGGCGCCGATACACTGAACGATGTTGCGGACCTTGAACTGATCAGACAACTGACTCGTGCCGATCACTATGACGAAGCCATCCGCACCCACTTAGAGCCGCCGAGCAAAACATGAGCCACACCCACGAAGGAGGCTGCCTGTGTGGTTCAGTTAGATACCAGGTCACGGGAGCTCCACAAGTGGCCTCTATCTGTCACTGCCGCTATTGTCAGCTGCGCAGCGGCAGCGCCTTCAGCATCTCTGTCTACTTTGCGCAAGATCAAGTTCAACTGGGAGTCGGTGCCGTAAAAACTCACGAGCTCACAACTGCTTCTGGCCGAGCATTCGATACGCGATTCTGCACGGAATGCGGCACCACGGTCTGGTGGACCATTGGCACGCGGCCTGACTCAATAGGTATTTCGGGTGGAACATTTGACCCACCCTCATTCTGGTACGCCATCGACCGTGAGGTCTTCACTCGAAGCAGCGCTGCGTTCATTTCTATCAAGAGCCCTGAACAGTGCGTGACCCATCCGGCTTTCGATCCGGTTCATCACGACCCGGCGCGGCTTGTAGGGGAATCTAAAACTAAAGACAGTCCCTGATGTTAATTAATCGGGAATTAACCGCAACAACACATCTGCCGCGACAGGACCGTCCTTGAGCACAAACAGTGGATTAATATCTAACTCTAACCCTCGACTTCGATATCGTTCTGAAAACACGGTCACGGCATACAAGACGTCAATTAGCGCTGCAATATCTACTGCCCCCTGGCCACGGTAACCCTGCAACAAGGCGCTGCAGCGCAATGACATTAAAGCCCACTCAATGTCAGTTCTGCTGCTAGGCAAAAGTAAAGTTTGGCTGTCTCGAATCAACTCAACCAGCGTACCGCCACTGGCGAGCGTCAACGCCTGTCCAAACTGCGGATCACTTTGAACTCCCACCAGTAACTCGGCTACTGGAGCGTGAATCATCTCCTCTACCAGCACCTGATCCACCACTAGCGATGGGGCGGTTTTGCCGATTGACGACACCATTTCTACCAACGCATGACTAACTGCTGCTCGATTTTCCAGACCCACCCGCACGGCTCCAAGATCGGTCTTGTGCTCGAATCCGGTTCCAATGAATTTCACCACCACCGGATAACCCAACGCGTCCGCAGCATCCTCCACCGCATCAAGCGCCACACAGTGCCCACGCGGCACCTCGATCCCCGCCGCAGATAACAGCTGCTTGCCGTGCCATTCATCGACCGCAAGTGGCGTACCATGAATTGCCTGTACTGGGGGCAAACGCAATTCATCCCGGTTAGAAACAATACATTGGCGACGTTTTTTTATATTCGTACTGGCGTTAATGGCCATCAGCGCGTCACCTAGACCCTGCAGTGGCGCAACGCCTTGTTGCGACATCAGTGAGCGACTTTCTGCATCGAAGTTCTCTGCCAACACACTGCACACCGCAGCCGGCACCCCTGCAGCTGCAGTAGCGGCAGCAAACGCCCGAGCATCCGTGCGGTACATTGCAACGTCATGGGCCATATCGAGGGGTGGATAGTCTTGCACCAACAACGCCATATCGCAGCCATCGCGCACGAGGGTATCGAATACCTGAGTCAGTGCCTGCTCCTTTCCCCACAGGGGCGTGGTGTAATCGAGTGGATTGGAGACGGAGGCGATCGGCGGCAACAATTCATTCAAAGTGTTTCGAGCGCTTAAGGAAACGCGCGGAAACTCGAGACCCAACAAACTTCCTCCATCAGCCACCATCGCGGCATCACCACCAGAACAAGTAAAAGCCGCCAGTTTCTTTCCATTCGGGGCACCGGCCACCGTCAATAGTTTCAGCGTTTCGAGCATCTGACTGGGCGTCGCCACACGAACGATACCCAGCCGATCAAAAAGTGCCTGATAAAAAGCATCCGTGCCGGCCAGTGACCCCGTATGTGTCACGGTGGAACTGGCCCCTACCTCCGACGCGCCACCCTTTAACACAACAATCGGCTTATTACGGGCCAATGCTTCGATGGCGATTTCTGCAAAACGAGGGATATCACGTAACGCTTCAACATACAGGCCAAAGGCATTAACTGCCGGGTTGTGGACCAAAGCCTCGAGGTAATCCTCAACACCCAAACAGGTCTGATTGCCCGAGCCAATCACATACGAGAAAGCCACCGAACGTTGATTGGTCGTGACGTAGCCAGAAAACATACCGCTTTGAGACACCAGGGCAACACCACGCTCGACCCGTTTACCACCGTGCGCGTAAGGCCATAAATGGGCACCGCTCACATAATTGAGCAAGCCAAACACATTCGGGCCGACCAATGCCAAGTCACCTGCAACCTTGGCCAGCACCTTTTCAAGTTCTGCACCGGCTCCGCCTAACTCGCGGAACCCTGCGGTGTAACAGACCACCCCACCAGCCCCAAGCGCTGCAAGTTGTGCAACCACGTCGACAGCGGTAGCACTCGGCACTGCCAAGAAAACCGCATCGGGTGGCGCTGGCAGATCACCGACGCTGCGAAAACAGGGAAAGTCTCCCAATGTGGCCCGGCGCGGATTGACTCCCCAAATATCACCGGAAAACCCACCCTGCGCACAGCGGACCGCTGCGTGCAGCGCATCCTCTCCGCCGATGAACGCGGCGTGACGCGGCGATAACAATCGTTCCAGATTGTGGCGTGTGGCACTCATCACCCATCCCGTTGGCGCAGCACATGTCGACTGATAATGTGGCGCTGTATTTCCGAGGTTCCCTCCCAGATGCGATCAAGGCGAGAGTCTCGCCATAAGCGCTCTATCGGCATCTCTTCCATCAACCCCATTCCACCAAAAATCTGGACTGCGTTGTCAGCTACTCTCTGCAACATCTCTGACGCATACAGTTTGGCCATCGCCGCATCGGCCGGAACCATTGTCCCAGCATCGGCCTTTCGAGCCGCATGCATAACCAGGAGGTCAGCCGCCTGCAACTCAGTCACCATATCGGCCAACTTAAACGAAGTGCCCTGGAAGCGACCGATTGACTGTCCGAACTGTTTGCGAGTGGCAGCCCAGTCAACGGATAACTCAAGTAATCGTTCCGCCCGACCACAACAATTGGCGCCAACCCATACGCGACCCATTTTGATCCACTTATCGGCCAATTCTAGGCCCTGTCCTTCACACCCAAGCACCTGGCCAGCGCCCAAACGACAATCGTTGAATGACAACACATAGGTCGGATAGGCCCGCTGACTCACGGAACGAGGCCCCCGTTGAATATCAAATCCCTGTTGGCCACGATCGACGAGAAACGCGGTGATGCGTTTGCGAGGCCCCCGATCAGTTTCATCTTCTCCGGTCACGGCAAAGACAATGGCGAAATCTGGCAACACGTGACTGCTGATGAAATGCTTAGACCCGTTGACTATCCAATCACCGCCCTTTTGCGTGGCCCGTGTTGACATCGACAAAATGTCCGAACCCGCACCTGGCTCAGTCACGGCAAAACATTCCGTCTTTTCACCGCGGATGCACGGCGTAAGATAGCGTTCTATTTGATCACCCTCACACGCAAGCAATAACTCCGTGGGTCGCCAAACATAACCGTGCAATGCGTGAGTGACCTTACCTAATTCTCGCTCCATGATGGCAAGGCTGGCATTGTCCAACCCGCCCCCACCCACGGATTCGGGAAGGTTGGCAGCGTAGAAACCAAGTGCCAATGCTTTGTCAACAATTTGCCGCCCCAACTCTGGAGACACTTCCCCGGCCCGATCGGTGACTGCCTCAAAAGGCATCAGCTCGCTGTCAACAAACGCCTTTAACGAGTCTGCCAACAGGCGCTGTTCATCGCTAAGTTCGAGATCCATCGATCTATCCTATTGAGTACCCTACCCCCGGAACGCTTATGTTATGGCGACTAGCCATCAGATTGCATCCAGGAAGACGCCCAAAAGTGTGGCACTGTCGTAAACTCGGCGCCTAAGGACCGGGTTTTCCAAACAATCCTAATTGATACATCCAGTAAATGGGGTACGCCGATGTCCAACAGGAACAACGAAGTCAGGGTCGAGCGCCGCGGCGCGGTGCTTGAAATTACCCTCGATCGACCAAAAGTCAACGCTATTGATCACGACCTGAGCCGCATGATTAACGAAGCTGTCGTCATCCTGCGTGATGATCCGGAACTGAGAGTCGGCATTGTGACTGCCACAGGAGAACGCATCTTTTCAGCCGGCTGGGACCTCAAGGCAGTAGACCGCGGCGAGACCCAGTTGGATGAATGGTGGGAAGAAGACGTTGACCTTCCGGGAGGGTTTGCCGGTCTGACTGAACTATGGGATCTCAACAAACCCGTCATCGCCGCGGTGAACGGCCTTGCCATCGGTGGAGGATTTGAACTGGTTCTGGCGTGTGACCTTGTCATCGCTGCCGATCATGTCGAGTTCGCCTTACCCGAAATGCCGCTCGGCATCGTCCCTGACGCGGGAGCTATCCAGCGACTACCCCGGCGTCTACCCTACAACGTGGCGCTCGAAATGTTGCTCTTGGGTCGACGCATGCCAGCGAACGAGGCATACCAACACGGCCTCGTCAATGCGGTTGTCCCACCAGCAGAACTCATGGCGCGGGCTCGCGCCTGGGCCGACCAGCTTGCGGCATCGGCACCGCTCGCGGTACAAACCATCAAGGAAGTACTGCGTGCCATCGAAGGCGATACGATTGAACAATCTTTCCAGACGATGCGCACTGTCGACTTACCTATCTACCGCAAGATGCTGCGTTCTGAAGATGC
>DUBL01000036.1:3218-6821 GCA_012960345.1 Gammaproteobacteria bacterium | reverse complement strand
AACCGATTGTCCAAGGAGGTCGGTCAGAGAAAGGCTGCGGGGGAAGATGTCGCTGAGTTAATGAAATCAATGGCGGGCATTGGACCTCGCCTAAAAGACGTGGAGGCAACCCTTGGAGGGGTCCAAGCGGAATTACGCACATTGATGGCAGAGATTCCCAATTTGCCTCATACGTCGGTACCCGCAGGGAGTTCGGAGCATGACAACGTTGAAATACGGCGCTGGGGTGATCCGTCACAGCCTGTTTTCGAAGTCAAAGACCATGTCGACCTCGGTACCCAGTTGGGTATGATGGATTTTGATGCGGCGACCAAACTGACCGGCTCACGTTTCGTCGTTATGTTCGGCGCGTTATCGACGCTGCATCGTGCGCTCATTCAGTTCATGCTCGACGTGCATACGCGAGAGCATGCCTATCGTGAAACTTATGTTCCTTACTTGGTGAATGAACGGTCGCTTTTTGGAACCGGCCAGTTGCCGAAGTTTGAAGAGGATCAATTTCTGACGACATCTGATCCATCTTACTACTTGATTCCCACAGCGGAAGTTCCGGTCACTAATCTTTATCGTGACGTCATTGTGGAGCCGGAAAGTCTGCCGGCGCGCCACGTTTGCCATACTCCTTGTTTTCGACAGGAAGCCGGCTCATACGGTAAAGATACTCGCGGCATGATTCGTCAGCACCAGTTCGAGAAAGTTGAATTGGTGCAGTTGGTCGATCCATCGCGTTCCTGGGCGGCGCTCGAAGAGTTGACCGCTCATGCGGCGATCATTCTCGAGAAATTGGGTCTACCGTATCGGGTCGTGACATTGTGTGATGGTGATCTTGGGTTTTCTGCTGCTAAGACCTATGATCTTGAGGTGTGGCTTCCTGGCCAGCAACGTTACCGGGAGATTTCGTCATGCAGTAATTTCGAGGCCTTTCAGGCGCGTCGCATGGGCGCGCGTTGGCGAGATCCCTCAACAGGAAAGCCCGCTTTATTGCATACCTTGAATGGCTCGGGACTGGCTATCGGGCGAGCGCTGGTGGCTGTCATGGAGAATTATCAGACCGCTGATGGGGCGATTACGGTGCCAGAAGTATTGCGTCCTTATATGGGTGGAATGGAGCGAATTGATCGCGGGTAGTCAAAATAAAAAGGCGTTAAACGTCCGCGCGAATATCCGGATATTATTAGATGATACGATCACACGAGCCTGGCAAGCTGCCAAGAAAGATGATTTCTTGAGTTGTGAGGCTCAACTGGTGATGGTGTTAGAAAGGTGGGGTGGCAGAGTCCGGCTGAATGTACCAGTCTTGAAAACTGGCGTGGTTTCACGACCACCGTGGGTTCGAATCCCACCCCCACCGCCAAATACAGGCAACCGATCACGCGGTAGTTAAAGACTAGACAAGCTTGTAGTGTGTCGCTAGATGGCGATTGAACGGATAATCTATCGATGGAAAAAATGAACGACTCCCCGCTCATCTCGGTTAATGAGCTTTCCGCACAGGGTGATGGAAGCATTCTCCGCGTGTGCGATTGCCGTTTTCTCCTCAGTCAAGCCGATGCGGGGCGAGCGCAGTACCTTGCATCGCATATCCCCGGCGCAAGCTATGTTGATCTGGAGGCTGACTTATCTGGCCCTGTTGATTCACGAACGGGCCGTCATCCGTTGCCCGAGGTGAGCGTGTTCCGCAAGACGCTTGGCCATCTTGGCCTGACTCCGGATATTCCAGTGGTCGTTTATGACGACGGGGGTTGTGCGATGGCCGCAAGATTCTGGTGGATGTTGCGCTGGATGGGGCACCGTGATGTCAAAGTGCTTGATGGGGGGGTCGCCGCGTGGCAGGCAGCAGGTTTTGCGATGGCGTCAGGTAACGAGACTTATCAGAGCGCTATCTATGAGGGACCAGCGGATGACGATTTGTGGGTGTCGGTTGAAACGGTAGAGTCCATTGTCGGGCAGGGGAGCGGTTTGATTGTTGATGCACGTGAGGCATCGCGTTTCAAGGGGTGGCAGGAGCCATTGGATTTGGTAGCGGGCCATATACCGAGTGCGCTGAATCGTCCGTTTATACAGAACATGCGTGAGGGGAAGTTCAAATCGACTGGGGAGTTGCGGCAGGCGTTCGAGGCCTTGATTAAAGCGCAGCTGCCTCGAGATGTGATTCACAGCTGCGGCTCAGGTGTCACAGCTTGTCACAACCTTTTAGCTATGGAGCACGCAGGGTTACCGGGGTCCAGGTTGTTTGTGGGTTCTTGGAGCGAATGGATTACTGATCAGCGGCGCGAAGTGGTTATTGAGCCTAACGATAGTTAGGCTCAATGGAACGATGAAAATTCACGAGTATCAGGGGAAGGAGATTTTGGGACGCTATGGCGTAAGCGTGCCTCTGGGTGTGGTTTGCCGATCAATTGAGGAGGTGGATCTGCTTGCGCCAACGATTATGGGCCCGCCCTGGGTCGTAAAAGCGCAGATTCACGCCGGGGGTCGAGGCAAGGGCGGAGGAGTTAAAGTCGTGTCTTCACTCGAGGATGTGCATCAGGCTGCGCACGAGATGCTCGGCATGATGCTTGTGACACACCAGACTATCCCTGATGGGCAGCAGGTTAGGCGTTTACTGATAGAAGAAGGGGTCGCTATACACAGCGAAATGTATTTCGGCGTAGTCATTGATCGTGTAAGCCAGCGGGTAGTGATTATTGGAAGTGCCCAAGGTGGCATGGATATCGAAAGTGTTGCCGCCTCTACTCCAGAGCATATTCATCGCTTATCGGTTGATCCCGTCGCTGGAGTTGATGAGGTAGGCCTAACATTGCTTGCGGAACAAATGGGCATACCGTCTGATTCACAACGTGAGGCGGTAGGGTTATTTTCCTCTGTCTATCAAGCTTTCTGGGAGAGTGATGCCTCCTTGGTCGAGATTAACCCGTTGATACTGACCGAGGACCTGCGGTTGGTTGCCTTAGATGCGAAGTTCAATTTTGATGATAGTGCGCTCTTTCGTCAGCCGGACATCGCAGCACTGCGTGATTTCGATGAAGAAAATCAGGATGAAGTGGATGCATCGGCTCACGGTCTTAATTACATTGCACTCGATGGTTCCATCGGGTGTCTGGTGAACGGGGCGGGCCTGGCCATGGCAACAATGGATATCATTAAATTTTACGGTGGTGAGCCTGCAAATTTTCTAGATGTGGGGGGCGGGGCGACGACCGAACAGGTGACTGAAGCGTTCAAGTTGATGCTACGAAACGAATCGCTTCGCGCCATCCTGGTTAACATCTTTGGGGGCATCATGCGCTGTGATGTGGTGGCAGAAGGGTTAGTTAGTGCGGCTCAAGAAGTAAATCTGGATGTACCGTTGGTGGTTCGTTTGGAAGGCACCAATGTCGAACGGGGTCGAGAGATTCTCGCGGAATCAAACATCGAGATTATTCCAGCCGCGACGATGGCTGAAGCGGCAGAGAAAGTGGTCGCAGCGGCGAGTTAAGCGATGTCTATACTGGTTAATCGAAAAAGCAGGATAGTGACGCAGGGCATTACCGGGCGGACGGGGCAATTCCATACCGCTAATTGCCTTGCTTACGCGTTTGGCCGCGACTGTTTTGTGGCGGG
>DUBL01000036.1:0-3108 GCA_012960345.1 Gammaproteobacteria bacterium | reverse complement strand
CGGTTGTGACGTGTCGGTGATCTATGTACCGCCGCCGTTCGCGGCTGCGGCCATGATAGAGGCGATTGACGCGGAAATCGGACTCGTCATTTGTATTACGGAAGGAGTGCCGGTTAAGGACATGATTCAGATCCGCCATCGAATGAGCGATTCAACGACGGTCTTGATTGGTCCGAATTGTCCCGGTGTGATTACGCCTGAGGAAGTTAAGATCGGCATTATGCCGGGTTATATTCATCGATCCGGTCCTGTGGGTGTGGTTTCGCGATCCGGGACGTTGACCTATGAAGTAGTCGGTCAGTTGAGTAGCGTTGGGTTAGGGCAGTCAACGTGTGTGGGTATTGGAGGCGACCCGGTGAATGGGATGAAGCACTTGGACATCATGGCTTTATTTAATGCCGACCCTGCGACCGAGGCGGTTGTTATGTGTGGAGAAATCGGCGGTACGGATGAAGAAGCATGCGCGGCGTGGATCAAAACCCACATGACCAAGCCGGTGGTTGCATTCATCGCGGGGGCAACAGCGCCCCCGGGTAAACGCATGGGGCATGCAGGTGCCATCATAGCGGGCGGCACTGGTAGCGCCGAGGACAAGATTAGGGCGTTAGAAGATGCCGGCGTGGCCGTTGTTCGTAGTCCGGCCGAGATCGGCACTCGAATGCGTGACCTGCTAGGGGTCGCCTGATATTTCGTAGGTCAGGTGGCTTTCAATTGTTGCAACAGTTGATCAACGCTGTCTTTGGCGTCGCCAAACAGCATTCTTGAATTGTCTCGATAGAAGAGCGGGTTATCAATCCCCGCATAGCCCACCGCCATGCTGCGTTTGAGGATAATCACGTGATCCGCTTTCCATACCTCTAGTACTGGCATCCCGGCAATTGGGCTGCCGGGGTCTTCCTGTGCAGCGGGGTTGACGATGTCGTTGGCACCGATCACCAGTACCACGGTGGTTTTTGGCAGGTCCGGGTTAATTTCATCCATTTCTAGGACCAGGTCGTAGGGTAGACGCGCTTCTGCGAGCAATACATTCATATGCCCAGGCATGCGTCCGGCAACGGGATGGATAGCAAATCGCACATCTACCCCTTGAGCACGCAGGATGCGTGTCAGTTCCGAGACAGGGTGTTGCGCGTGGGCGACGGCCATTCCATAGCCGGGGACCACGACAACACTGTCCGCGGTCGCGAGCAGTTGTGCCGCCTCTGCATGATCAATGGCAATGGCTTCGCCGCTCTGTGCCACGACACTGTTGTTGTTGCCACTGCTGCCAAAGCCGCCAAGAATGACTGATACGAAGCGTCGGTTCATGGCACGGCACATGATGTAACTCAGTATTGCGCCACTGCTACCAACCAGTGCGCCGGTCACAATTAATAGGTCATTGGATAGCATAAAGCCCGTTGCAGCAGCGGCCCAACCTGAATAGCTGTTCAGCATTGATATCACCACGGGCATGTCCGCGCCACCAATGGCCATCACCATATGCACTCCGAACACAAGCGCTAGAGCGGTCATTACCAGCAGTGGGAGAATTTCTGCTTCCGGAGTGCCGGCCGTTAGGTAAAGGTAACCACACAATAGGCAGGCAAGCCCAATAATGATATTGGCAAAATGCCGGCCGGGAAGCGATAGCGGTTGACTGCTGATGATGCCCTGGAGTTTCCCGAACGCAATGACTGAGCCGGAAAACGTGACGGCGCCAATTAATACACCAAGATAAATTTCAACCAGGTGGATGGTTTTCTCAACGCCTGCGAAGGCCGCCGTGGGGTCGCTATCGAGTTGATTAGCGACACCGATCATCACGGCGGCCAGACCGACAAGGCTGTGTAATAGCGCTACCAGTTGGGGCATTGCTGTCATCTGTACCCGCATAGAAACCATCACGCCGATGGTCCCGCCCAACAGCATCATGCCGATCACAAGTGGGTAGTTTTCGAGCGTGTTGCCGAGGATTGTGGCGCCGATGGCGAGTGCCATGCCCGCGATACCAAATACGCTTCCGCGTCGCGCCGATTCCTGATTGCTAAGTCCGGACAGACTCAGGATGAAGAGGATAGCGGAAACGAGGTAAGCAGCCCAGACGATACCGGATGTCAAATTCAATGCTCCTTCCTAAACATCGCAAGCATTTTTTGGGTAACGAGAAATCCACCGGCAATATTAATTGAAGCGACCAATACGGAGACGGCTGCGAGGATAACTACCAGAGAAGATGTTGAGTCGATCTGCAGCAGTGCGCCTACCACGATGATGCCGCTGATTGCATTGGTCACACTCATCAATGGCGTATGGAGGGCCGGCGTGACGTTCCAGATGACCTGCCATCCGATAAAAATGGACAAAACAAAGACCGTGAAATGCGCCATGAAGGCTGGTGGTGCGACCGAGCCAACGCCGAGTATCAATAATGCAGTGATCACTAAACCCACAAGAGAATTCGAAGTCGATTGGTCTGCAACAACGACCTTGGGGTCGTTGGCCGCTGTTGGCGTAGTGCCCGTCGATACCGGTGTCGTCTCAATCGGCGGCGGGGGCCAAGTCACTTTGCCCTCGTGTACCACGGTCATGGCTCGTACCACTTGATCGTCGAAATCCAGCGTTAGTGTCCCATCCTTTTCGGGGCACAGATCATTGATCAGGTGACGTAGGTTACTGGCATAGAGCTGACTCGATTGTGATGCCATGCGACTGACGAGATCGGTATAGCCGAGGATGGTGACCCCGTTTTCCACGACCCGTTGGCCCGGTTGAGTCAATTCACAGTTACCGCCTTGTTCTGCCGCGAGGTCCACAATAACGCTGCCAGGTGCCATGGAGTGGACCATGTCCGCCGTAATGAGCACTGGCGCGGGTTTTCCAGGAATCTGGGCGGTAGTGATGATGATGTCGACTTCCTTGGCTTGCTGCGCGAACAGCGCCATCTCTGCCTGGATGAATTCGTCACTCATCACTCGGGCATATCCGCCTGTTCCACCGCCATCTTCTTCGATATCGACCAGCAGAAATTCTGCGCCCATGCTCTGAATCTGTTCTCTGACCTCGAGTCGGGTATCGAATGCGCGAACGATGGCGCCGAGGCTCATGGCGGCGCCCATTGCAGATAGG
>DUBL01000035.1:38942-39700 GCA_012960345.1 Gammaproteobacteria bacterium | reverse complement strand
GGCGTCATCTGGCTTGCGCCAAGATCGCACATTTTGTTGATGGTACAACCGAAATCCAGAACGAACGGATCGCCGCCGCACTCCACGACGCTTACCGGCCGCCGTAAACCCTCGCAGTGCCGATCATTTCGTTTAGCAAACATTTAATGACGGATTCTGACAACCCGCCAGCCGCAACATTGACTAACATTGCGCCCGCTGTAAGTCAGGCCTAGCACCCAACCGATGCGTCTTCGCTGGTGTGTGCACCGATTCTGTAGTGCGGGTTGTGTTCCTCCTCACAACTCGCCATGGGGTCCCCCTGCGGACCACCGCGGGGGGGGATTCCAGACAACCCCTACCCTAGTTCAAAAAGCATTGCAGTTATCGGTCTCCCTCGCTGTAATAAAAACAGCACTGACATAGCTCGACACACGTGCCACGAGAGGCGATTTAATGGGCCCAGCCGGTATGGCGAACTTGCGCCAATTCGGACACGGTGACGCGACCCTGTGTGAGCAGAGAAACGTCTGCAGAGACCAGACCGATGTCTCTGAGTACATGTGGTGACAAATGCGAAAGCGCTGCGGCCGTTTTCTGTCGTTGGCGACGTATGTGTGCGCGTTTCAAAATGCGGGAAATCGATGCGCTCAGTGCATCGAGCGATTGACCTAGCTTCGTCGACAAGGCACGGGCCAACCGACCGGCGGCTTGCGCACGCATTTTTCGACCGCGAGCGAGGTAATGCTCATAGTCTGTTGGAGCGATTGCTACCGGCC
>DUBL01000035.1:0-38816 GCA_012960345.1 Gammaproteobacteria bacterium | reverse complement strand
AGACGTCATATTAGTTTTCCTTTAGTATATTTTCAAAGATTGTTTATGGAAGTTAATGTAATATATGGGTTATTTCTCACCTATCAAACGATATCTTTTTGATTTCAGTTTATAATTTCTAATCTATGACTCCATCACGCATGCCGCCACTGAATGCGCTACGGGCTTTTGAGGTTGCAGGACGAGCCCTCAGCTTCTCTAAAGCGGCCAGCGAACTACATGTAACGCCCGCCGCCATTTCTCACCAGATCAAATCACTGGATGAGACACTGGGTGTGAAACTGTTTCACCGCCTGAACCGATCGCTGCAATTAACCGAGGCCGGTCAGGTCCTGTTGCCTGGTATTCGGCGGGGATTTGCCAACCTGAGCGCTGCCGTCGAACGGGTTCAGTCTCAGTCTGACTGGGAAAGTCTCACAATCAGCGCGCCGCCTGCATTCGGGGCCAAATGGCTAATCCCACGCATCGTCGATTTCAGGAACGAACACCCTGGCATCCAAGTCCGCATCGACCCGTCCTTGGAAGCGGTCGACCCCGCTAGAGAGGCTGTGGAAGTGGCCATACGGTTTGGCCAAGGTAACTATCCAGGGCTTCAAGTCGATCACTTGCTGGCTCAACAGGTCATCCCTGTCTGTAGCCCCGCTCTGTTGCACAGCGATCCTCCGCTGAAATCGACCAGCCAACTCATTCGGCACACTCTCATTCACTTCGATTCCCCATCAGAGGATCCTGACTGGCCAACCTGGGAGGAATGGCTGCTAGCCAACGGGATCACGCAGATCAATCCGCACCGCGGCCCTCATTTCACCTCACCGAACTTCACCATGCAGGCCGTACTTGCAGGACAGGGCGTGGCATTAATGCCAACGTTGGTGGTTGAGGATGAACTCGCCAATGGCCGATTAGTGCAACCATTTTCCCAACCCTATCCAGGACAATTCGGGTATTACGCCCTGACACGCCGTGACCGCCTCGAAGAACACCCAGTCGCCGCTTTTCGGCGCTGGTTAATTGCCGAGGCGAGCATAGCTTGACGATGCAAGCGGTCCCATTTGACCGGCGCACCCTAATCCTTACGCTGGGCGCACTGTCTGCTTTAGGGGCGGCATCAATCGATATGTATCTTCCCGCGCTGCCTTCCTTAGCTGAACAGCTACCAGGCCCCGCTGGCGGCGCCCAGTTCACGCTTAGCGCATTTTTCCTCGGCATGGCCTTCAGTCAGCTGGTCTATGGCCCTTTGTCAGACGCGCTGGGGCGGCGAACAGTCCTTCTGGGTGGCCTGCTACTGTTTGTTCTTGCCAGTCTGGCTTGCGCCATGGCCGAGTCAATCCCCCAGCTGATCGGATTACGCGTGCTCCAAGCGCTGGGTGCCGGCGTGGGGGGCGTCGTCGCCCGGGCTATCGTACGTGACCTTTATCGTGGCAATCAGGCTGCCAGCGCACAATCTCTGATTAACCTGGCCATGCTAATCACCCCGCTTTTAGCTCCGATCATTGGCGGCCAGCTACTCACCCGATTTCACTGGCAAAGCATCTTTCTCGTTCTCGCCTTATTGGGTGTCACTTGCATCGCTCTGACTTTTTTCAAAGTAAATGAGTCACTGCCACCACAAAAGCGAACCACCACCCATCTGACTACATTGCTTGGCGGGTACGCGCGCGTACTCGGCAACCGTTACAGTCTAGGCTGCATCCTGACCGGGGCATTCGCCTTCGGCGCGTTCTTTGCGTACCTCGCCGGCTCACCCTTTGTTTTTATCGAGATTTACGCAGTGCCCGCTGAGCATTACGGCTATTTCTTCAGTACCAACATTGTTGGCATCATGATTGCAGCTTTCATTAACAGTCGTGTTGTGCTCCATGCCGGACCCCTTTTAATGCTACGGATTGGCGTGTGTGTCATGGCACTGGCAGCAACCGTTCTGCTGTGGTCTGCCTCAGTACCAGGTCAACTGTGGCACATTGTAGTGCCGCTTTTTTTCGTTGTTGGCAGCATCGGTATCATCGGCGCCAATGCGATCAGCTGCACATTACAGCCGTTTTCAGATATCGCCGGGACGGCTGCAGCAACCTTTGGGTTTATCCAGATGCTGATCGGGGCACTGGTCGGTACTGCGGTGGGCCTGCTTCATGACGGTTCCGCAGGACCTATGTGCCTTGTTATTGCAGTAATGTCACTGACGGCTCTTGGCCTTTGTCTCAGCTTGATCAGAGAACCACGCAAAGGCACTGAGTAATGAAAGAACAAACCACCATCAAACGAACACCGCTGTCAGGGCTTGGGTGCCCTGTGTTTTCGCCTTACTACTTTTTTCAATGGCGAGAGATTAATCTCGTCAAACACTGTTTCCGCTCGTGCACTGAGCACCATTTTCACCGCGACTGCAATATCTTCGGGAACAATGGCATGGGCCAGGTCTTCGCCTGGTTCGAAATCAAGTTGGTCAAAAAAATCAGTGCGCACCATACCCGGATTAATCAGGGTTACTCGGATACCGGCAGCGGCAGATTCCTGCCGCAACGATTGACAAAATCCACGCAAGGCAAATTTAGTCGCACTATATACAGCGCCCCGCGCACCTCCTGCTAACGCGGCCTCAGAGCCGATCAAGACCACATCTCCCCTGCCACGGCGCTTGAGCAGCGGTAGAAACGCACGCACCACATAGAGTTGACTGGTTAAATTGATGTCAATTAACTCGCGAATTTGCTGGTAAGAGAATTCTTCTAACGAGCCAAACCGACCAACCCCCGCAGCACAGACAACGCTGTCGATATCCTCGTGTTCGCTCGCTAACAACCGCAACTGTTCAGGTAAATGCTCGAGGTCAGATAGATCAATCGTCGCCTGAGAGAATTCCTTCTGGCTAAATCCAGGCCGAGCTGGATCGCGCCCCACGCCGACTATTCGCCAATCACTTGATAGCAATAAGGTAGCGATACTGCGTCCAATACCGCCGCCGGCACCGGTCAAGAGCATTTTTCTTTTCGCACTCATTAATGCGAACTGGAACGAAAGCCGAGGTTTATCGATTCCGTATCCGCGCGCACTGTGTCTCGGCCATCAACAGCGCAGCTAAAAATCTTGTCGCCTGACACATGGACTCGAAGTTCATCAAGGCAAAACGCCAACATCGCGGCCTCTCGCTCCTTGGGATAGGTGATCAAGCCATCACGGTTCGCGAACGAGCCAGCGAGCAAGGGTTCATCAGGATAAAGGCGGACAACGTTGCTAAAGAAGGAACCTGGCATTCTAAAGGGCCCGATGGTGATCGAATGAATACAGGCGGGATCGATTCGATCAAAGATGTCTCGAAATAATGATTGGTAGTGCTCTTCAAAACGAACGTCGTCGAGCAATGGGTCAAAACGCAATCCCAGACGCCAGCCATTTTGGGCTAACTGCGTCATCGCGTTGATTCGTTTGGCCACACTAGGCGCCTTATGCTCAAGCGCGACAGCAGCGGGTTCGGGTGTAAGACTGAAGGCAACGATTACATTGGACAACGGCGCTTGTCCAAGCAGTGCCCGAATCTGTGTGCTCTTGGTGCGCAACTCAACCATTGCATGCGGTCTCGTCTCAAGATACGACAGCAAGTGCTCCGCGAAGCCAGTCAGAGGGTCAAGCGCCAAACTGTCACAATCATAACCAGAAAAAAACCAGACATCCTCGCCGTCGTGGGCCATCAACTTTGCATCCATCGCGCTAAAAAACTCATCATAGTTAACAAACAGCACGTAATGCGCAGAACGGTACATGCCCTGCAAGAAGCAGTAACGGCAATCGTAAATACAGTTGAGCATATGAGCGAAGTAATAGTTGTTTCTTCCTCCTATTCCATAACCCTCCGGCGTCTCTAAAACATGATTGTCAAATTTATCGGCGAGAATCAGTGAGGGATTTTTTTTCTGGAGCCGGAAATTCTGACTCTTGCGATTGAACACTGCGCCGTAGCGCTCACACATCACTTGATTGGCACTTGGAAATCGCAAACCGATCTCGCGCACTCGAGGATGCGTTGCAATCGCCTGTTCGATGTAAAGCGTGTCGATCATTGCGATTGCACGTCAGGCAGAGAACTTGCCCGGGGCCCGACCAGCAAAGACCGACGGTAGGTGGGTTTTTCAGCATTCAAACGCGCTTCAAGCGCCGTCAATACCGCGGCGCCATCTTTGCAAGCACCCAAGACAGAATCAAGGGTTTCTCCATCGCCAATTAACACCTTCCAGCGCTGTAGCAATCGGCGCAAACGATGGCCCTGCGTAACGCTAAAGGACCAGCGTTTCGCCCATGATTCAGGAAGACTTCCATTGTGTGGCAACACTTTGATCTCAATCGACAGTTCGCTCAGTCGATTGATGAACTGTTCTATTTCGCTCAGATTCTTTGTTATTAATTGTTCTATAGATCGAGCATTCAACGACGCGATCGACTGGTGTGGATTGTCGGAAATGACTTTAATACTCTGGACCAATTCTCCAGTGCTGCATCGAGTGGCCGAGGGGAAGAATCCCGCTGCTTCCATGTCATAGGCCGCTCTTTCTGGATAGCTTTCTTCCGGTTTATCGACTGTAATTAATGTCGAATTAACTACATTCGAAACAAGCTGTGGTGGATACCAACTGTGGGCCGTGGATTGATCGACAATCTTGTTAGCTACAATTAACTCACCGACGTCAACATTCCGGTGACCGGCAATACCGATATTAATCCATGGTGCATTCCGCCACCCATCACTGCATCCACAAAGGTAACCAGTTGCCGCAGCTGATAATGATTTCCCGACTCCAGAGACGACAAGCGCCATGGATTCGCTTCGATAGATGCGAAACATACCCATTGGGGACTCGCATCTGAGACCAAAATGTGTGATTAACGGCTGGGCCTCAGCCTGCAGGGCCACTACCAGAAACACGACCGCGACTCCGGCGCGTCACTGCGTTGCCCAAAACCCGAAGAAACCGCGACACTGCTCTCATAATGGGCTCGTTTCTGGGTATAACGCTGCACTTCTTGCCATCGATGTCGTCGACGAGCACCGGCGACATAGATTTCAATCTTGCGCAACATCTCTGCAATCGCCTCTTGGGACTGCGTTGCCGATAGCACTCCCGATAAGAGCAGTTTTTCAAGGGCCTGAATACGGTAACGATCCATGCCCCAAGATGACCGAGACAATTGATCTTCGTGCCCACCGTATTTGATCAGAAGCTTCTCTGGAACATAAAGCACTGTTGTTTGGGATGCGATCCGTAACCACAAATCATAATCCTCACACACCGGTAGCGTCTCATCAAACCCCCCCACTTCTTCGACCACCGATCGGTGCAACACAACGGAGGACGGTGACATCACACAGCGCGGCAGGCAGTACAAGAAAATGTCTCCGCCGTACTTGCGATGCTTATTCATTGGATTAACCCGTCGGCCATTACGGACCCAAATTTCATCACTGTGACAGACACGCGATGTCCCGTCGGACACAATCGCAGCTAACTGTGCAGTGATCTTTCCCGGCAACCATTCGTCATCAGAATCAAGGAAAGCTAACCACTCGTTGCGGGCTCGCTCTATGCCGCGATTACGGGCATGGCTGACCCCATGGTTAGTCTGTACGATCAGTTCGACCCCGGGGAAGTTACGTTCGATGCGCTCGATAGTGTTATCGGTGGAGCCGTCATCAACGACGATGACCTGATCAACTGAATGGCCCTGTGCGAAGACCGAACGTAACGCGCGCAGCACCACATCCCCGCGGTTATAGGTCGGAATGATCACTGAGACCTTAGTCATTTGAATTTGATACTACGCCTTTTTATCAGGAGCAGTCCCTCGCTCAGGTAACATGGGTTTTTTTGCGAGAACAAAAAACACTGAGCCAAACAACGCAGCCGCCGACAGGATGGCGAAACCCGCAGTGTAACTGCCAGTATGATCGGCCATCCAGCCCACGAAAATCGGTCCGATGGACATACCCGCCATCACGACTAGCGATGACCAACCCATAATAGTGCCAAAACTGGCCGTACCGAAATAGTCTGCCCGAAGTGCCTGCATCAGCGGGCCGCGAACTCCCCAAGCAATACCATGAAGTACGGCAAAGCCAATGACCATTGCCATGTTCTCGGCATAGGCCAGCAACAATAAACCCGCCGCATGCACTACCATGCAAATCACGACAGTGACCTGTTTGTTGACTCGGTCCCCAACGATTGTGATACCAACCTGGCCAACAATCTGCATAAAAGTGACCAACGCAACAATCAGCCCTGCAGTGCCCAAGGAATAACCCAGACTGCCATGTACGTGAAGCACCAAATGGACCATGACTGCACCGACAACCAAGAGCGAGGTCGCATGCCCAAGGGAAATCCACCAGAAACTGCTTGTTCGCAGTGCTTCCCGCGCCGTGAACTCCCAACTGCGATCGATAGGACGCGCTACTTTTCCCTCTGCATCACTTCGAGTTCGAAACTCGACATCCGGTAGCCCATCGCGCGTCTCGCCCAATTCCTCAGGTCGATGGTGCATCACCTGAGTGACCGGCCATGCCACCAACAAGATGATGATTCCAGAGGCGATCGCGGTCGCGCGCCAGCCAAAGGTTTCCATTGCGAAGATGGTGATGGGAACCAGCACCCCGCCGAGAGAAAAGCCCAGTTGGGCGACCGCCAGCGCCTTTGCACGGTGGCGGTTAAACCAATTGACTAACGCAACCGTCACTGACAAGAACCCACCAAGACTGCTGCCCAGCGCGATGGCAAAAACAACGATGTAGAAATCCCAGATCGAGGCAATCTGGCTCAACGCGATCATGCCCAAACCAAAGATGACAAGGCCACAGCGCATAATGACACGGGGCCCAAACCGATCGATCATCCAACCCTGGAGTGGTCCCAGTAGTCCGCTTTCCAGGCGCGCCAGTGCAAATGCCCCCGCGAGAGCCGCCTTACTCCAACCAAATTCGTCCTCGATCAACAAAACATATGCGCCAAACGCCTGCATAAATAGAATCGCGCCAAAGAAATTTGCCATTCCGCCAGAACCCACCACCCACCAACCGCGAAATACATGGCCCTGTGGACACAGTGTACGATTCAGACGTTGCAGGACACTCGACCCAACGGGTAGTACTGATTTCGTCATACGATTACCCAACCCAGGGCGGCCGAATGCTCGTTATCCATTCCCACTCGTGTTGCGATAAAACGACTCCTGTGTGTCCCGCAGCGCTTTGGCGGCAACCAAAATAGGACAATAAACAACTCGATCCAACCCCAGGGAATGGGACCGGATCAAACTTGATAATAGCTTATCAGTGGAGGAATTCGGATTCGGGTCGATGGCAACTGATGAGATGGCCTTGGCCCAGATCACGAATCGGGGGGGCTTCCTGATCACAGGTATCCTTTATAGCCAGCGGACAACGATCGAAAAATGGGCATCCGATCTCTGTCAACGTCACCAACCGGTCAATACCCGCTTGGGCTTCTTGAGTCTGCATGGCTTCTTCCAGCCAACCCACTCGCAGTTCCGGAACAGAACTGATCAACAAACGGGTATACGGATGGTAAGGCGGTGAGAGAACCCGATCCGTGCTTCCCTTCTCAACTACACGACCCGCATAAAGCACAACAATCTCATCCGCAAAAGAGGCAACCGTCGATAGGTCATGGCTAATGAAAACGAACGACACGCCTGTCTGCTGACGCAGTCTCCTGAGTAAATCGATGACATTAGCTCCAACAATGGAATCCAGCGCCGAGATCACTTCATCACACAACAATACCTCGGGCGAGGCAGCCAACGCTCGAGCCAGGTTCACTCTTTGTTTCTGCCCTCCGGAAAGTTCTTCTGGGTAACGTCCAGCAAACTCCTGCGGTAATTCCACCATTTCAAGCAGTTCACCAACGCGTTGCCGTTTCTCTTTGCCCTTGAGTCCCAGATAAAATTCCAACGGTCTTCCAAGAATATGATCGATACGCTGTTTCGGATTTAGCGCCGTATCAGCCATCTGAAAAACGAACTGAATCTTCTGCAATTCATTGCGACTTCGTTGCGCAAGTGCAGGGTTCAATTCCTGCCCATCCAACAGTACCTGGCCTTCTGTAGGGGGTAATAAGCCAGCCATTACTCGTGCGAGTGTGGATTTTCCACAGCCTGATTCTCCAATCACACCGATACTCTGACCGCGTTCAATAGAAACGTTCACACTCCGTAAAACAGTGATCGTGGTCGTACCATCGCGTTTTCTTCCATAGCCCGCCGTGATATTTCTAACCTCTAGTGCTGGCGCCTGCCGTTTATGTTCACTGGATGTTTTATCACCCTGGCCTGCAGCAGGGGGAGGCCGAACCGCATGCATCAGCCGGCGCGTATAGTCATGTGTAGGGTGGCTAACAACCTGCTCGGCCGTGCCATACTCCTGGACCTCACCCGCGTACAGCACAACGATGTGATCAGCGATCTGTGCCACGACAGAAAGATCATGCGTGACATAAATCGCAGATGATCCCTCCTGCTTGATTACCGATTTGAAGGACTTCAGTACCTCGATCTGCGTGGTGACATCGAGCGCTGTTGTAGGCTCATCTAGAACCAGTAAGTCCGGCTTTCCGCAAAGCGCCATCGCCGCCATCAACCGCTGCAACTGTCCACCAGAAACCTGATGCGGGTAACGTCGCCCGAGTCGTTCAGGATCCGGCAATTCCAACGCCTGATAGAGCACTTTCGCACGCTCATGTGCTTGTTCTTTACTCAAGATGCCGTGCAGGACGCTGGACTCTGTCACCTGCTCACCGATCGTCAACGCTGGGTTGAACGTTGCCGCTGCACTCTGTGCCAGGTATGCGACCCGCTGACCACGCAAAGACCGCAGGTGATCTGACCTCATGGTAATAACGTCTTCACCTTCCAGACGCACCTCACCACCATCAAACTCAAGACCCGGCTTGGTGTAACCTAGTGCTGATAAAGCGATCGTGGTCTTGCCGGACCCTGACTCCCCGATCAGCGCCACCACCTCGCCGCGCGCCACTTTAAAACTGACCCCCTTGACGATCGGTAAAAGGCTGTCGTCATCTTTGCGAGCACTGATTTTGAGATTATCGACCTCGAGAAGAATGCTCATGAAATCATTCTCTTGGCCAGTTTTCCGCCCGTCTGAGCCGAGATGTCGTCAACAATCATGTTCACGGAAATCGTCAGTGTGGCAATAGCCAGCGATGGAACCAGGGGCGCAACCGACCCATAGATCAGGCCTGGAAGGTTTTCTTTCACCATGCTGCCCCAGTCCGACATCGGTGGCTGCACTCCCAAACCAAGGAAGCTCAACGCCGAAATAAATAAAATAACCCATACAAAACGCAGCCCGAAATCGGTTGCAAGCGGCATCGCGACGTTAGGTAATATCTCCCGAGTGATGATCCACCAAAGCCCCTCACCACGCACTCGGGCTGCCTCAACAAAATCACTAACCATGACTTCCTGCCCTAAAGAACGTGCAATACGAAACACGCTGGCCGCATAAATAATGCCCGTCAAAACAATCAATAATGGGATGGTGCTCCCCAGCGCGGCGATCATGACAAGTCCCAACATGATTGATGGAATAGACAATAATGCGTCGTTCAGTCGGCTCAACGCCGTGTCAAGTTCGATGATGGTAAACCCACGATACTGAAAGCGATAACCCACTGCCGCTGCAATACCAAGCGTCACGCCGATCAAGTAAGCGAGAATGGTGGCAATGAACGAGATACCAATCGTCGTCCTTGCGCCAAAAAGAATGCGTGATAACGTATCCCGGCCCATGTAGTCACTACCCAGTAGAACGATTCGACTGGGCGGCTGAAAATCAGTATCCGGGTATTTCTCATCGCTACCGGGCACAATGAACAATGACTCCTCGAGAAACTCCGCCTCATGGTAGGGGGCAATCGAAGGGCCAATCACAACGATGATTGCCCAGAAAACCAATACTGCGATACCGATCTTGCCTGACCAACTGAGTCTGATTTTCCGCTTAGGCGGCGCATCAGGTAACTCATCAAATTGCCTGCTCGGATTCATGCTTTTTTGCGTTTCTGACATTGCGATAAATCTTCTACTTGGGATGACGCAGTCGTGGATTGGAGAGAATCGACGCCATGTCGGCAACAAAAATTAACACAACGTAACTTGCGCAAAAAATCATCGCGCACGCCTGCACTAAAGGCAGATCTCTAACCAACACCGCATCAATCATCAGTTTAGCGAGGCCAGGATACGCAAAGATCTGTTCAACGATAACAACGCCGCCCACGAGCCAGGCGAGGTTAAGTGCAATGACGTTGACGATCGGACCAATGGCGTTGAGAAGCGCATGTCGCAATATGATCCGCCTCCTGGGTACGCCCTTGAGTATGGCCATTTCAACATACGGTGAACTCATCACATTGAGCACGGTGGCCCGAGTCATTCGAATGATCTGCGCAGACACAATAATCATTAACGTGAGCGTCGGCATGGTCAATGCTCGAATTAACCCCCACCCCGTCTCGTCACCCCTCAGATAGGCAATAGAAGGCAGCCAGCCCAGATAAACCGCAAAAACCAGGACGAGAAAGGTCGCCACGAGAAAATCAGGAACAGAAATCAGGTTTAGCGTAGAAAAAGTGATCGTGCGATCGAGTCGAGTGCCGGGATGCATCGCGGCAAGCAACCCGAGAAACAAAGCGACGGGGATGGCAACGACCGCCACCATGCTGGTCAGTTGGAGCGTGTTATAAATACGCGGCTCAATAATTTGCACGATCGGCGTCGCATTACCCGCACCCAACCCGGCTTTTGAAAAGCCCAGATCACCCGTCGCCACATCACGCAGCCACATAAAGTAACGAACATAACCAGGCTGATCCATTCCCAATTTGGCCTGCAACGCCGCAAGACTGTCAGGCGTTGCCATCTGACCTAAAAGAATCTGGGCGACATCACCGGGCAGTAGATTCGTGCCGATAAAGATCAATACGGAAACGACAAACAGCGTGACAACACTGATACTGAATCGACCAAGGAGTGCCCGCCAAATCATAGCTTGGGGATGAACAGCCCAATCAGCCCGTTTGTCGCAGTACAAACCATAAAACAAGGGGGCTGCACGATAATACTCCCGTGCAGCCCCTTTCTAAAAAAACTCTCGATCCGCGGTTACGCGTCTTTCCAAATAAACTCAGCCCAACCGTTGCCACCTAACTGGCCCAGCGGGACATTCGAAAAGCCATGCACTTTGGTGCTCTTCGCATCCAAGACGTTGGTGTGATAAGGAATCACCATACCCGCGTCGTTATGCACCAGGGTCTGCATTTCACAATGCATCTCGTGACGCTTCGCTGGATCAGTCTCAGCCAAGGACATTTTCAGCAATTTACCCATGCGCTCGTTGTTCCAGAATGTGTCGTTCCAGTTACCACCAGGACCAAACTGAATTGACATCATGGCGTTCGCGGTCGGTCGCATGTTCCAGGTGACCACGTTCAGTGGCTCTTTCATCCACACCGCACCCCAGTAACCGTCGGTAGGCACTTTCTTCAACTTAAGATCAAAACCAATCTTAGCGAGATTCTGCTGCATCAGGAGACAAGTCTCCTCAATGCCGCCCTGCACCGGAGCCACGAACAATTCGGCGGACGAAATACCGGATTTGTTGAGATGCCACTTGGCCTTGTCCGGATCGTAAGTCCGCTGAGCCAATTCATTGCAATGATCCGCTCCGTAGGCCGGTGAGATTGGGTGATCGTTACCGACTTGGCCATGTCCTTTAAGAAATGACCTGACGATCTTCTCGCGATCCTGAATCATTCGCAGTCCCATCACGAAATCATCGTCTTTGCCCGGCGCAGTGTTCTTCAGGCAGCAGATGCCCCCATAAAGTCCGGCGGGGACCGACATCACTTCAACCCCGTCGGTCGCTTCGACCTTCTTAATTGACTTAGCGCTGAGTACGGTCATCATGTCAATGTCGCCGGCAAGCAACGCATTCAGGCGTGCATTGGGGTCGGTAATTGCCGTGATCTCGATCGCATCAAGGTGCTGGCCGGTATCACGCCAATAGTTCGGATTTCGAACATGCACCGACTTGACTCCAGGCTGGAAAGACTCGACCAAGTAGGGACCTGTGCCCGCACCTTTACTAAAGTCAGTGGTGTCTTTTTTGATGATTTTTGCCTGAAACTGAGTCAACTTGATCGGCATGTCAGCATCAGGAGAAGACAAAGTTAGTTTTACCGTATGGCTATCAATTTTTTTCCACTCCACAACCGCGGCGAAGAAAGCCTTGATAGACGATGGTGAGTCTTTACCCAAGTGACGATTCATACTCCACACAACATCGTCTGCTGAAAATGCCGACCCGTCATGGAAGGTGACACCTTTTCGAAGTTTGAAGGTGTACTCGGTCGCATTACTATTCACCGACCACTCTTCAGCCAGCTCAGGATGCAGGCTCATGTTGTCCCAGATCTGTATGAGACCGTTGTGACTGGTGCACTGCCGCATGTAGTCAATGGTTGATGTACACACAATGGGATCCAAGGTGTCATCTGGACCGTGCAGGTTTGAGGCGACTATCACGGATCCGCCTCTGTTGGGCGTCGCCGCCAGTGCGCTCGATGAGGCCAGGAAACTGCCGGCTGCGGTGGCTGACAAACCTAGCGCACCGATCGCCGAGAGAAATTCGCGACGGGTCACTTGGCCGTCCCGGTACATTTGCTGAAAAACTTTGACTTCCTTCATTACTCCCCCTCTCAATTAGTGGACATTATTTCGTTGGATTTGGCGCTACGAGCCCGTCATTCATGACCCAACCCTGGCAGTTGGTCCTACCTACCATCCTCTCGTTGGGTTGCTTTTACCGCACACACCCGAAACCTCCTTCCGGACTTCTACCAACAGCGAAACATGTCGGTTACTGCCTTGTCAACCGCCGGCACCGATACCCCTTATTTCATGCGGTTTTAGGACGGGTTAACTCACCTGCATAACCCTTAAGTGACAGACAAAGGCCTGCCAAACTGCACCCCGACATGGCTGGGTCATAATTAAAACTGTTTGTTATCCAGCAACTGATGACTTGGCCTGAACCTGATCAATCCCACCAAGCAACACACCTCACACTAAAGGCGGTCTAAACCCTTTGACCCTTCAACCCAAGCCTACGCAAAATGATGTGCTGATAGTGACGACAACAGGACTCCGCACGACCCCCATTCGCGCGCTGACTGCCTGGCTACTCACCGGTGTTGTTTTACTCACGTTGAGTGACTCGATACTGGCCGGATGCCCGTGTAACTACATGCCTGCCACCTTAATCAAAGTCATTGATGCAGAAACTGCCTGGTTTGACATCCAGGGAAAGAAAACCCGGGTTCACCTGTGGGGAATCCACTCTCCAGCAAAAGCCGCTGTCGAAGATTATTCGCCTGGCTGTACGGCCGAAGTCGAGCAAGCACATCAGGCAGAACAATTTGTACGTCAGTTACTTGCGTCTGCTAACCGCATCCAACTTGATATCAAAGACACAAAGGGCGAGGGTGAGACTGACACGCAGGCGATTATCTACGTCGACGGACTCAGTGTGGGCCAGGAACTGCTTTATCGATACTTCGCCATAGAGTATGGTGATGATCGATCTTTCTGGTGTAAACCTAAGCAGCAGTGACACCTCACCGAAGTCGCTAACATCGAAGCGGATTATTCAATCAGATGCCCGAGTACCTCACACAAGCGATCGACAGCCCCGCCGCTTGGAAAGCGCTACCGATCAACACGACTGCCAACACACTCATCCACCTGAATAATCAGCAAATAGGTGAGCTTAGACAGTCCGCCAACAAGCTCGACTCGCACAACACCACTTGGAGCGAATGCCAGCTCGAAGATTTCGAACTGGCATCGCTTAAACCTGTTGTCGAAAGCATCCGCGCTGTGCTGGAAGGTGGGCACGGCTTCGTTGTGGTCAGCGGCTTCCCGATTGACACATCAATAACCCTTACGAAACGGATATTTTTTAGCTTTGGCCACCAATTGGGATTTCCTGATCCGCAAGATGCAGCTGGTCACCTTCTCCATGATATTCGCGACACCGGCAGCGATCCCTTCAAAGTCGATGATCTTCGGCTATACCAAACTAATCGGGAACTCGACTTTCACAACGATGGTTCCGATGCCTTCTTGCTGCTATGCATCGAAGCCGCTGTCGCTGGCGGACAATCGCGGCTGGTAAGTGCGATTACCGTTTTCAACGAGATACTGGCCCGGCGCCCTGACCTTGCCCGCGTGCTACAGGAACCCTTTCCTTTCGATGCCAGGGGCCAACAGGTCCCAGGACAGCCTCGGGTGCAGACTGTGCCGATCTACGCCTACCACGAGGGTTATCTCAACGTGCTTTTCAAACGCACGTACATCGAAATGGCGGAACGATTTCCAGAAGTACCACCGCTGAGCGAACCACAAAAAGAAGCGATGGATTTAATGAGCACACTATGCGAGACGCTATCGATTGAATTCACCCTGAAACCGGGAGAACTGCTGATCGCCAATAACTACGACCTGTTACACGGGCGCCCGGCCTACCAAGACCATCCCGGCATACCGGAAAAGCGCCGACATATGCTGCGCCTGTGGCTCAGTCTGCCAAACGGCCGGCCGCTACCCCCTCACTTTAAGAATACTCGAGAGTTCTGTCACAGCTTCACCCGCCGGCAAGATTTTCATCGCTCTCGCCCTTGATCCATCTTGGCACTGATCAGCCGGCCAGCGCACTGCCCTTATTGCTGGCCGAACTGCGTCACACCCTCTTAGATGGGGATACGATCGAATGCTGTTTAACCCCACACTCAACACAGGACTGGACGATTCAACGCTCGACCGACCTCGCGATTGGTGCCGGCTTTACCGTTAACGCCCCGCCAAAATGGCAAAGTGAAAACGTACGCATGAATCTGACCCGCATCCGCAGCCTATCTGACACGGTTGCACCCGCCATGCGAATACTCGTTGTTGGACTGAATCCCAGCCCCTACTCAGCTGACCACTCCATCGGTTATGCCCGACCCGGCAACCGCTTCTGGCCGGCGGCATTGGCCTCAGGGATCGTCAGCATTGATCGTGATCCTCTCCATGCAGTCCAACAACATGGCCTTGGCATGACTGACCTCGTGCGAAGAACAACAGCCCGAGCCGACCAAGTCACCGGCGCAGAGTTCCATCAGGGCTTTGGGCGAGTTGAACGACTGGCGCAATGGCTACAGCCGCGCACTGTGTGTTTTGTCGGACTTGGTGGTTGGCGGCAGGTGGTTGATCGGAGCGCCACAGCAGGCCTACAGACGCGCACTGTCGGCGGCCGACCCGTTTATGTTATGCCCCACACCAGCGGACTCAATGCCCACAGTCGACTGAGCGATCTGACAGCCCACTTTTGTGAAGCCTCTGAACTTGCCGATAGGTCATCGACTAAGATGCCTTTGTAGAGTTGATTCTTTGCCCAAGCACAGGGTATACCCCTCTCTCAACACCTCACGCCCACACTCCGGAGACATCAAACATGCTGGACCTTCTCAAGATCGCGCACACAGAAGCCTCCGGCGAAAACCTTTTTGGATTGCTGAGCAATTTATTTGTTAGCAGCGAAGTCAAACCCAACGGCTATCCCGATGCCGTCATCTGGCAGGGTGGCCATCATGACGGCGATGTCAATCCAGTAGCGCACTCACTTACCGATGCCTATGCGTTGCTAGGAACGATTGCAGCGATTGATGTACTTGGCCTGCCTTTTTTCGCTGTACCCATGTGGGCACAGTACCGACACGATCTCAAGCTTGAACCCCTAAGCTGGTTTGGCAACATGCCGTGCGCTTCCATCAAGTGGTCAACTGCTGGCGATGCTTACGTTAACGACGGGGCGGGAGGTAAAGTGGTTGTATTGGGGAAATCTGGTAACGCACCATTACGCACACAGGCCGGCGTCTACTGCAACGTACGGCCTTATGGTTGCATTACCGTGGTTCGATGCATGCCCTGCCTGCCCTACTCTCAGGACCGGTCGGTCTTCGATGTCGACGCGCAAACTGGTGTTATTCATTCAGAAATGAACACACCGGCTATTCAGATGGCTTACGCCAACCGACGCTTCCTGCAAATGGTTCACGAAACCGGCAAGCTGGGTCGTGTCGCCATGAAACCAACCCAGGCAATGGAAGACGGAATCAACGCGGGCCTGCTGTCGTGGTTGTTACAAGGTACTCAATTCAATATTGGACGCCAATATGCCGTAGACGGTTATGTCGAACACCGCGAGCGGGTCGATCGCATCATTGCCCTGTTACCTGATGATTTTAAGGCCGGCATGGAGAACTGGAGCGGTCAGATCGAAATGCATATCGCAGACACCAACTATGGTCTACTTTTATGGGATTTAATCGAAAAACGTGACGTGATCGTGCTGGCAACGGATCTTGACGGCGATCGACTGACTGATCTGTTAGCCGATGTATCCGACCCCTTGCGTGCATTTGGCCAACTCGTGATCGGCGCAGTAGGCTCAGACCGGCGAATGGCAGACTTATGGGATGAAATGGGCTACACCACAGGCAACGGGCGGGATATGACGTCTGTCATGTACCGCATGGACGGGCCCCCCATCCACGAGCAAACATTGGGGTCTGCGGATGCCATGCTGTTACGCTTACTCGACGGGGACGAGTCGATGGGTGGAACCAAACGGCCTTATGATCCTCGCATCCATTTCGTGTTGATCCGTGACGCCTACCGCGATGCCAACCCGCATCATACGAAGTTGCACAAGTGGCTGGATGAATCGCTCTCTATCTTCGATCGAGTTTATTCGGACACACGACCTGGCTTTGTCGAAGGCTATGAACAACTGAAGTCAGCGATCCAACCCTGGGGATCATAACTCGGCGCTAAAAACGATCATCTACCCCATTAACCGACACCATCAGTCGCTGTCATCAAGGGCGGCTAGAATTGCCTCGGTGTCAGCGCCAAGATCGGGTGCAGGCCTGCGCAGTTTAGCTGGCGTGCGCGATAACTTAACCGGAAACCCAGTCATCCGCACAGTGCCGTGGCCCGGGTGCACCTGATCCAGCACCATGTTCTGAGATAGCACCTGGGGATCAGAAAAGACCTCGGCTAAATCCATGACTCTCCCACAAGGGCAACCGGCATCGTTAATCACCTCGATCCAGTAATCAACTGTCCGAAGTGATGTCACCTCGTTGATCCTGTCCGCCAGGACGTCCCGGTTAATCATGCGATCGTCATTGGTCTGAAAACGAACATCGTCGAGTAAGTACTCAAGCATCAACGCGCGGAGAAAGCGTCGCACAAAGGTATCGGTCGACGGCGCGACAGCGACCATCCCATCGCTAGCCTGAAATAGGCCATAAGGAGAAACGATCGGATGGTAATTACCCGTCCGTTGGGGAATTTCCCCTGTGGCGAAATACTCAGCAGAAAGGTAAGCCATCATACTGATCAAGCCCCCGGTCAGACTCGATTCCACTCGCTGACCACGACCGGTGCGCTCTCTGGCCTGTAACGCCGTCACCACACCAAACGCGCAGTAAAGCCCGGCGATCAGATCGCTCATGGGCGGCGCCGCCCGTTGGGGATCACTGTCTGGGCCACCATTAACGCTCATGAACCCGCTCATGGCCTGCGCAATAAAGTCAAAAGAAGGTCGATCAACGTAGGGGCCTGACGAACCGTAACCATTAACACTGGCCTGAATCAGGCGCGGATTGATTTCCTCAAGCCGCTCCTCAGAAAAACCCATCTTGGTCAGGACGCCGGGACGATAGTTGTCAACCAGTACGTCTGCAGTGGATAGCAATTTTGTTAGGGTCTTTTTCCCTTCATCGGTATAAAGATCCAAAACCACTGATTTCTTGTTGCGATTGAACTGTGCGAAATACCAACTGATGCCTTCCTTGATGGCGCCTTGTCTACGCACGGGGTCACCGCTATCGGGGCTTTCAATTTTGATGACCTCCGCACCCATATCGGCGAGCATCAAGGTGCAGAAAGGACCCGCCAGTATCCGTGTCAGATCAACGACACGAATCCCAGACAATGCCATCGCAACAGCGCCCGCGACGTGTCTCAGCCCACCGCGGTGGCAACATCTGCCATCGGGTGCAACTTCAGTCTAGGCCCAGCCTTCATTACCTGACCTGGAAGATCTCGCCCGATAACACTTTCGACGTTACACGCGACGGCAGATAACTGCTCCAAATCGATACCGGTCTCGATGCCCATTTCATGCAACAAGTAAATAAGATCTTCGGTACAGATATTTCCTGTCGCCTTGGGGGCAAAGGGGCAACCACCGATCCCACCGAACGACGAATCATATCGATCGACGCCTTCATCCAATCCGGCAATCACATTGACCAGCCCAATGCCGCGGGTGTTGTGAAAGTGCAATCCAATCGGCAGTTCAGGTACGTGCTCCTTCAAGTGACGCACGGCCCGCTGCACAATCGGTGGCGTTGCCATCCCAGTGGTGTCGCCTAAAGTCACTCCTGAGAAACCACACTCCTGGTAACGACGGGCAATTGCTTCCAGTTGTTTGACGGACACATCACCTTCAAACGGGCATCCGAAAGCCGTTGCAATCGCCCCATTAACTGGAATTCCGGCGTGATCTGCGATCTTCGCAACATGCTCAAACCCTGACAGCGATTCTTCAACGGATCGGTTGACGTTCTTAAGGTTATGACTTTCAGATGCAGAAAGAAAAACAATAATCTCGTCAACCTGGCATTCGGCCGCTCTAACCGCGCCTTTTGCGTTCGGCACCAGCGCCGCCAGTACTGTGTCGGTTGAGCGATCCAGTCTTTCAAATACATCGACCACGTCAACCAGTTGCGGTACAGCACGGGGCGAAACGAACGAAGAAAACTCTATCCGTGGCACACCGGCGGCTATCAAATTGTTGATCAAATCGATCTTGGTTGCGGTCGGCACGAACGCGGGTTCAGCCTGCAGTCCATCACGCGGGCCAACTTCGGTTATCTCAACCCGGGTAGGTCTATTCATAACGATGTCACTCACTGTTGCTTAATCATGTTGGGTCGCCCATGTGTTAAACGGACTATCTTGTTAAAGGTCGAACGCAACGTCGGCCAAAGCCTCTCCAGACGTCATACTACTCAGAAATTCCAGTGGGGGGGTACCGCCCCTGCCACGGGAACACGAAAACTGGTGATGCGATCAGCTTGCAACGAGCCGAGAAACGCCGTCTTGAGATCATCTCCGCCAAAGCCGATGCTGGCACAATTACCCAGGACGCTATCGCCACCGCCGTTGAGAAACTCACGCGAAAACTCGCCGCATTGGTACGCCAGTTCTGCGCGGGCCACGAGCTCCGGGTCGCCGGCATCTAACACGGTGTGCTGACTACCGTCTGCATCAACTCGAACGACGCGGTTACTGACCACACTCGTGCACCAGATACCACCCTGGGCATCGAACTCGAAACCATCGGGGAAAATACCTGATTCGTATTCGGCAACCGTCTGACGAGGGCCGAGGCTGTTGTCATCTGCAATGGGAAAACGAATCAGCGCCCGCCCCATGGTTTCATGCACATACAGCCATTCGCCAGAAGGGTCGACCTTGTTCTCATTCGCAAAACAGATGTCATCAACAACGATCCTCGCACCGTGTTCGTCAACTAAGATCACGTACCCGTTGGCGATCTCCTTGTTAAAGGCGAGATCACGATTAGTCGCCGTAGTGCTGACAGAGATCCACACGCGTCCTTGAGCATCATAGTTAGCAAAGTTCGTTGCCGGTAAACATTGGCCGTCGATTTCGTCAAGGAAACACGTTACCGAACCGTCTCGGGCCAGGATAAAGACACCCCCCGATGTGCCAACATTGGCAATCAGGAAACGGCCATCAGGCATCAACGAGTACCCGTTCGGAATAAAATCTTCCGGCACATCACCTGATGTTGCGCGAATAAGTTCGCTACGGCCATCCTTAAAGAGACAACTGATACCGCCACCACCATGACTCGCATAGAGTGCACCGGCCCGAGTCGCTAGAACACACTCCGGGCGCACAAGATCATGCCCAATGAAAGTGAGATCGTCCGGCGTCAATGTCAACATCGCTTCACTCGCTGTCCCCGAGATACATCTTCTTGCCTCGACGCAGTCTAGCAGCCTCTTCATCACTTGTTTGATTCACGACAATGCCGCGGGAATCATACGGGCTCCATGAATACGGACCACCTTGTCCCGGTCATGTTCCCCGTTGACTAACTCCACATCCCTTTGTCGACAACCAAATGCACCGGCGAGAAATTGTCGCAGCCGCGCGTTCGCCTTACCCTGGATTGGCGGACTGTTAACTCGAATGACCAGTCGATCTCCACGTACCGAACCAAATGCGGCCTGATGCGCCCTTGGGATTACTCTGATTCGCAACTCAATCACATTGCCATCGCGTCGACACCAGCAACGCGCTTCCCCAGCCTGTTTAGGCATCCCCGGTCGGCCCCAAATCAAAGACCGTAATCTCGTTGTGTGAACCAAGACGCATCACCGGCCCCCAAGTGCCGGTGCCCGGCGAAACGTAATGTTGGCCTGCCCCGCTGCTTGCAGGATAGAGCCCATGAATACGACTGAACTGCGCACGCACTAACCAGTTAAACGGGAAAATCTGTCCATTGTGAGTGTGACCTGACAACATCAGGTCGATGCCCCCCGCAAAAGCATCCAGCCAGCCAAGTGGTCGGTGATAGAGCAATACGTTGTACTTTCCACCACAACGCTTGATCAAAGGCAATTGCACAGCAACCTGGTCCGGTGACTCCGCATCATCAATACCGATCAACTGTATCTCACCGATCACTTGGCTGCCTTGGCGCAACACCGTTACGCCCAGTGACTCCACCAGGGGTTGCACTGCGTCGAGGCCAACATACCGTTCATGATTGCCAATGGACAGGAAAGTCGGTGCGCCAACCTTTTTAAGAGCAGCCAGTTCGGCCTCACCCACAGTCTCCGTATCAACCAGGTCTCCAGTGATCACGACAGCGTCAGGCCCCAGCGCTTTGACTCGGTCAACCACACGGGTCAGATAACGGCCACTGCGAGAACCTATATGCACATCACTTAACTGAACCAGTCGAAAAGGACGAGTCAATTTTGGAGAAACACAATTATTTCTCTTGACCACGATGCGCTGTCCATTAAACAACGACAGTAATGACAACAGAGCACCAATGGATATCACGCCCAGCACACCCAGGTGGTCATCGATAGGCAATATTAGGCAAAGCGATTCGTAAACGACACACACTGAAAAGAAAACAAATCCGATTCCCATCCAGTGAACCCACAGGGACTTGATCATGCGCAAGTGGCCCCGAAATGAACACCACAACCCTAAGATGACCAATGCCCACAACCCAATCGTGACTGGCCATGGCATCCATTGCGAGTAACCCAACCAACGACTGATCGAAACCACCGGATAGACATAAGCCGCGTAAGCGGCCACCAGAACAAACAACCAGAATACGACCACACGTTTCCACCTTGACACCGACTGTCCTGTCATGCGATTTCGTGCTCCTGCATCGTCTGTTGTGTCATGTTGACAGTACCAGATGTTATCTGTGTTCCCTCATGGTGTGGCGTAGCGCAATCAGCAGTTTGACTTCAACCCAGCCCGACGATAGCGTCCGGTCTCCCAACTAACGAACTGGTCCCAACAAACCCGACTAATAATGCCCCGCACCAGGTCGTGACAAAGCAGATGCCATCAGTGACCGCTCCAACAACTGGGCGCCCACATAACCCAGCGATAACGCCAAGGTCTCGCCCGCTGGTGAAAACCCTAACATGACGTTCCCGCTTTGACTGGTAGCTACCACTAAACAGCGCCTTGAATTTCCAAAACCTCAACTGGCGCTCATTGCTACGCCCCGCCCGCTCACTGCCAACCACTTCGTGGAGCGCACCGCATCCAATGATTTTGCGGCCCAGTATGCGCACCCTGGTGATCGTCCTAGCAGGCAACTGGTTGTTTGGGACCGGGCACGCGCTCGCCATCGCGTCAGGGCTAGGCGTCAGCCCATGGACAACGCTAGCCCAGGGAATTGCACTGCAAACACACTGGTCCATCGGTACCGCCGTGCTGGTCCTTGGTCTCGTTGTGCTCGCACTGTGGGTGCCACTGCGTGAGCGTCCAGGACTTGGCACCCTCTTCAACGTCGTCATCGTATCGGTCGCCATCGATGTCATGCTGCCATACCTGCCAACACCACAGAATCAACTACTAGGGATTGCTCAGGTTGTTGCGGGAATCATTCTTAACGGCATCGGCTGCGCCTTCTATCTAACTGGCAATCTCGGCCCAGGACCTCGCGATGGATTAATGACCGGTTTGCAGAGAATCACACGGGTTCGAATTGCTCGCGTCCGTACCAGTCTTGAAATCAGCGTCCTAGCCACGGGTTGGTTATTGGGCGGTGTCGTTGGCATCGGCACACTGCTGTTTGCCTTTGGCATTGGTCCTGTGATCGCCATTTGCCTGTCATGGGTCGCACGCCTGGACCAAGCCATTGGCAAGCGAAACGCGTCAGGCCGGGTCCGTTGAGTCGACCCGATACAGAATATTGTCATGCCGGCGGGCAAAGACAATGATGACCGAGAACCCCAATAAAATGACTGCCGGCACCGCTTCTGCCAGCGACTCATAGTGCAAATGGTACCCGATAGCACCAACCATGATGCTAGCCAAGCCGGCAGCGGCGACCGCACTCAGCCGACGAATAAAAAGACCGATGGCACCAGCAATCTCGCAACAACCGATCACATCGCCAAATACATCGGGCAACCCCATGACGTTAAACGAATCACTGTACATCTCCTCGCCAAACAGTTTAAGAAACCCTGCCGCGGAAAATGCAAACGCAGTCAATCCAATTAATAGCCAAAGCGCAATCTTGGCAAGCGGTAATCGATTCATCATAACGTTAAATAGTTAGTTAAAACCCCACAATACATACAGTGCGACCAACGGTGCGCTACCATTACGCACGCCGTGCAAATCGAACGGCTGATTGTAGATAAGATTACCTGGCGGCACGATTTTATAATCTTCGTCACCACCATAACACCAAGCGGCAGTACCCGACAATACCAGGTACAGCTCTTGCGGAGCATGATCGTGTTGTGGATATTCGACATTCTTGTTGAGATACAACAAGCCCACCGCAATCCCCTTGAATTGAAACACGGCATTGAGATCACACAGCGCCGCTTTGTCTCCCATGCCCGGCATTCGCTGAGACTCGACCCATGGCAAAGTCAACGCAATATTCTGAAAGCGCCTGGCGAGTCCGGTATCTGACACCTGCGACAGGGAATCCAACACCCCAAGGTGACTGGCATCGAACGCTAACAGCGGCACATCAACAACCTGCGTAAGAAACTGCTCCGCCCCCTCAAGGGGCTCTGGATGTTCCGCGCAAAATACCATCGCGCTGGCAACATCTCTGAAAAAAGAGCGGGTTGTGTTTGAATCAGTCATTCACGATACGAACCGGCGCGTGCTTCGCCCCAGGCAAGGGCCAATCCTCCGGCCAATCGCCACGCTGCTCGAATTCCGTTGCGCTCACCATGTGTCGCGGATCAGCCACCCGATAAGGGAACAGGATGCCCTCAAGATGATCAAATTCGTGTTGAAAAAGATGCGCCTCCCAGCCGTCGAAACATCGCTCGATTGCCGCACCGTTCTCATCAAAACCAACGACCGAAACCGCTGATGGCCGCCCGACGTAGGCCTTAATTCCAGGCACCGAGAGACATCCTTCCCAATACCACACAAGATCCGCGCTGAGCACTTTGAGTTGCGGATTGATCCAGTAGATCAAATCACCGCCATGAGATGGATCACGCATCAGCAAATAGCGCTCGAACCACCCCAGTTGAGGTGCAGCGATACCATTGGCGCCATGATGCTCGAGGCCTAATCGCAATGTGCGCAATCGGGATTGAAAATCATCATTGACTATCTGATTCACCGCCACAGGCATCGACGGCTGCGACAAGCGAGGATTTCCAAGCGTAACTAGCGGCGGCAGTTCTGTAGGCATAGCGTGAGGCTCAAAACCGCTGAACAGCAGCACTCACTAAAGGTGTAAACCGTTGCGCCGTTAGATGCATGGGTGCGACTTTCCGCTAGTTATCCAACAGCATCGCAGCAGTCGCATCCGCCAAGACTTGACAGCCAATAACAATATCCTCGTCGTGACTGTTCTCTGAAAAATCATGGCTGACTCCACCTATCGACGGTATAAATAACATGGCCGTAGGCAGCAATGCTGCCATGACGCCAGCATCGTGGTAGGCGCCGCTGGGCATATCAACCCACTGCCCAGGCGCATGCTTTTGGGCAGCCGATCCTAGATGGACACGCAGTGTTTCGTCCATCTTGACCGGTGCGATGCGTTCGCGTGACGGTGACATCTCGACCGTCGCCTGGTCTCGAGCGCGAACCTCATTCACCAACCGATCAACTTCAGCTTCAAATGCATCCAGCATAGTCATCGATGGGTCGCGGTATTGGAGTTCCAACTCGGCATACCCCGGTACGATTGAGGCAGCGCCGGGTCGGACCTCGACCCGGCCCATGGTCCACACCGAACGCGGTCCTGCGAGGGCAGAAAATGCATCGTTGATGCCCTGGGCGAGTGCAAAAAGTGCGGTGGCTGCATCTTTTCGAATCGACATCATCGTGGTACCCGCATGATTCTGCTCTCCAATGAAACGAAAGCGTCGACCCCCAAGACCAACGATCGAATCGACCACGCCGACGCGGTTACCGGCAGCCTCTAAATGTGGACCCTGTTCAATGTGTGCTTCAAGAAACCCCCGGTACCGGCTTAGATCTAAGGCTTCATGTGGCACGTTTTCAAGACCGGCTTCGCGAAGTGCGTCAGGCAATGTAACGCCGTCCTTATCTATCGCCTGACTGATGGCATCAGGTGGTAACAAGCCACACAACGAACGGCTGCCGAGGCACCCATAGAATCTCGATTCCTCGTCCTGAAGAGAAACCACATCCACCGCCAGATGGCAAGTGGTGGAATCCTCGGCCAGGGTACGGGCGACTTCCAGACCGTAAATCACCCCCAATGCACCATCCAGCCAACCTCCCGTTGGCTGCGTATCGGAGTGTGAACCAATCAGCATTGCCGGACCCGTGTTGGGGGATTTTCCTGTGACATTTCCAACCCCATCCATCGCGGTACTGAGGCCCGCCTCCTCAAACCGCGAGCGGAGCCAATCACGAGCCGCCATGTCGGCGGCAGAAAATGCGGGGCGCACCACGCCCTGACCCACCGCACCGATCGTACGCAGGTGACGAAGATCCGATAACAAGCGCTCACTATTGATCAAAGGCATACTGAATCCGTTCGCAGTTTCAAGGATTAATCAGCCGCTAACGGGATCGCACCGAGGCTCGCGCACCCGTCACTACTATGGTATCCGGAAAAAACACTATACCATCGAGATGACGACACCACAGCGATCGCATTGTCAACACTGAACCGGTCTGACATAAACACACTGTGAACAACAACAAACTCATTACGCTCAGCGCAAGCGAAGTCCGCCGCCAATTGGACAGTGGTGATCTTTCTCCGCTCGATGTATTCAATGCCGTTGCAGAGAGAATCGCCGTGGTGAATCCGATCGTTAATGCGCTGCCGACTCTGTGCTTGGAAACCGCTCATGACCGGGCCGCGCAACTGACAAAAAACCAGGTACCCGTGGCCGAACGGGGAGCGCTCTGGGGATTACCCCTCGCGGTGAAAGATTACAACGACCTAGCCGGTGTCAAAACGACCTATGGCTCTCCAATTTTTTCTACCAACGTGGCGAGCACCTCTGATGCCACCGTCGCACAGCTCGAAGCGGCTGGCGCTATACCTATCGGAAAAACCAACGTCCCAGAATGGGCGGGTGCGCACACGTTTAACCCGGTTTTTGGCCATACCCTGAACCCATGGAATCGCAACATGAGTGCCGGCGGTTCATCCGGCGGCTCAGCGGTCGCATTGGCAACCGGCATGGTTTTCCTGGCAACCGGCAACGATCTGGGTGGCAGTCTGCGCGTGCCGGCTAGTTTCAACGGCGTTGTCGGCCTAAGGCCCAGCCCTGGGCGCGTCCCCCGTGGCCAACGGCTCCCTTCATTTGACACGCTATGGGTGGAGGGCCCCATGGGTCGCTGTGTAGAAGACGTGGCACTGATGTTAGATGGGGGAGCAGGCCAGCACCCAGATGATCCGTTGTCCTTTGATTCCCCTCATCGCAGTTTCCGTGAACAACTTGGTGATACGGCCCTACCCAAACGGGTTGCCTTCAGCCCCGATCTCGGTGCCGTACCGATGGAACCAGAAATTGCCACGATCTGTGCCAATGCCGCGCAACGTTTTACTGAACTTGGCGCCGATGTTCACTCGGCATGCCCAGATTTTTCCGGTGTGATCGATGCCTTCCAAACACTGCGCGCCCATCTGTTTGCCGGAATGATGGAACCGTTGCTTAAAACTCATCGAAAGCTGATCGCACCGGAGATCATCTGGAATATTGAAAAGGGTCTTGCACTGAGCACCGCCGATGTACGCAGTGCCGAACGGGTGCGAACACATATCACCCAACAGATGGCAACATTTTTCGAGCAATACGACCTACTACTGTGCCCTACCGTGTCCGTGCCGCCTTTTCCACGCGAGTTGCGATACGTAGAAGAAATTGCAGGTCAAGCGACCGACACTTACATCGACTGGATCGCCATCACCTTTGCGATCACGATGACCGGATGTCCTGCGTTGAGTCTACCTGTTGGAGTAACAACAAGCGGCCTGCCGGTCGGCCTGCAAGTCATCGGTCGTGCCCGAGGCGAAGGTGATCTACTGCGCGCTTGTCATCATATGGAAAACGTCTTCGACCTCGCCTCCCATGTGCCCATCAATCCACAGGCTGACTGAAGCAAGAGAGAGTCTGTCCTGATCTGTGAATGGCTGATGAGTGTCCCTTCGTGGTTTACGCCACACGATCACCCTTCTTGATCTTGGTAGCCCGATTATCCACACCGGGCAGCATGCTTGCTGGATCCCGCGTGACAACAACATCCAGAACTGTCGGTCGGTCTTTTTCTTGCATTGCGCTTCGCAATGACGCACCAATTTGGTCAGGCGATTCCACACGAATGCCCCGACAACCCAACGCCTCAACCACATCGGCATAGTTGGTCTCAGACAGTTCAGATGCGTGATACGCATCCTTTCCATACATCAGATGCTGCAATGCTTTCACATACCCGGAAGCCGCGTTGTTAACCACAATGACGGTAAACGCTAATTTCAAACGCCGAGCCGTTTCGAGTTCACCGAGCACCATGTTGAAACCACCATCTCCAGTCAACGCAATAACAGGTCCCAAACCACGCTGCGCCGCGCCCAATGTGGCCCCAATCCCACCGGGCACACCATAACCAATTGAGGCGAATCCACGATCGGGGACGAAGCCCCGCCCGGCACGTTTCGTGTCATACAGCAGTCCCGCCCAGTGCGCAGCAAATCCACCGTCGGCGACAAGACTCGCATCGTCTGGCAAGTTCAGGTTCAACTCATGCAGCAAGCGCGCCATGTTGATCGGCACTTCAGCGGAAGTGAGCCTGGGTGCGACGTCCGCACGCCACTGCTGCATTCGCGTGGCGACAGTTGCTGCCCACCCGGCAAGCCTATCCTTGAGTTCATCTTGTGGAAGCACTTCAAGCAAGTCTGCAATGCCTTCTCGTGCATCGCTCCACAAGCTAACGCTTGGAATGACCGTACGGCCAATTTCTTCGGCTACGATATCAAGATGTATGATCTTTTTTCCAGGCTCAGGCAAGGTGTAGCGTTTGGTCGCTATTTCTCCCAACTTGCAGCCCACCACCAGCAGCACATCTGACTCGTCGATGAGCCGATTCGCGATTCGATCGTAACGGCCAAAAATACCGGCGTTGAGCGCGCTGATACAAGCGATTGACCCCTTGCCACTCATGGTATGTGCAACTGGCATATTCGTGGCTTCGGCAAACCGGGTGATCATTTGTGCTGCCCCACTGATATGCACACCACCACCACATAACATGATCGGCCGCTCCGCTTCCACGAGTAACTCGACGGCCGCCGCAAGGTTCTCAGCAGCAGGTCTGGTGCGCAGCGCAGGAGCCGCTGTATAAGTGGGATCTACTTCAAACCAGCTCTCGTCAAAGGGATAGGTCGCGTGCGCAATGTCTTCGGGTATGTCGACAACCACCGGCCCAGGGCGACCGGTTGTCGCGACAATAAATGCTCGCCGAATGAGTTCGGGGATTCTCTCAATGTGATCGATACGAATAATTTCCTTAACAGCAGGACGCAGGATCTCGACCTGCCTACTTTCTTGAGTCATGTTCTTCCAGGAATGCAATCGATGCGTATTACCTACTAACGCAACGATTGGAATCCCAGCGTTCAAACTCTCAACAAGCGCAGTCACAAGATTGGTCGCACCGGGGCCAAGTGTTGCATCACAAAGTCCAACACGCCCCGTCACCTTGGCATAGGCGTCAGCTGCAAAAGCACCACATCGTTCATCGTTGATTAGATGGTGCTGTAGCCCAAGCCGGCGCGCTGCATCATAGAACGGAAGCAACTGAAAGCCGCCCATTCCAAATATCGGCCCCGCTTCATGCGCCAACAACATATGCGCCAGCGCTTCGCCACCCGTCATTTCGTTTGCAGTCATCTAACAACTCCATCTTAGAATCAACAATGGTTTTGCAACGTCACACTTACTACCTGCCCATCAGGGCGATGTCGTTTTTTAACCGCTCGCACTCTATCTCGTTAGCTCCCGTGCAACAGCGGCAATCCGCTCAGGAGTGACTCTCAGCAAATCCTCAAGAGGCGGCGCGTATGGAATGGGCACGCGGGGCGCACCAATTCGCTTTATCGGCGCCCTGAGTGAAGAAAACGCACGATCTGCAACCGTCGCGGCCACTTCCGCGCCGAAGCCGCCAACCTGGACCGCTTCGTGAGCAATCAGTAGGCGACCGGTTTTCTCAACACTGTCAAGCACTGCCCTTTTATCCCACGGCCAAAGTGTACGTAAGTCGATCACTTCGGCTTCTAACCCCTCTTCCTCTAACGTAACGGCCGCTAGCATCGCCTCGTGACAAGTCGATGACCAAGAGACGATCGTCAGATCCTGGCCCGTGCGTGCGATTCGAGCCACACCGAGTGGGATCGGATCGCAATCCGGTACCGCTCCCTCCAGCGCCCACAGGTTTTTGTGCTCCATATATACGACTGGGTCATCACAACGGATGGAGCTTTTTAATAACCCAAAGTTGTCATGCGGCGTCGAAGGACAGACCACAACAAGCCCGGGGATATGGGTGTACCAACTTTCAAGCGACTGCGAATGCTGGGCTGCAGATGAACGCCACATACCCATCGGTTCGCGTACAACCAGCGGTACTTTTGTCTGACCCCCAAACATATAGCGCGCCTTGGCGGCCTGATTAACCAACTCATCTATCGCGCATAAGGCAAAGTCAGCGAATCGCATTTCAACCACTGGACGCGTACCACTCATCGCGGCCCCAACAGCAGCTCCAAGAATAGCCGCTTCAGAGATGGGCGTGTCAGCGATGCGCTCAGGACCAAACTCCTCTGCCATTCCCTGATACTGCCCAAACACCCCGCCTCGCCCAAGATCTTCCCCCAAAGCCCAGATGGTGGGGTCTCGTCGCATCTCTTCGGTCAGCGCTTGTTTGGCGGCATCGGCATAGGTCATCGTTGTCATCAGAATGCCTCCTGTCGCGGATCACCAATATCCTGCACATCCTCGAAAGCCCGGGAAAGCGGTGGCCAGGAAGCAGCCTTGGCGTCAGAAAAAACAGCAGCCATCTCTATGCGAGCATTCGATTCATGGTTGTCCAAAATCACGGTATCGACCTTGGCTCGTCGAAGAACGCCACCAAGATTCGTTATTGGATCGGACTCCCATGCTTTTTCAACCTCACTCCGAAGTCGATAGGTGTCTGGATCCGAAGCCGTGTGTCCCGACAAACGGTACGTTTTTGCAACCAAAAGGCGCGGTCCATTACCCGCCCGAATGGATGAAATGACCGACCGAACCGCCTCATCGATACTGATCAAATCGTTACCGTCTACCGTGAGTGATGGAATGCCTAAAGCCTCGGCCCGAGCAGCCGCTCCTTTCCCGCCAGTGACAGATGACGTCGACGTGGTTGATGCAAAGCCATTGTCTTCACAAACGAACAAGGCAGGCAGATTGAACACGACGGCCCAGTTCAATCCTTCGAGAAACGGGCCTCGATTGATCGCCCCGTCACCAAAAATCGAGCACACGATTCTGTCACTTTTCAATAACTTAATCGCGTGTGCAGCACCGGCCGTAATGTGGATATTGGCACCCACCACTCCGTTTGCACCGAGCATTCCCACGCTGAAGTCGGCGATGTGCATTGACCCGCCTTTGCCGTGGCTGTTGCCACCTTCTCGGCCCAACAGTTCACGCATCATCTGGTTGGGATCGGCCCCTTTAGCCAATGTGTGGCCATGACCGCGGTGAGTTGACGTCAATAGATCATCGGACCGTAGATTAAGACAGACCCCGGCAGCAATAGCTTCTTGGCCAATGGACGGATGAATCGCGCCCAGGACTAGTTTTTCAGTGTGTGCCTGCAACGCCGCTTCCTCAAACGCACGGATCCTCCACATCAATGCGTGATGTTTCAACAACCGGTCAATGTCTACATTCGTTGTCTTCTGTGAAACCACCCATACTTCTCCTTAAATCTTTACCACGCGTGTCGAGTGTTTTTTTATGACTTGCCTCATCACAGCGGCAAATACCTGCAAAGTTTGGCCCGGGTTAATTCCACAGGTCTTTGCCTTTTCATTGACATAACTGATTTTCCCGCTATCCCACATAGAACAAGCATCACCGATTCGAGCACTCATGCAGTCAACCGTCACCGCCACAATGTCCCGAGTATCCAGCGCCGCTAACCGTGTAATTCCGACACCATTAGCACCCACACCGGCATCGTTAAACGCGCAGGCTACCGCAGGCACACGAATTGCAGCCGCAATATCGCCGCCAAGCAATCCGCCATGGCTACCGGTGACAATAATTTGTCCTTCATCTTCAGGACGCACCAGTGACGCAGAATCAATGCCCCAAACGATCGGTTCCCCATCGCCCATCGACAAACAAATTCGCGACTCTTCATAAGCCGGCGCCTTAATCTCAAACCACGGTGCCGACCTCATTAGTTCGGCGGCCTCCCCCACACCCTGGTGCACCAAGCAACCCAGTTTCGCAGCCACCTTGTTGACACGACTGATCTTGCCGCGTCTCAGCATATCCCTGCCATCACCGATACAGGCGCTGACATGACTGCAGGTGGCGGCTGGAATTCCCAGTGCTTCGAGGTAGGCCAAGGAGGCAAAACCAGCATCGTCCTTGCCACCGCCCGCATCATTAAGAACAATCCCTCGAACTTGGCTCTTGGCTGCCAAATAAGCGGGGTAGACGCCACCATGACTACCTGCCACTAGCACTCGACCGATGATCTCATCGGGAAGTTTCGTCATGCTGTCTACCGCAACAATCGTGTTGACCATCATCGTTCCGATGTATCTATTGCCCTTAATCCGCCCATCTCACCACACTCCACAATACCATTGCGCGCCGGTAACCCCGAAAAATAATCAGCTCAACTCATCGCGTTTTTCGAACGCAGTCGTTCATATCAGTATCCTTCTGCCTCGCCGCACGTGATTTCAACCAACCAGCGCGGTCGCCTTGATCTCGACCAAATCACCTGGGGCAAGATCGACGCCAACACAAGCACGACAGGGCCAACCATCACTTGGAATCCATTCACACCAAACGGCATCCATTTCATCTTTGGTTGACATGTCAGTCAAATAAATAACAGCCTCAACAATACGGTGCTTATTGGTCCCGGCCGCCGCCAGCAGCGAGTCCAGGCGTTCCAGGGTGACCCGGGTTTGCTGAGCGACAGTGGTTCCCTCTCCCCCTGCCGTCGCCACGGTCCAGATCAACCCGTTAGCGGTTACCGAAGGACAACGCCCCGCCGCAGAACCTGTCGCACGAATGATATCCATACTGATTATTCCTTTTACCTTGTCAATGAATAAGTCTGACTGTAGGCGCGCTCTGTAGGGTAGAGCAATGCCTCACATAAAGTCGGTTTGCCGTCGCGTTCACTGCCGATTAGGCATAATGCTTCGATCCACATTAAATCACGCTCACCCATGTCTTCCTCGTCACTCCCCCCGGAACCCACCCTATCGATCGCATTTTCGAATGTGGCACACCTGTTCACCCACGCGTTGACCATTCTCTATGCCACGGCGGTGCTGTATCTACCGCAGGAGTTTGGCCTCCCGTATGGCGAAATGCTGGGTCTGTCGAGTGTCGGGCTGATTCTGTTTGGCGTTGGCAGTCTGCCGGCCGGTTGGATCGGGGATCGGTGGAGCCAGGTCGGCATGATCGCTATCTTCTTCCTTGGCGCCGGCGCATCGGCTATTGTCATCGGAACAGCAACGAGTGTTCCCACACTATTTATCGGACTTTCTCTTGTCGGTCTTTTTGCTTCGATTTACCATCCCATCGGTATTGCCTGGCTGGTCGCCTGCGCTCGAAAACAAGGCATGACGCTCGGGATCAACGCGGTCTTCGGTGGCCTCGGCAGTGCAGTCGCACCGGTGTTTGTCGGCATCATGGTGGATCACGTGTCGTGGCGCGCAGCATTTGTGATTCCAGGGGTACTCGCTTTCGCAACCGGGCTTGGCCTGTTGTTTGCCTGGCGGCGCGGATGGGTAGCCGACCTGCGCGCTGACCGCGCGCCGGCCCCACCGCCTGATCCCTCGACCTATCGACGGGTGTTCTTTGTCTTGATCGTCACCATGGCCTGCAATGGACTGGTTTACACCGGCATGCTGCACACCATACCTAAAGTTTTCGAATTGGGTCTCAGTGATGTACTGTCGTCAACCACCAATTTCTTCGTCATGCTGGGAATCGAGACAGGAAACTACACAGACCTCGGGCTCTTGGTCGGTGGTGTCATCGGTCTGTCATCTTTGTGCAGTATTTTCGGAGGCTGGCTGGCTGATCGTTACTCAGCCAAACGCATCTATCTAATCTTCTGGACACTGACAATTCCCCCGCTCTTTTTCGTCACGTCTACCAGCGGTATGACCCTGCTCGCCGTGGTGCTGCTTGCGATGTCGTTTAACGTGACTTTCGTCGCCGCGGAAAACATTCTGGTTGCACGTTACACACCCTTCAAGTGGCGATCACTCGCCTACGGTGCCCGCTTCGTATTGGCATTAGGCGTTGGCGGGCTCACCGTGCGCCTTGCGGGTAATCTATATGACCAAGATGGCAGTTTCACCGTGATCTATCTGCTACTCGCAGGCGGTGCACTTCTTGCATCTCTAGGTGCTCTGTTACTGCCACGCACACCAACCCATACCAGTCCAGTGATACCCTAAACCAATGCTCAACTGTTGATCATGCCCTCATCGACGTTGCACACTTGCCCGGTGATGTAACTGGCCCCTTCCGACAATAGAAACTCAATGACTGTCGCCACTTCCCGTGCCAATACCACCCCCCGCACCGGTCACCAATACCTGTTTGCCTGACCAAGTAGTCATACGGTTCGGCGCCTACACCACCGGTGAAGTACCACCATCGATGTTGATCGCGGTCCCAGTGACATAACTCGCCTTGGGCGATGCCAGGAAACAGATCACATCGCCTGCCTCGCTGGCCTCGCCAACCCTACCCAAGGGCACACTCTTGGCCAGGGCCTGCCAGTGATCGTCAAGGGAATACGAGGCATCATTCTCATGAACGACTGCCCACTTACTCCGGTGCTGTCCACTCTTGATCAGACCAATACAAATCGTGTTCACTCGAATGTTGAATTCGGCGAGTTCCTTCGACCAGGTCTTGGTCAGAGAGATACCGGCGGCGCGCGACATCGCCGTTGGCTGAGTTCCCGCAGCAGGTGCCTTACCCCCCGGGGTCGTCGTATTGATAATGACAGCGGATTCCGATCGCTTAAGATGCTCGAGTGCGTGTCGTGCACAATAAATCGCGCCGTATACCTTGAGCTGGATATCTCCCATCATCTGTTCATTGCTCAAATCCTGCAAACGCGCGACCGATGACGTACCGGCATTATTCACCAGGATATCAACTCCGCCCCATTTCGACACAACCTCGTTGATCAATGCCTCGACTTGTGCCTCGTCAGTGACATCGGTGGGAATTCCGATCGCTTCGTTGCCTGTTTCATCGATGATTTCTTTCACCGCGTTGGCGAGTGTTACCTCGGTGCGCGCTGCGATCGCGACTCGTGCACCCTCGCGCGATAGCGACAGCGCCGCTGCCTTACCAATGCCGTCGCTGCCTCCGGTAATGATCGCGACCTTGCCCTTCAGTTTCAGATCCATCGTCTCTCTCCGTGCTCTTTGTTTGAACAGTCTACCCGGACGGACAATGGTTACCAATTGGTCATCCCTGTAGTGCATAGTGCGCGGCACACAACTCACCCCCATTACCCTGTGAACCATCCTCGACCGACGCTAACCAACCTTCACTCTCATACCTATCGTTGTAAACACGCCAGCGGCGATGCTGTCGACTACGTGCGAGCAGCCCATGCGGGGGGTGCGGCGGTTTACGGCATCTCCGATCACGCACCCATGCCTGATGGTCGACACAGTGACGTTCGTATGGATATGGACGAACTTGACGGCTATGAACAGGCAGTCCGTGATGCACAGACTGCGTTTCCGGAGATAACCGTGTTACTGGCCCTTGAATGTGAAGATTTTCCAGAAAACCGAGCTTTCTACCGCGAGGAGATCCTAGGTCGACGGGAATTTGACTACCTGGTGGGTGCCGCACACTACACCCCATTCGAAGGTGCGTGGCACAACTCGTATATCGGCATGAACAACGGCCGCTTTCTTCGCGCCTACAGTGACCACCTGTGCGCGATGATGGAAACTGGCTTGTATGCTTTTATCGCTCACCCCGATATCTTTGGTTGCTCGGTCACACAGTGGAACCAGAATCTGACCGAGTGCTCCCGCGATATCCTAGCGGCGGCAGCCATGACGGGAGTGCCACTGGAAATCAATGCCGGAGGCTTTCGCAAATCCCAACGCCAGACAGCGCAAGGGTCACGCCCGCAATACCCGTGGTCTGCATTCTGGGAACTGGCCAGCGATTATCGCGTAACGGTGGTGTGTAATTCCGATGCCCACCACCCCGACGATGCGCTGGCTAACCTCGATCAGGCATATGATCTGGCTGCGTTCCACGGGCTGACCCTGGCCGAAGCCGGTGACCTGGGACTGGATTCGATTATGCTGGTGTAGATCAGTTGATCAGCGCAGCGCCCACCAATCCTGCCCTTCGATCAGTTCGGGCCGTAATCGGCTGATATCGGCTCGAATCTCTGCCCGAGCACCGCGAGTACCGACCGATACCAACAAGCGATCGAAATCAAGGTGGTGGAGAGCCGCTGGGGACATCACAGGGACCTGTGCCCGCACGGTCGATTGACTGATATCAATAACCGCTGGCAGTGTGTGGCCCTGTTGCTGTAGCCAGCGTAACCAGGGCCTCCCCCCCCGGCGACCTGCCCACAACACCACCCGTGTCGGGTGTGGCAACACGTGGACCTCAAGGAAATGGCGCCGGCAACGATCAAAGGCAACTTGCCGGTAACGCGCATCAGTCCGTGTCAAACGCCCACAGTGGTCTCGAAGTTCCACCACCATCTCTTTCGCGTTACCGATACGATAACCTGCGAGCACCAGCCGCAGCCACAGATCATAGTCTTCCGGCATGTCGCCTGTGCGATACCCGCCAATGGCCTCCACTGCCGATGCGCGAAAGGTAACGGCAGGATGCAGCATTGGGCTTTCTACTAACAGCTCCCGGTGTGGGTCCTCCAGACCGTTCACCCATGCCACATACTGGGCCATACCCTCAGGAATCTTTCCTTCATCAACAAAAAGACGGGCCTTACCGCCCACCGCGGCCAATGTCCGGTCTCGCTCCAAGGCCGTCAGTTGGCAAGCCAATCGCCCCGGGAGGGCTCTATCATCCGAATCGAGGCGCGCGATATACGTCCCCGAACAAGCCGCACGCCCCGCCTCCAGTGCGGCTACCAGACCAGCCCGGGATTGACGCATCACCCGCAGGCGAGCGTGTGGTTTGAGATGTGCCACGGCATCATCGGTACTGCCGTCATCAACGACCACGACCTCATCGGAGGGACCGGACTCAGCACAAGCAGAATCGACGGCCTCGGACAACCAGGCACCACCGTCGCGGACAGGTATTAACCAGGAACAACGCATTGCGCCTTTTATCCGATCGTTACTGGCTATACGCGAGGCGGCGGTGATCCCTGGGCGGCAACACTTGCAGTATCACTCCCCTCTCGGGCTGCTCTAGCACTGTGCTGATAATGGGCGTCAAGCACATGTGCCACACAGGCTGTCAGCCGCTTGGCGCAGGGGATATGGAGAAACTCATTCGGGCCATGCGCGTTGGACGCCGGACCCAATACCCCCGTCACCATGAACTGTGCCTGTGGAAACTTCTCTCCTAGCATGCCCATAAAAGGAATCGTTCCGCCCTCGCCCATCCACACAGCGCCTTTCCCAAAATGGGTTTTAGACGCCGCCTCACACGCCGCCTCCAGCCAACCCGCTAGCGGTGGGGCGTTCCAGCCCGCAGCACCTTTCTCTGCAACAAAACGCACGTCCGCGCCAGATGGAGAATCGCGCTCAAGCGCAGACTTCAGAGCGTTGGTCGCGACCTCAGCATCCACCATCGGTGGAATCCGCAGCGACAACTTGATCGTTGTCATCGGCCGAAGCACGTTACCCGCATTCTGCAAAGTGGGCAGGCCCTCCATGCCGATCACAGACAATGCCGGGCGCCAGCTGCGATTAAGCACCGCCTCGGTCCCCGTTGCGGCGGGGCGCATATCACCACACCAAGGAAACTTGTCATGCACTGCATCGCCTAACACTTGGGCGACGACCTCCGCCTGTCTTAGGCGCTGTGAGGGTATTTCTACTTGCAGTGCATCCACCAAAACCGATCCCGTCGTTGAATCGTCGATGCGATCGAGCAACTGTCGAAGAATACGAAAAGATGACGGCACAATGCCCGACGCGTCTCCAGAGTGAACACCCTCATCGAGCACTCGAACTTCAAGATTGCCGGCCACAATTCCACGCAGGGAAGTGGTACACCATAGCTGATCGTAATTGCCGCAGCCTGAATCGAGGCAAACCACAAGACTGGGTGTGCCAATGCGGTCCTGTAAATAATCAATGTAATGCGGCAGGTCAAAACTTCCAGATTCCTCGCAGGCTTCGATGATGACAACGCAACGCGCATGTTGGCCACCCGCTGCGCGGACCGCACGAATTGCCGTGAGCGACGCAAAAGCCGAATAGCCATCATCTGCGCCGCCACGGCCATAAAGCCGATCACCATCAAGAACCGGGATCCACGGACCCAAGCCCTCGTGCCAACCGACCATCTCTGGCTGCTTATCGAGATGACCATAAAGCACGACGCAGTCCTCACCAACGCCCGGAACGTCGATATAAATCAGCGGTGTGCGGCCTTCCAGTTGAATCACTTCCAACGCCATGTCATCGAGCGCATTCGCACGACACCAGTTGGCGATGAGGGCGACTGCATCGTCCATATGTCCATTCGCTTTCCAGTCGGGATCAAAAGCCGGTGACTTATTTGGAATGCGGATGTAGTCAATGAGCGATGGCGTAATAGAATTATCCCAAGTGCTTTCGATCAGTGCGGTTGCGACGGCGTTATCCATGATGATTCGATCCGTGGTGGGTGTCCCTTTGTCGCTGTGAAGAACGCGCGAGCAACAATGTGACTAGCGGGCAAATAATAACAGGACAACAATACCTATCGCGATTAAAACCATTCCCAACATTTCGACTCTAGCGGGCCGCTCTTTAAACACCACGATGGCGACAAAGAGCGCGAAAACAAATTCAATCTGCGCTAATGCTTTGACAAAGGACACACGCTGAATCGTCATCGCCGTAAACCAGCCAATCGAGCCGATGGCACTGGTCACACCCACAAATAGGCTTGGCCGCCATACACCGAGTAATTTGCCAAACTCCCGCCGCTCAAAAAGCCCAATGAACAGACCGAGCACCAACGTCTGCAATCCAATGACCACGATGAACGTTACCGCAGCCGTATAAACAAAGTTATCGTCAGCAAAAGACAGACTTGCCTGACGGATGAAAAATGACGCGAGGGCGAACCCAAAACCGGCCAGGAGACCCACGCCAGCCGAGGCATTGAATATCGAGCCTAACAGCGATGTACGCCGAACTGTTGATCGAACCACACTGATTAGCACTACACCGGTGACCGATATGACAATTGCCAGCCAGCCCCACAGACCGATGGATTCGGAGAACACTACGCTTCCCAGCACGGCAGCGATAATCGCTTCTGTGCGCACGAAGGTAGAGCCAATGGCGAAATTTCGAAGACGGAAAAGCCGAATCAAAAACACGGTGCCAGCAATCTGCATCA
>DUBL01000034.1 GCA_012960345.1 Gammaproteobacteria bacterium | reverse complement strand
GATTCCGCTTCTGACCGCCATGGCAATGGTGACCTCTCACCTGGGTCTTGCGAGCACTTGTTCGACGACTTATTACGAACCTTTTCATGTCGCACGAACGTTTTCAACGCTGGACCACATGTCAGGGGGGCGCGCTGGATGGAACGTGGTGACCTCGCTGAATGATTCCGAAGCGGCCAATTTTGGCGCACGGGAATTGCCCGCGCACGACCTCCGCTACGATCGCGCAGACGAATTTCTGGAAGTGGTGATTGGCCACTGGAATACCTGGGCTAGCGATGCCATCCGGATTGACAAGGTCGAAGGCGTTTTTGCTGATCCAGATAAAGTGCGCCGTCTGGATCATCACGGGCAATGGTTTGACTCCAGGGGACCCTTCACGGTGCCACCTTCGCCGCAGGGTCATCCCGTTATTATTCAGGCTGGGCAAAGCGGTCGCGGTCGGCAGTTTGCGGTACGTTGGGGGGAAGTCATTTTCGCGATTTTCCCGACACTGGAATTTGGCCGAAAAGCGTATGCGGCACTCCAGGAGGAGTCGGATCCACTCGGGCGCGCGCCGGGTGCATTTCGCGTTGCACCGCTGGTCTATGTGACGGTGGCCGAGAGTCAGTCGGCGGCAGAGGATCAATTTGCCGCTATTGATGCGCTCGCCAAGCCGATCGACACCTTGGCCTTGTTGTCGGAGGCGCTCAACTTTGATTTTGCCTCCAAGGCGCTCGATGCGCCTTTTAGTGATGACGAAATGGCATCGATCAGTGGGTTGCAGGCGATTCGTGATCGAGTGGTCCGTTTGAGTGGCAATCCGAACCCGAGCGTCAACGATTTTGTTCAGTTCAGCCAGCGCGGCACAATTAAGGAGGCAGTTCATTTTGTCGGTTCACCGCAGCAGGTGGCCGATGGCATGGAAGAGTGGTTCACCACAGGGGCTTGTGATGGGTTTGTGCTGGCGGCGACCCACGTACCGGGTGCCTATGATGCGTTCGTGCGTCTAGTAGTGCCTGAATTGCAGCGCCGTGGACTGCATCAGCGCGATTACCGGGGCACTACGCTGCGCGCTAATCTGGGGCTTGATGACTATTCGCCGGCGGCTGTATCTGAGCGTTGAAATCCCATGATTGCTGCGATCGCTATTTTATTGATCGTCGGAGTGCTTATCGACTGGGCGTTCCGTCGAGTGGCGGTTCCCGGATTGGTCGGCTTGTTGATCGTGGGTGTGATCGGCGGACCTTTTCTTTTGGGCTGGATCAGTCCATCGCTCATCGCATTGTCGGAGGAACTGCGGCTCGGTGCGCTGATCATTATCTTGCTGCGCGCGGGTCTCGAAGTGAGCCGGGAGTCCTTGCGCCAAGTGGGGGGTCGGGTGCTGCTTCTCGCCATTGTGCCGGCCATCATCGAGGGCCTGGCCATCACGTTACTCGGTCCGCCATTGCTGGGTCTTACCTGGCTGGAGTCTGCTGTCTTGGGAGCCGTGTTAGCCGCGGTCTCACCAGCGGTGATTGTCCACTTGATGCTGGGCTTTATTGATCGAAAAAAAGGGACCGGTAAGGGTATTCCGCAGATGGTGCTTGCGGCCTCGGCCATTGACGATGTTTTTGTGATCGTGATCTATGGCGTACTGGTGGGTCTCTTGACCGGTCGCGAGCTATCGCTTGTGTGGCAGCTCGGGGGCATTCCCATTTCCATCGCGCTGGGCATGGTGGTCGGTGTGGTGGTTGGGTTTGGATTGTTTGTGTTGTTTCGTCAATTTGGTGCGCGCACTACCCGGCAGGTCCTGGTGGTGTTGTCGGTGTCTGTATTACTGTTTCAGATCAAAGAGTTGGTGCCGTGGTTGCCGTTTCCTGCGTTGCTGGCAGTCATGGCGATAGGGATGGTACTGCGTGAGCAGGATAAAACGATGGCTGGTGCGATATCGTTACAGCTTGCCAAACTGTGGATCTTCGCTGAGATACTGCTTTTTGTTCTGGTGGGCGCACAGGTGGATCCACAGGTGGCAATGGCATCGGGCCTCGCGGGCGCCTTACTCATCGTGCTCGGTCTGGTGGCTCGCAGTGTTGGAACCTGGCTCTGTTTGCTGCGCAGTGCCTTCAATCGCCAAGAGCGGTGGTTTGTTGTGATCGCCGCCTGGCCCAAGGCGACAGTGCAGGCGGCGATCGGCGGCGGTGCCTTGGTTGCGCTCGGGTTGGCTGGTCGCCCGACAGGCCCTGGTGAGGTCATCCTGGCGGTGGCGGTTTTAAGTATCTTGTTGACGGCCCCCGTGGGTGCCTGGGCCATCAGTTGGAGTGGTGAGCGGTGGTTAAGCGAAGATGAGTCTGGGATTAAAAATCCAGTACCGGCGGACAACTACTGAGAACCGACAATGACAGATTCAATACTATATGAAGCAGACGGCCCGGTTGCGGTGATTACGCTCAATCGTCCTGAGCGCTTGAACGCAATGGATGCGGCGATGCTCGATGCACTAATGCAGGCGGTCACACAAGCGGAAGAAGATGATGCGATCCGAGCCGTGGTGGTCACAGGAGCCGGCCGCGGTTTTTCAAGCGGTTTTGACCTCAAGGCCCAGGCGGGTGCGCGGCCATCGGGTAGGGAGGCGTGGCGCCCTGTGTTGGAAAAGGACTTTAAGGCGTGCATGCAGTTCTGGTATCTGGATAAACCCACCGTAGCGGCCGTTCACGGCCCTGCGTTGGCGGGGGCGTTTGAGCTGACGATGGCGTGTGACATGACGGTCGCCAGTGAAGATGCGTTCTTCGGGGAACCGGAGCTTCGTTTTGGAGCAGGGATTGTGGTTATGTTGTTGCCCTGGTTGGTGGGCCCGAAGCGCGCCAAGGAAATCATCCTGCTTGGCATGGACAACCTTGATGCACACGCCGCGCACGACATGGGATTAATTAACCGAGTGGTGCCGGTTGGCGAACACCTTGTCGAAGCTTGTTTGGTGGCGCACCGGCTCGCGAGGATCGATCGACCGTTAATGCGTGAGACCAAGCGTGCAATCAACGAAGCGTATGCCATCATGGGGCTCGAACAAGCACTGCAATGGAATCTCGAAGCAGATATTCGCATTGAAGGCGAAGGGATGCCCACCAAGCGGGCGTTCCTTCGCATCGCTAAAGAACAAGGGCTCAAGGCAGCGATCAAGTGGCGTGATCAACAAGGTGAGTCGGCCTGATGCCGGGATTAGCGGTACATCACTGATGCTGGCTGAAAGCTAGGCTAGTGCTTGGCCGAGCGCACGGATATCGGCGATCTTTTTCTCAAACGGCTGCCAATCATCTTCTGTTGCAATGGCATCCCAGATGGACTCGACCTCCTCGACCAAGAGGTCACACGGCGAGTCGTCTTGCAGGATACGGCTTTGCCTACCAAGACATTCGCGCGGCGCTCGCTTGCGTATCAGTTCGGCCAGCGAATCAAAGCTCGCGTCGCTATAGGCCGAAGCCCGGGGGCCTTGGCGCGCGCGTTCAGGCGCATCGCCGCCACCGAAAAGATCGTGAAAGAAGGTTGCGTAGTGGACGCTGCCTTTGGCCAGGAACTCGATCATGGACTGTGCCAGGGCAGCGTCTTTTTCAGGCTGCGTTTTTTCGAGGCCCAATCGCCACAAAAGGTGATTAACATGCGTTTGATTCACGGTGTGAGCAAACGTGTCGAAGAGTGATTTCATCTCCAAGGTGGGGTCGATGAGTTGCAGGCATTCGCCAAGACGATGAACGTTGTGTGCGACCGCATTGGGTTGGCGGCCATAAGCATAAAGGCCCTGGTGATCGAAATAAGCGGCCGTGAAGCCGCCGTCCATCATGGGTAGGAACCGCCAGGGGCCATAGTCAAAACTCTCGCCCGTAATGTTCTGGTTGTCACTGTTGAGTACGCCATGGACAAAGCCTGCGCCCAGCCACTGGCCGCACAGATGTGCGGCCCGTTCGCTGAAGGCTTCAAGGAAGGCGAGCGCGGGTGAAGCGTGATGGGCGAGCTCTGGATAGTAGAGTGCAATGCAGTGTTCGAGCAGGGCGCTGAGTACAGTCTCGTTCTTGTCATAGGCATGGCGCTGAAAAGTGCCCACGCGAATATGAGAGTGACTCAATCTCACGAGGACAGACGCGCGCGTGGGTGAGGGTTCATCGTGGCGCTCGAGTGCTTCACCGGTCTCAAACAGGGAAAAGCTTTTTGATGTGTTGACACCGAGCGCTTCGAGCATTTCTGTGGCGAGGATTTCCCGTACGCCACCTTTTAACGTGAGACGTCCATCACCGCTTCTCGACCAAGGTGTTTGCCCGGAGCCCTTGGTGCCAAGATCGAGCAGGCGATTTTGATCGTCGCGAAGCTGTGCGAAGAGAAATCCACGGCCATCGCCAAGATCCGGGTTGTAGTGATCGAACTGGTGTCCGTGATAGCGCATCGCAAGCGGTTGCTCGAGGTTATTCGGCAGTGGCATGAAACAACCGAAGTGTGCTTCCCAGTTCTCAGGGCTTAGTGTGTTAAGGCCAACGCGACTGGCCCAACGCTCGTTTCGGAATCGACACCGGAGCGCTGGAAATTGGGCAGCTGCCACCGGATCAAAGAAATTGTCCCCGAGAAGATGAAAGCAAGGGTCCGGTCGATAACCGGTTAGCGCGGCTGTCATCTCCGGTGAGAAAAGGCTAACGCTGAGTTGTGTGCCGCGTCTGCGGTATCGCATTCCTTAAGGCGGTAGCGATTCATGGGTTGGCCATCGTTCCGGTGCAGGGGGTTATCGGCTGGCATCCTCTAGGATGAACTGGGCGCCTTTCTCAGCGATCATGACGGTGGGAGCGTTCGTGTTACCGGAGGTGATGTGGGGCATCACGGATGCGTCGATCACACGTAGGCTGTCGATACCGTGGACGGCGAGTCGATCGTCGACTACAGCCATCGTGTCACGACCCATTTTGCACGAACCCACCGGGTGAAAGATGGTCGTGGCAAGATCGCCCGCTGCGCCCAGAAGTTCATCATCGGATTCCACAGATGGGCCCGGGTTCCACTCAGTCGGGTTGTATTTTCTGAGCGGTGACGCGTTCATGATGCGTCGGGTATAGCGCATCCCGGCGAGTGCCACCTCGCGGTCTTCCTCGGTTGAAAGGTAGTTCAATTGGATCGCGGGGTAATCATATGGGTCCGGTGTTTTGATGTGAAGGTGCCCACGGCTGGTTGGACGCAGATTACAGACCGATGGAGTAATCGCGTTAAACGAGTGTAAAGGATCACCGAATTTATCCAGCGACAGCGGTTGCACGTGCCATTCAATGTTCGCTGAGAGCTGGTCCGCGTCACTCTTTGCAAAAGCGCCGAGCTGCGAGGGGGGCATGGTCAGTGGCCCTGTTTTCATGAACAGGTATTCAAGTCCCATCGCTGCTTTACCGAGGAGCGAGTTCGCACGTTGATTGAGTGTAATGGTGTTCTCAACCTGGTACACCATGCGCACCTGCAGGTGGTCGTGAAGGTTTTTTCCCACACCGGCAGCTTCGGGCACGATGGGAACACCAAGTTTGTTTAACAGTTCGGGTGGACCGATGCCCGAGAGTTGTAGTAGCTGCGGTGAGCCAATGGCGCCGGCAGAGAGAATGACTTCGCGTCGGGCGCGAATGGTTTGGGTTCCGCTGTTTGCGATGTCGACTTCAATGCCTGTCGCCCGTTTTTTGTCATCACCTGTTTCCACCAGTATTCGACGGCTGTGGGCATTGGTGATGACCGTGAGGTTGGGACGCGACAGCACGGGTCGGAGAAAACCCTTGCTGGCGCTCCAGCGTTTCCCACGCCGTTGATTCATCTGAAAATAGGCATTGCCGAAATTGTCTCCCCGATTAAATTCATCGATCTTCGGAATACCGCAGGCCTCGGCGGCGTCTCGCCAGGCGTCGAGGATCTCCCAGTTGACTCGGCGCTCTTCAACACGAAGCTCCCCCCCGGCCCCATGAAACGAGTCGGCACCGTGCTGGTAATCCTCAGAGCGTTTGAAAATAGGCAGCACGTCATCCCAGGACCAGCCCCTATTGCCGAGCTGTGCCCAGTGATCAAAAAGGGTGAGACAGATGTTGCGGGTCAGTTTCTTGATTGGAACAGTTTAGGATCGAATGTCTAAGTTAGACATGTATGGACTCATTTCACTGCATGCACTCCACCAACACAGTGAACTTCTTTGCTTTGTCGAAGCTGCCTACTGTCTTTAAGTGTTTCTTGGATGATGCTGTCTCATAGTCAATGTCTTTGACTTCCAACATATCTCTGATTAGTGACGCTTTGAGTGCTAAACAGATAGCCGACCGGTATATCAATCCAGCAGTAGTCATCCTTTCCGGTTTTGGTGGGCGACGACGAAAAATCGTTAAACTTGTGGAAGGATCGTTTAGAAAGGATTTGCATGAACGCATGGATGCTCTTGCTGTTGATCACTCTGCTGTACGCAGGGTACAACCTGTTTGTTAAGGTATCGGGAGAGCATGCGGCTGGCGCCGTCACTACGACGATTCTGGCAACAATCAGTTTGCAGACCACAGCGTTGGTTGTGTCGCTGGTTTTTGCCGCTTATCTTCTAATGCGAGGAGGACAGAGCTTCGCGCTTCCACCTGCGTCCTTGAAGTGGGCGGTGCTCTCGGGCGTCTGTATCGGCGTGCAGAGATCGGCTACTTTTATCTATTCTCGGGAACTGGGTTACGACAGACGATTCCGGCTAGCACGGCGATTCCGATTATCGTTTGTTGAACCGTAGTGATTGCATTTATCGCATCAGTGGCATTTTTGCATGAACCGTTTGGCTGACGCCAGATCGCGGGCATTATTCTGGTGGTATTCGGCGTAGGCGTACTTTTTACAAAATAGGAGAAAGTTTCCTGGTCCGTCCTTAGATCAGAGTTGGCGATCGCAATTAGCTGACACCAGCGGAACCGGTTTTGAGTATAAACGTGCGCCACTAATCTTGATTTTCTGACCGATATTCAGCCTTTTTCACTCGAAGT
>DUBL01000033.1 GCA_012960345.1 Gammaproteobacteria bacterium | reverse complement strand
CCTGCTTCCACTCCTGCCAGCAACGGGGCTCGCGGCCTTGGCTCTGCGGCGCGGCGGACGCGCTCGCCCGGCCTTCTGCCTGGGGATCGCCTGGTTCCTGCTCTGCTTGGCAGCCTCGCCTTGCCCGCCGGTTTTCTCCTGTGCGTTCAGGCCACGTCCATCCTTCACCTATGCGTCGTGCTAGCAGTGTTGTGCGGATTTCTAGGCGCTGCGTTTAGTTTCGGGCCGCTGGTCGCCGATACCTCACTGTGGTTCACCGCGCGACGAGGACTGGCTGTGGGTATCGTCATCAGTGGCAACTATTTAGCCGGTGCCGTGTGGCCACCCATATTGCAGTATTACTTCGATCAACAGGGATGGCGAGCAACCTTTAGCGATCTCTCGTGGTTCACGCTGTGCACGATGTTACCGCTGTCGTTGCTGCTGACACGACGACCACCCACGGAAAAAATTCAAGATGCAACAACGCATCCGGCAGATGGCCATCGCCCACTTTCCATGACACCGCTGAACCTGCAGTGCCTCATCTGTGCCGCTGGAGTGGGTTGCTGCATTGCCATGGCCATGCCGCAGGTGCATATCGTTCCTTATGTGTTAGACCTGGGTCATCCGGCCGCCCGTGGTGCAGAGATGCTGGGCCTGATGCTTGGCTTTGGCGTCATCAGCCGTGTTGGGTCCGGTTGGTTATCCGACCGCATTGGTGGCCTGAAGACATTGCTTATCGGATCAGGATTACAAACGGTGGTACTGGTTGCCTTCCTCGGCTCAGATAGCCTGGCCTGGTTGTATGGCGTATCGATCGCTTTTGGCCTATCCCAAGGAGGAATCGTACCTTCTTATGCCATCATCTTACGCACCTTCTTTCCGTTCGCTGAAGCCGGCCGGCGAATTGGTCTAGCACTATTTTTTACCATTGCCGGTATGGCGCTCGGTGGCTGGATAGCCGGGGTCTTATATGATCTGACCGGCTCCTACACCGCTTCTTTTATCAACGCCATCGCTTTCAATATCTTCAATCTCGTCATTGCACAGGCACTGCTTCGGCGAGCAAAGCAACCACAAACCATAAGGGCGTAAAGTTGCCTGATCCAATACGTCACTCATCCTGGAGAAAAATAATGAACATCACATCCAATCCCTCAACTGTCCATCCACCTCTTGGGCAATACGCCCACGTTGTCGAAGTACCGGACAACGCGCGGTGGCTGGTTATCTCAGGCCAGCTCGGCATTGATCACAAAGGAAAATTGGCAACCAACGCACGCAAACAGTCAGAACAAGCCTTACGCAATATCCTAGCGTGCCTGCGGGATCACGGTATGAGCAAGCGAGATCTTGTGAAGACCACCGTTTATCTCACGGATTCTCGTTTTATTGATGACTTTCGAGCCGCGCGCAAGAAAGTCATGGGAAGTGCGCTCTATACCAACACGATGGTCATTATTGACGGCTTGGCCACACCCGACATCGTGGTTGAAATTGAAGCATGGGCTGCCGGGCGTCAAGGAACTCAATCGAAATGACTCGCCCTTTGTGGCAACTCAGTGCCTGTGAAATGAGTGAGGGCCTGCGGGCGCGACGATTTCTTGCGGTAGAGATTATGGAATCGGTCACCGATCGTATCGGTGCTCTTAACAACCAGCTCAATGCCATCGTCAGTGACTACACCGAGCAGGCGCTGATCGATGCGGAAGCGGCTGACGCCGCCACCGCTAGCGGTGGGGCAATGGGCCCACTGCACGGCGTCCCCGTCACGATCAAGACCAACGTCGATGTCTCGGGCACACCGACTCCCAATGGACTACCCGTATTCAAAGATCTCATCGCACCAGATGACTCTCCGGTGGTCCGTAATCTTCGCCGAGCGGGCGCTATCGTGATTGGCCGCACCAACACGCCAGAGTTGTCGATGCGCGCCACGACAGACAATCCACTACACGGTAGAACCCGCAATCCGTGGGATGAGGCCGCGAGCCCCGGCGGCTCCTCCGGTGGAGCGAGCGCTGCAGCAGCCGCCGGCTTTGGACCCATTCACCATGGCAATGACATCGGCGGATCGCTCCGGTTTCCGGCTTTTACCTGTGGACTGGCTACTGTAAAGCCAACACTCGGACGAATTCCCGCCTTTAACCCCTCGGCCCTTGCAGAGCGCGGGCTGATGAGCCAATTGATGTCGGTGCAAGGCGCTATCTGCCGGGAAGTTCGCGATGTGCGACTGGCCACCCGCGTCATGACCGAGGGCGATGCCCGCGATCCCTGGTGGGTACCCGTTCCCTTTGATGGCCGCCCGATCGAGAACCCGATCACCGTTGCCGTTACCCAAGAGTCCCACGGTTATCCCATCCATGCGGATATTCTGGCCGGCATTGACCGCGCTGCCGGGTATCTCAGTGATGCCGGTTATCACGTCGTCGAGGTCAAGACACCCTCGATCCTGTCGGCCGCTCAGAGTTGGTTCAGCGTACTGGGTCACGAACTCCAGACCCTGCTCTTACCCGTGGCTAAAGAACACGGCAGTCAGACCATCCAGGACATCTTTGCGCACTATGCCAACATTGGTGATGTGATTGATGCCGAAAGTTACCGTACTGGCATTGCCGAACGCACAACGATGACCCGCGAATGGAACTTGTTTCTCGATCAATACCCCTTGGTGCTCAGTCCATTCCTGATGCGACCCACCTATCCCTGGGATTATGATGCGAGAGGCTTCGATGCCTGCGCGGATCTTTTTCGCTCTGCGATCTACAGCACGGGGGTCAACTATCTCAGCCTGCCCGCGGGAGTCGTACCCATCGGACTTGTCGATGACCTGCCCGCCGGCGTCCAGTTAATCGGCCGTCGTTATCGTGAAGATCTGATTCTTGACGCGATGGAAAGCATTGAGCAGCGGGTGGGCGTACTGGTTCACCGCCTGTGGGAACGCGAAACGCGGGACTGATTCCCCCACCTTTCGACAACACTGATGCGATTGACTCCCCTTCAAGACACCTTTGCTCATGAGGTCCTTGACTTGAGCCTGTGGAAGGGTCTGGATGAGACAACGTTAAACGGACTTCGCACGGCTTGGCGCCGGCACGGCGTCCTAGTATTTCGTCGCCAGTCTTTGTCAGAAACTGAATTGGTACGTTTTTTTTCACACTTCGGGGAATCTGAAATTATTGTCCGCACCGATTGGCAATCACTAAATCAAGATGAGGTCATTCATATCTCCAATATGAAAGACGCATCAGGACGATCGATCGGGGGGCTGGGCTCCGGAGAACTTGACTGGCATTCAGACCAGTCGTATATGACTGCCCCGGCCACCGGCGCTCTGCTCTACATGGTAGAAATGCCCAATGAAGGGGGCACAACCTATTGGGCCAACCTGCAGCAAGCCTATGATGCACTGAGCGAAGAAACCCGGTCGCAGATTGCCCATCTCGAAGCGATCTACGATTACACCAAACGGCAAAGCACCTACGATGATGAAGCCCCTCTATCGCCTGCGCTGCGGGAAAAAACCCCGCCGGTACTGCATCCGCTCGTTTGCGTTAATCCCCAAACCCACCGGAAGTCTCTTTACATCGATCCGACCACCATGGTCGGAATCAGCGGGGCTTCAACCGAAGAAGGGGCTGCGCTGCTTGCGCACCTAAGCACCCATGCCACCCAACCCTGTTTTGTTTATCCCCATCACTGGCAAGTTGGAGACGTCGTCATGTGGGATAACGGACAAGTCCTTCATCGGAGAGATCGCTTTCATGAAACCACTCCTCGATGGCTAAAACGCCTCACCTGCCGATTGTCTCCCGAACATCATCTGGTGCCCGCCTCTCGACCCTACATTGGCACCTGATTCGGGCAACCCAGTTCGGCCTGATTGTTAGAATGCAGTGGCATTGGACGGTGCATCACTACCAATCAGTACACTAGTCATTGTTAAAGACCACGGAGAACACCATCATGATCCATGTTTTAGCTTCCATTCATGTCAAACAAGGGAAACAGGCGCAAGCCCTGGCTGCCATTCATGGCAATCTGGCTGCCGTACGGGCGGAAGCTGGCTGCATTCAGTACACACCGGCCGTTGATATTGATACGGGTATGCCAGCACAGGAAACTGACGATTTAATTATCACCATGATCGAAACCTGGGAAGACTTATCTGCGCTAAAAGCACACAGCACTGCCCCCCATATGTTGATGTACCGAGAATCGGTCAAAGATATCGTGGAGAAGGTGACTCTAAAAGTCCTTGAGGATGCCTGACCTCACATGACACACATCCGTATGACAACGGCACGCTAGAACCAACGTGCTTTTTCTACTTTATTGATTAATTCTTCACCGGCGGCAAAGCGGCGCACGTTCTCGAGTACCGTCGCAAGGTGGCGTTCGGCGATATGAACTGACGCCGCCGCAACGTGCGGCGTAATCAGTACGTTATCAAACTGCCATAGTGGATGCTTGGATGGAAGCGGTTCATTCTCAAATACATCAAGTGCCGCACCCGCAATATGTTTTGCCTTAAGCGCACTGACTAATGCAGAAAGATCAACGATGACTCCGCGGCCGATATTAATCAGATAAGCCGACGCTTTCATCTGCACAAACTGTGGCGCACCAAACATGTGTTCTGTTTTAGGGGTGTGCGGTGCTGCGATGACCACAAAATCGCTTTCATTCAGCAGTCGGGGGAGTTCCTCAAGAGGCCACAGTTCGCTGACGTCCGGGGGGCGCTCCATTTTAACCGGGTCGACCGCGATCACCCGCATGTCAAATGCGCAGGCCCGGCGAGCAATTTCTCGGCCAATACTGCCTAACCCCACAACACCCAATGTGCAGTCAGCAATATCCAGGTGTGCACGGTCGATTGCACTGATGTGGCCTGGACCTGTAGCGAACGCTGTTCGCGCGGCTTCGCCGCCGATCGGCTCGTACAGACATCGCATCTGCTGGCGAAGATAGAGATGCAAATTGCGTGCAAAACAAAGGATATAGCCGAACACATGATCGGCAATCACATCAGAGTAAAGGCCACGCATATTCGTTAACACGCAAGGATGCTCAATCAGCTCCGGAAACACGAAGTGCTCAAGGCTTGCTGTTGGACATTGCACCCATTCGAGGTGCTGCGCCGTAACCAACATCGGCGGAGTGAGTTTTCCAAAAAACGCTTCGGCGTCAACCAGTGCCGATACCGCACTCGGTTCATCCGGTGCATTGACGATCGTCATACCGCCAGCAGCTGTTGTTATTGCAGCCAGGCGCGTCTCATCGACGGCCGGATAAATGACTAGTTTCATGAGTGCCCGTTATTTGTCAAAAATTAACTGTTCAACGAAACCTACTTACGCAATGCGATAGATGCGCTGCGCATTGTCGTGGAATAACTTGGCTTTTTCACTGGCAGAGTAATGCTTTGTCAGTTTCTTGAAGGCATTCCATACCGTGTTGTAACTACAGCTGACTTTATCCACGGGGAAATTTGACTCGAACAAACACCGATCCACGCCGAAAAGCTCAATGGTCCGTTCATAATAATGGGCGCAGCCTTTGAGAAGATCGTCACTGGTTGGTGGTGCCGGTAACCGATGCCAATTAAAACCATTCACCTCCATCGCAAGCCCCCCCAGCTTGGCGACCACATTATCGCAAGCGGCGAGTTCAGTCATCGCCCGATTCCACTCAAGGAAAACCGCTGCGGCCTGATCGCTGTATGGACCAACGCCCAACGGGCCACCCAAATGGTCCAACACGATGAGAGTCTCCGGAAACTGGCGAGCGAGATGGATGACTTCATGTAGTTGCGTGTGGTAACACCACGCCTCGAAAGTTAAACCGAATGTCGCAAGGTGGCCGAATCCCGACCGAAATGCTTGATCCATCAAAAGTCCCGGGGGCGGATCGGTCCGGTGATTCGGTATTCTCAAATCTTGATGCCATGTGGCGCCATGCCGAATACCGCGAAACCGACCCCCACCCGCCGCCATTTGCGCTTCCAATACAACGGGTACGGCATCACCTAGCGTCAGATCCACCGTACCAACGATCGCAGCTGCCACACGGGTGTTACCGTAGTGACCCGAAGCACTCATTGCAGCCATCCCGTTTGCAAATTCGGTCTCACCAATCGGTCGCATTGAGGTAGGCCCGTTCGCCTTAAACATCGCCCCGCACTCGATAAACACAGTGGAAACAATGTTGTGACCAGAGGATGTGTCACGAAGAAAGTCATCGAGCAGATAACATTCTTCAACACTGCCCGTACGGAAATTCCACAAATGATGGTGGGCATCACAGATAGGCCGTTCCGGGTCCAGCGTTGCCTCTATCGTTCCCGAAAGCCAGGCATCATTCGTCGCCATTCAGACTAACCTCGCGGACATGGTGTGATTGAATATCTAACGGGATGCGATCACCATACGGTGAATCCGTCCTCTACTCAACTTTTTCCAAGAAACCAACTGGATCACATCGAATGTCACAAGCCTTACACGCGGATCTTCTTGGTTGGCGGCGCAAGATCGGTGTCGTGGTTCCTGCCACCAATACCATTGTAGAACCCGAGTTTCACCAAATGGCACCTGCGGGTATCACCAACCATACCAGCCGCTTTCCACTCAGTAATATGGCACTCAACAGTGACGCCGACTTCCTTCGTCTGGTCGAGGAGATAAACGCAAATCTCGATGGTGCGATCGATGGATTAGTTCCCGCTGCACCAGACCACATCATCATTGGCATCTCGGCTGAGTCGTTTTGGAACGGGGCAGACGGCGCTGCAGCGATTAAAGAGCGACTGAGTCAACACGCCGGAGTGCCTGTCACCCTCGGCTCGGACGCTGCCCGACTCGCCATCGAGGCCGTCAAGGCCCAACGCATCGCTGTGCTAACGCCTTACTGGCCCATTGCTGATGAGCGTGTGTCTCAGTATTTTGGCCAGTGTGGATTCGATGTTCGACGGCTAATCGGCCTCAAAGCAACGAGCCC
>DUBL01000032.1:839-7026 GCA_012960345.1 Gammaproteobacteria bacterium | reverse complement strand
CGATTGCCTGAGTCCGCGAACTGCCGAAGAGGCTATCTATGAAGGATTAATGGCGGCGAGAGAGGTTTGAATAGATAGCCGAGTTGACCAGCATCTGGGTTGTGACCCTGGGGGGTGTAAACGTTAATAGCGAATATTGAAGTAATACTGGCGATTCTTCTGATATGCTGTTTTTTTCTTTCCGGAGAGATTTCATGATCAGGATTCTTATCTTGGCCCTTACCTTGACCCTAGCAACTTCTGGATGCACACCAGTGGAATCCGACAAGCAATATCGGATTGCGGTTATCCGCTTCCAGCAGGAGACCTGTACATTTTGCCCTGGAGGTGACACCACCGCTGAGGACTGGACAATACTGGGGCCGTTGCTGTCCGGTGAAGCTTTGCTTCAAAGTGGGCCCGGGTTGCGAGGGTTTAAACAGCAGGCAGCGGATTACGGCGATATGAAACTGATCCCACTCACCTCACCCGACCAACTCTATGGCGGCAGTTCCCGGAGTTGGAGCACTGAGGATTCGTTCAACTCATTTACCGACCGGATGATTAAGGAACTTCAGGAAAACCTGCCCATTGATGGTGTCTACCTGGCTTTGCACGGGGCTCTGGCGGTGCGCAACATACCGCGTCCAGAAGCTGAGATTGCCAGACGGTTTCGAGAGATGCTGGGTCCGGATGTACCTATTGCAGGAACCTTCGACCTGCATGGCAATGAGGATGAGGCCTTCCTCAAGTGGGCGAATTTTGCTTTTGTTACCAAACGGTATCCCCATTACGATATGAGGAACCAGGGACAACGAGCCGCCCGGGCGATCGGCCGGAGATCGCAACAACATTTCTGTGACATCTTCACCAAGAGCACCTAGGGGATTTTCTCGCGTCGGCATTCCCTCAACGAACGGTAGATATTGCTGTTTAGCGACCTCATACACCCGACGTAGTTCAACGACGGGATCAAAATGTTCATCAACCCTTAGGTCTATATAGGGATAACTTTCCTTGTCGAAAACCACCAATGCCGCTGATTGCTTGCCGCGTTTGTCACCTCCAGCAGCCTGACCCGCTTCGAGGACCTTGACCAGGCGCTCGTGCAGCGGGTCGCCGGCCGTTGCTGAAAACGCATCGAACATTGCGACTACGGTTTCAGATCCAACTAGCATATTGCCTTGTATCGAAACATCCGGCGCCGTTCTGTGACCTGCCCACTCGACGCACTGATCACCAGTCCACGCAGCAGATTGCCCGGCGCTGTCAACTATTCCGAGCTGGCGAACAGCTCGCCCAGGATCGCAATCTACCAAAGTTTTTAGCGTCTCCTCGGCCGATTTACCCTCGGACAAAAGTTTCATCGCGTCGACACCCAGATAGGGGTTGACCCAGGCCTGGGTGGATACGGCACCCACACCCGGTTGCACGAACGGGCAAATTCCACCTACACCGGGCACCGCGGTGGATACTGCCACACCCAGCATATTCGTCACGGTACATCGAGCGGAAATAGAAAACGTGTTGAGATACATTGAACCAGTCTCCTCAAAAATTAGTTAATAGAATGCACAGCCTCAGGGGGTAGTCGTATCTGAAATTTCTGGAACTGCAGCGATCAGCATGCGAGTGTAGTCGGCTTGCGGATCAGCGATCACTTTCTTTGTCTCGCCTTCTTCCACGATAGCGCCCGATTTCATGACGATGATGCGGTCACACATAAAACTAACCAATGCCAGGTCGTGGGTAACGAAAACAATCGTAAAATTATGTTTCTCCTGGAGTGTCTTAAACAAGTTGAGTACCTGCGCCTGAATTGACATGTCGAGTGCCGACGTGGGCTCGTCTAAAAGCAGCAATTCCGGACCCACCGCAAGGGCCCTAGCGATGGAGGCACGCTGACGTTGCCCACCCGACAGTTGGTGCGGCAAACTGTTTGCAAGATTAGGGCTTAAACCAACATCAATCAATAATTCGGAGGCCGCGCCAAAAGCCTGCGATCGGGGCACGATGTCGTTTACTTCTAGCGCTAGTGCGATCGATGAGCCAATGGAGAAACGTGGATTAAATGTCGAATACGGGTCCTGAAATACCGGCTGAACTCGACGACGATAAGATCGAATATCGGCAGATCGAATTTCAGCGATGTCCATCCCATCAAATGTGAGTGTGCCACTATCGTGTGGCGTAAGCTTCAAAATAGTCCGCAACAGCGTCGATTTTCCGGACCCTGATTCGCCAACAACACCGAGTGACTGTCCGCGCGCTAGGTCAAATGACACCCTATCGAGAGCCTTTACAGAATCGCTCCGTCCAAGCAAACCATCTTGTTTGAATGTCTTGGAAACCATTTGGGCACTTAAAAGCATCTTAGTCCTCAATCCAGCAACGACTAACGTGTATACCACCGTGACTCCTCATTGGCTGTGGATTGGCACAACGGTCCTCGGCAAAGGAGCAACGAGCGCGGAAACGGCACCCACTATCATGTTCGAAAGGTGAAGCGATCTGACCGGCAATTATTTGTAGCGTATCAGGATTTTCGTGCAGTCGCGGGACGGATCCTATTAGCGCCCGGGTGTATGGATGGCGAGGTTTAGAGAAAATGTCAGCACCCTGAGCGCTCTCCACAATCTCACCGGCATACATCACATAAATTCGATCACACAGGGTTGACACGAGTCCAAGATCATGGGAGATAAATAAAAAACTTGCCTCGGTTCCATCACGAAGATCCTTGAGTAGCGCAATAATCTGCGCCTGAATGGTCACATCCAGCGCCGTTGTCGGTTCATCCGCAATAATCAGCGAAGGTTCTGTTGATACAGCCATTGCTGTCAACGCGCGTTGTTGCATACCGCCGCTAAACTGATGAGGATACTGTCTGGCTCTCAGTCGTGGGTTATCAATCTTTACCTTGGCCAGATACTCGAGCACGATTTCACGGATTGCGCTGCCACTCCTGTCGGTATGAATACTAAGCGGTTCACCAACCTGCCGGCCAATCCTGTGCACCGGATTCAATGCATGTAGCGCATCCTGCGGGATTACTGAAATAGCTTTTCCTCGGATTTTTCGGATCGCCTTTGGACTTAATGTGAATAAGTCTGTTCCGCGAAACATAGCCGTCCCCTCAGTTACCCGAATACGATTCGGCAAGAGTCCAATCAGTGATTTAGCCGCGATTGTCTTCCCGCTGCCAGATTCACCGATCAGCCCAACGATCTCTCGGTGACCGATGCGCAAAGAAACATCATGCACGATTGAACCAACTGTTTTACCCCGACCGGTAAGCTCTATTGACAAACCGTTGATCTCTAATACATCACCACCCGTTGAACCAATAATAGACATGGTTTGGCTATTTGTTGAGTTTCGGGTCGAGCAAATCCCGCAACCCATCACCTAAGATGTTGAAACTAAAAACGCACAAAAACAGTGCCATACCAGGAGCAAGGCTGATCCATGGCGCCTGTTCGATGAAACCACGACCGGTGTTTATCATGTTTCCCCATGACGGTTCAGGCGGCTGAGCGCCGAGACCCAGAAAACTGAGTGCTGATTCAAGTAGAACAGCATAGGAGAACGCAACCGCTGCCTCAACTACCACCGGACCGAATACATTGGGTAGGATTTCACGCCAAATCAGACGGGGGCCAGAAACTCCTATACATATAGCCGCTTCCAAATACTGTTGGCGTTGTACAGTCTGAGTAACGGCCCGTGTTAACCGGGCAAATCCCGGAATAAAGATAATGCCGATCGCCAACATGGCGTTGAGGATGCTGGTTCCGAGACTAGCCATCAGGATAACTGCTAGCAGGATCGCCGGAAACGAGAACAAAATATCCATTAGGCGCATCAACAGGTTATCTATTAAGCCGCCAAAATATGCCGCTGTGATTCCGATCACCGTGCCACCGGTCATGCCGATTGCAACCGCGATTAACCCGACCACAATCGAAATCTGTGACGCATAAATGGTTCGCGATAACACATCGCGGCCAAGCTCATCGGTTCCAAATAAATGCCCCGACGATGGCCCCTCCAACATGTACATCACATCCAGATAATAGGGATCATAGGGCGCCAGAAAGCTGGAAAACGCCGAGGCACAAAACAGAAGAACAACTACCGGCAAACTGAAAATCAGCAAGCCGTATTTGCGCCAGTTTATACGCCCCATCACTTACTGGTCCTCAATTTCGTGCTCGCACCTGGCGAGGGTCGATCATTGTTGCCAACAAATCCACTAACAAATTAGTCACAAGTACGATCATTGTGATCACCATCGCAGCCGCAAGCAGAACCGGGTAATCACGATTGATGATACCAACCAACACGAGAGAGCCGATTCCGGGAATGCGAAACACATCTTCTAAAATGACAACGCCGCCCACCAGAAATCCGAATTCAACTGCGGATACTGTAAGAAATGGGATGAGTGCATTCCTTAACGCATGCCTAATTACCAAATTGAAGTTTGATATACCCTTGGACTGCGCAGTTTCGATGAAATGCGCAGACATAACTTCGATTAGGGACGTTCGCATGATCCGGATCAGTAACCCGGAGGAAACCACCCCAAGAGCGATGCTTGGCAGTATCATGCCCCGCAGGTTTGCCACCAAGTCCTCCGAATAAGGCACGTAACCGCCTGTCGGCAACCAACCAAGATGTAAGGAAAATAGGTATATCAGCAACGTGGCAAGCCAAAAATTGGGAACTGAACCAAACAACGTGGCAATAGACGTTATGCAAACATCGGGCAAACGTTGATGATAGAAGCCGGCTAGTGCGCCAAGCGAAATGGCAAGGCCGACAGCAACCAAGAACGCCATCCCAGCGAGCTGCAGTGTGACAGGAAGGCGCTTCTTTACTTCTGGGCCCACTGCCACGGCGTTTTGAAACGACATTCCAAAATTACCGCGAACGGCCTTCCCAGCCCATTCTACATATTGGATTACCAATGGCCGGTCAAGGCCGTGTTGATGTTCAAACCGTTTGACTGCCTGCGGCGTGGCATAAATACCAAGTGCCGCCTTCGACGCTGACCCGGGCACAACGTTAACAGCCACAAATAGTACCATCGACGCTACGATCACCGTAGGGACAAAGGTCAACAAGCGGATAAGGATCAGCCGGATCATACGGCGGCCTTCAGCTCATAGGCCGGCCGTTTCCGGCCGACCTGATGTTGTGGAATTGGTAGTCCGAGACCCTATTCTAGCCAAGCGTCCTTCAGAGTCTTGAGGAAACCCGTACGCATCGGCGTGAAGTTTTTGAGTCGGCCGGTATGTGCTGCCAAAACCCAGGCATTGACAAGTGGAACAACGTCCATTGTTTCTAGCGAAAGCGCCTGCTGCTGACGGTAAAGATCTTTGCGCTCCTCTATCGTCACGGCTGATTTTGCTGCTAGTAAGAGATCATCCTTTTCTTTTGAGACACTTTTATGCACATTCACTCCTGATGTACTGAAATAGGTGTTGGTGACGAAGTCGTCTGGATCGGCAAGCGGACTCAACCAGTACATCACTGTGATGTCGAAATTGCTAGGCCCCCATACCTCATCCCAATAACGCGGCACTTCCATGGTTTCAATAGTTGCCTTGAAGCCTATCTGTGACAAGTTAGCCTGAATGATTGGTGCCATTGACATCATTGGCGGCCAAGATGAAACCATATTCAGTGTTATCTCGGTACCCGGCTCGATACTAGCCTCAGCGAGCAATTTCTTTGCAGCCTCGATGTCGCCTTGAGGCTTGAAGAATTCAATGTCAGCATAACCCCAGTTCCATTTTGGAATCACTCCGCCGAGGAGTGGTGTCGCCTGACCATAGAATGCACCCTTAACGATAGCGGCGCGATTAAGCGCGATGGCAATCGCTTGACGGACCTTGACGTTGTCAAGGGGTGGCGTTTCCCAATTAGGTATCAGCCAGAAGTAGCGCGACCCTTCAAGCGCTGCGTTAACCATACCTTCCTTACTGACGATCGCCTCCCAGTCTTTCGGCGGCACTTCATTGGAGAAATGGATTTCGCCGGACTTCATCCCGTTTGATAGCGCTGTAGGATCGGATACGATGCGATATACCATGCCATCGAAATGGGGTTTGCCGGTCTCGTAATAGTCGGCATTACGCTCGAATTTGATTGCTGAGCGAGGCTCATAGGATATGAATTTGAACGGGCCAGAACCGACAGG
>DUBL01000032.1:345-829 GCA_012960345.1 Gammaproteobacteria bacterium | reverse complement strand
TGCGTTTAGGTCCCACCCTGATTCAACGAGATCCTTCGGTACAATCGAAGAGCCAGGAAAAGCCATGTAGATTTCAAATGGGCCTGTCGGTTGGCTAAGTTTGAATTCAACCGTCAAATCATCAATCGCCGTCACTGCAGCAATGTCTGCAACCTGAGATGGATAGGCGTAACCTGAATCGGGACCGCGAATGCGATCGAAAGAAAACACCACATCTTCTGCAGTCAGCGCCTCACCATTATGGAACTTCACACCCTCGCGCAGGTTGAATATCCAAGTTAGGCCATCTTCCGACTGTGACCAACTATGAGCAAGTCCGCCATAGGGTTGGGCGTTGGCATCCAAGAGCAGTAATGTCGAATAAACTTGCTCGATCGCAATATGCGACATGCCACTGGGTCCGTGCGCGGGATCGAAGCCGCCCGGATCTGCAGAAAAAGCTGCAACTAGCGTACCGCCATACTTTGCTTCCTGCGCACCGGCC
>DUBL01000032.1:0-281 GCA_012960345.1 Gammaproteobacteria bacterium | reverse complement strand
GCAAGGGGTGAGAAGTGTTTTGGATATTTCATTGTCTTTTCCTCCAATAGTGTGACAAATTTTACGACCAGCTAGAACTTATATATCACACATAGCATTACGTCAAATACAGTTTACCGACATGATGAAGACGTGAGCTCCGCCCTGCCTTATGAAATTTGGCACCTGTTAGGCCGGAGCCTGTTATCTATAAGGGTTTTAAGACCGTTGATGAGGAGAGCACTGCCTTCACACGGCAGGGGTCGCTGGTTCAAATCCAGCCGCGCCCACCATTTACTTCT
>DUBL01000031.1 GCA_012960345.1 Gammaproteobacteria bacterium | reverse complement strand
AGACATGGGTTAAGCGTCGCGCAGATGGTCGCGAAGAGAAAGTAACGGAAGGCCTCTTTACCTATGTGGCGATTGATGCAAAGGGTCAGCCGCGGCCGCTGCCAGTCGGCGAGTCTTAGGCGCTAATTTTTTATGTCAACTTCTATTGATCCGGAATCGTTGGCGGCTCGCCTTGGTACAGCCAACTATCCACCCGTGCAGGCATGGAAACCGCCGATTAAGGGTGAGATGGCGCTGCGAATTACCAGGGACGGTGAATGGATGTACCAGGATTCACCCATTCAGCGCCCGGCCCTGGTGCGATTACTGGCATCGGTGTTACGGCTGGATAGCGATGCTGAGTATTACCTGGTGACGCCAACAGAAAAACTAAGAATTACTGTTGACGATGTGCCGTTTCTTGCAGTTGAGGTTGAACAGACTCGTACTGATTCTCACCAATCTCTGATATTTCGGACCAATGTGGATGACATTGTGGCGGCAGATTCTGAACATGAATTGTGGGTGGCAAGAGGAAGCCAAGCCACCGGGCCGCTGCCCTATCTACATGTTCGAGCCGGGTTGAACGCACGCATTACTCGCCCCGTTTTTTATGCATTGGCTGACTTTGCTTGCCAACATCGAATCGATGGCCAAGAGTTTCTCGGCGTATTCAGCGGCGGTGCCTTTTTCCCGCTGGAGTGTACTGGGTGATCGAAATGGCCTCGCGTCACGGAGCAGGGCTGGTAAGATAGTTATCATTGTCTAAATACAGACCTTCTGTGGCTTGCTGATTGAGAAACCTATGACAGATATCGATGGTTTACGTCGAATCCTGACGGAGAATAAGACCATTGCTGTGGTTGGTTTGTCGGCCAACTGGTGGCGACCCAGTTTCTTTGCTGCCAAGTACATGCAGGATCACGGTTATCGGATTATCCCGGTCAATCCAAATTACGACGAGATTCTGGGCGAGAAATGCTACGACCGGATAGAGGATATTCCTGACCCGATTGATATAGTCGATATATTTCAGAGACCCGAGGTGACTCCCGCGTTGGCACAGAGCGCGGTGGCGATTGGTGCGGGAGTGTTTTGGATGCAAATCGGTGTGGTGAACGATGAGTCAGCACGCATTGCCGAATCAGGGGGTCTCGAAGTAGTAATGAATCGGTGTGTCAAGATCGAGCACGCACGTCTTTTAGGTGGTCTCAATTTGATCGGAGTCAATACCGGTGTTATTTCGAGCCGGCGACCCCGTTGGCTGATCTATTGATCGGGGAGTAGAACGCAGACACATCGCGTGTACTTTATTTTAGGGAGAAAATTGTTTGGCTGACAGGAAATTTGGATTCGAGACACAGTGCCTGCATTCAGGGCAGATGCCAGACACTACGACTGGTGCGCGGGCTGCGCCAATTTATCAGACGACATCCTACGTATTTGATGACAGTGATCATGCGGCGAGTCTGTTTAATTTGCAGACTTTTGGTAACGTTTATTCACGCATGACCAATCCAACCAATGCGATGGTTGAAGAAAGGCTGGCTACGCTTGAGGGTGGACGGGCCGGCGTAGTTGTCGGCTCCGGCATGGCAGCGCAGATGACGGCATTACTGACCTTGCTTGAGGCAGGCGATGAGTTGGTGTCATCGAGCACGCTGTATGGTGGTACTTACTCCCAATTTGATTACGGGTTTCGCCGCTTTGGTATTGCTACCCATTTCGTTGATTCTGAAGACCCGCAGAATTTCGCACGCGCGATCACCCCAAAAACGAAAGCGCTTTATGCCGAGACCATTGGGAATCCGTTGAACAATGTACTCGACATAACCGCTGTTGCTGATATTGCCCACAATGCGGGGATTCCGTTGGTCATCGACAGCACGTTTGCGACTCCCTACTTGTGTCGGCCCATTGAACACGGTGCCGACATTGTTGTTCATTCACTGACTAAGTGGATTGGTGGGCACGGTACATCCATCGGCGGTGGGCTTATCGAATCCGGCAAGTTCCCTTGGGACAACGGTAACTTTCCCGCGATGACGGAACCTTCCAAAGGCTACCATGGGGTTCGTTTTTACGAGACTTTTGGCGATTTTGGCTTCACCATGAAAGCTCGAATGGAAACCCTGAGAACAATGGGTCCAACGCTTAGTCCATTCAACGCATTTCTGTTTCTACAGGGGCTCGAAACTTTACCGCTACGGATGGAACGGCATTGCAGCAACGCGCTGGCTGTTGCGGAGTTTCTGTCTGAGCACCCGGATGTCTCTTGGGTTAGGTACGCTGGACTGCCAGATAGTCCGCACTACGAATTGGCCTGCAAATACCTGCCTCGCGGCGCCAGCAGCGTTATCGCGTTCGGTATTCGGGGTGGGCAGTCGGCGGGTGTTCGTTTTATTGAGGGCGCACAGTTTCTTAGTCATCTTGCTAATGTTGGTGATGCCAAGTCCCTGGTCATTCATCCAGCGTCAACGACGCATCGTCAGATGTCCGAAGAAGAGCAGTTGAGTGCCGGGGTGACACCAGACATGGTTCGCATCTCAGTGGGGCTGGAAACACTTGACGATATCCTGTGGGATATCGATCAGGCTTTGGCAAAATCTCACGATTGACGACCAACTGTGGAATGCGATACGCGCTGGTGAGACGCGCAATGGGTTAACTCTGATTGGCCAATTCTAATCATACGATGAGTATGACTTATCCAACGCCGCTGATCCCGCACGGCAGTGATAACTTCGGCGTTTTGCAAGAAACCTTTCGTTGGCAAATACCAGAGTATTTCAATATCGCCGAAGCGGTTTGTGACCGTCATCAGGCGCATCGTGATCGGATTGCACTTTACTGGGAAGATGCTGCAGGCCAGGCAGCTGAATACACTTTCGGTGACTTGATCGAATTATCGAATCGATTGGCGAACGCGCTAGTGGGTCTTGGCATTCAAGCAGGTGATCGCGTCGGCATCATTTTGCCACAGCGCGTGGAGGCGGCAGTGTGTCACCTAGCGGCATGGAAGATTGGCGCGATCTCTCTGCCGTTATCTGTTCTTTTCGGTGTTGACGCATTGAAGTATCGTTTGATCGATAGCGGTGCGCGGGTAGTCGTAACCACAGGGCATTCACTCGATCGAGTGGAAGCATTGCGCCCGGAGCTTCCGGCATTGGACCTGGTAGTGGATTGTGCTCGGCGCAAGGGGGGATTCTGGGATCTGGTGGATCAAGCCGCGAGTCAGACGCAGCGCTTGCGGACTCGAGCCGATGATCCTGCCATTCTGATCTATACCTCGGGTACCACGGGACCCCCAAAGGGGGCCCTCAATGCCCATCGCTGGTTGCTCGGCAACCTGACGGGCTTTGAGTTATCGCATGAATTGTTTCCCCAGTCGGGCGATTGTTTCTGGACACCGGCAGATTGGGCCTGGGCCGGGGGGTTGATGGACGCATTGATCCCCACCTGGTTCTATGGTTGCCCGGTTCTTGGTTATGACGGTGGTCGATTTGACCCCGAGCGCGTGTGTCAGTTGTTAGAAAAATATCGAGTGCGTAATGCATTCATTCCTCCGACTGCGCTGAAGCTGCTGCGCCAACTGGGCTCACTGGATCGATTTAATCTTCGGTTGCGAAGCATTATGTCGGCGGGTGAAACGGTGGGAAGCCAGTTATATCACTGGGCGCAGGAAGAATTGCATGTGCAGATTAATGAAATGTGGGGACAAACCGAGTTCAACTACGCGGTTGGTAACTCTTCTGGCATGATGCCGGTTGTGCCTGGCGCGATGGGCAAACCGTATCCGGGCCATCAGGTCGAGCCTTTGGATGATTCTGGCAAACCGATGGCAGATGGAGAGATTGGAGAGCTTTGCGGATGGCGTGATGATCCCGTCATGTTTCTTGGCTATTGGAACCGCGAGGGAGCTACTGAGGATCAATTTGTTGGTGGCTGGTGGCGATCAGGTGATATGGGCTATCGCGATAGCGACGGGTATCTCTGGTTTGTTGGTCGTGGTGACGATGTGATTTCAAGCTCGGGTTACCGCATTGGTCCCGGGGAGATCGAGGACTGTTTGCTTAAGCATCCGGCGGTTGCACAGGTGGCAGCGATTGGTAGCCCCGATGCACTCCGGGGAGAAATTGTCAAAGCGTTTATTGTGCTTGCCCGTGGACACCGCCCTTCAGATGACTTGCGTGATGACATACAGAATACGGTACGCGATAACCTCGCAGCGTACGAATACCCTCGCGAGATCGAATTTGTAGACGAACTGCCTATGACAACAACTGGCAAGGTGCGGCGTGTAGTGCTCCGCGATGCGGAGCGAATGGGTAAAGGTGTCGCTGACTAGTCAGTCTGTTTCCGTGTCAGCATCGGGCCGAGGGGCCGTCCGCCCATCAAGTGCATATGAAGGTGGTACACCTCCTGGTTGCCATGATCACCGCAGTTGATGATTAGACGATAACCGTCGTCAGCAATGCCTTCATCTTGGGCGAGTTTCTGCGCCACTACGATGAGTCGCCCCATCGTGGACTCATCGTCAGCGCTGACATCGTTTACCGTTGGAATAACCTTGTTGGGTACCAACAGTATATGGGTGGGTGTCCGCGGATTGATGTCACGAAAAGCGGTAACCAACTCGTCTTGGTAGACGATGTCGGCAGGAATATCGCCATTGACGATGCGACTGAAAAGGGTTTCTTCGATCATTAAGGGTGTTCCTTCTGAGTAGTATGGCCGGTCAATTTTGGCAGGCTGGATCATAGCAGTATGGATTTGACCGGTATCGCGTTCCATTATTAGCGGCAGACGGTAAACTCTTAGGGTATCAATGCAATTGTCCAATGAGGAGATCGGGTCTATGGCGTTCAAGGCGTTTCGTATCAGGCAGGTTGACGGTGATATTCAATCTGGCTTTGAGCAGTTGGAAATCAATGACCTCAGTGCAGGTGAAGTTGTTGTGCGGGTTCAGTATTCCGGGATCAATTACAAGGATGCTTTGGCTGCAACGGGCAAGGGTCGCATTACGCGAGTGCCTGCGGTCAATGGGGGCATTGATTTGGTGGGTGTCGTCGATAGTTCCACAGACGAACGGTTTCATGACGGTGATGCGGTGCTTGTTTGTGGTGCGGGACTGTCAGAAACACTGGATGGTGGGTATTCGGAGTTTGCCCGTGTACGCGGCGATGCAGTCGTGCCTTTGCCATCCGGACTGACTGCGTGGGAAGCGGGCGCGCTGGGCACTGCCGGGTTCACCGCTGCGCTTGCGATGATGCGCATGGAGGACAATCATCAGAATCCGGCGTTGGGCCCCATTGTTGTAACTGGCGCCACCGGCGGGGTCGGTAGCTTTGCCATTGATATGTTGGCGGCTAAAGGTTTTGAGGTGATGGCTTTCACAGGTAAGCCAGAACAACACGATTATCTTCGTAATCTAGGTGCAAGCGATTTTATTGATCGCCATGTTATTGAGATGGGTACTCGACCCATGGAGCGTGCACAATACGGTGGCGCAGTGGACAATGTGGGTGGGGATACGCTGGGCTGGTTGACTCGAGTTATTCGGCCAATGGGTAATATCGCGTCGATTGGGCTTGTCGGTGGCGTCAAGCTCGAGACTACTGTGATGCCATTCATACTGAGGGGGGTGTCACTGCTTGGGATCAATTCAGTGGAAATGCCACTGAGCATGCGCGATCAGGCATGGAAGCGGCTTGCCACTGATCTCAAGCCTCGCCATATCACATCAATCGCGAGTCGAACGATTGCTTTTGATGATTTGCCCCGTGCTTTTGAAGATTTCATTGAGGGTAACGTTACCGGCCGTGTCGTTGTCGAGATCAGCAGCAGTTGACATGGGGCGGCGGCAATTTCCTGGGCAAAACCAGTAAATATTTCAAGGTAATTTAGTCGTTTCTCAGACCGGTAGAGTTTGCGGGCCACCCGGCACACTATATGATTGAGTTATTGGAGGTTGGACTGACGGCTGGGAATGATCGATGTCGAATGGTTCACCGCCTGATCATCGTTTTTAGAGGATAAGGATATGGCGCGCGTTTCCTTGAATAAGGTAGTCAAACGATTCGGCTCAGTTGAGGCGGTCCGTGAGGTGGACTTGGACATCAGTGACGGAGAGTTTGCCGTACTCGTTGGGCCTTCGGGTTGCGGCAAGAGTACCACTCTCAGAATGATCGCTGGACTGGAACCAGTGACGTCGGGTGCGATTTCTTTTAACGATCAAGTTATTAATGATCTGCCACCCAAAGACCGTGACATCGCCATGGTCTTTCAGAGTTATGCGCTGTATCCACACATGAGCGTCTATGACAACATGGCCTTCGGGCTGAAATTGAAAAGATCGACTCGAGTAGAAATTGATCAGCGAGTTAAAGAAGCAGCCGGTCTTCTCAACATTACGGAACTGTTGGCTAGAAAGCCTCGTGAATTGTCCGGTGGACAGCGTCAACGCGTTGCTATGGGGCGTGCCATCGTTCGTCAGCCGAGGGTGTTTCTGTTTGATGAACCGTTGAGTAACCTCGATGCTAACCTTCGCGCCCAGATGCGGGTTGAAATCAAGCGATTGCACGCGAAACTTGAAACAACTGTTGTTTATGTGACCCATGATCAGATAGAGGCCATGACCCTAGCCGATCGCATTGTCGTTATGCGCGATGGCATTATCGAGCAGGTCGGCGATCCAATGACACTCTATCGACACCCTAAAAATAAATTTGTGGCCGGGTTTATCGGAGCTCCAAAAATGAACTTTATGTTGGGACGCCTTGAGAGAGCCAATGGCGCTCTCAACGTAGTAATTACACCGGACATTTCGCTTAAAGTTCCTGCAGATCGACACAACACTTATGAACCATTTGTGGACACTGATGTCGGTTTTGGTATTCGCGCGGAGCATCTCATGGTGGATGAACAACCGGATATTGCAAATGGTTCATCGATGCAAGTTGACATAGAAGTGGTCGAGCCGACCGGTGGTGAGGTGCTTGTTTTTACCACTATTGATGGGACGGAAGTGGTTGCTAAGTCAGATCCCAACCGTACCGTTCGTCGGGGGGATCGTGTCATGCTCACTGCAGACATGAAGCACATGCATTTG
>DUBL01000030.1 GCA_012960345.1 Gammaproteobacteria bacterium | reverse complement strand
GCCAGCGGCCGCGTAAGCATAGAAGTCTTGTGGGTCCATTAGGTGTTGCTTTAGTTCAATCGAAATTGAAATCGAAAGGGATGGCTTGCCGTGCCGACGGGCTGCATTATGGCTGTTCGTGCGATTCGGGCCAATTGCGAATCGAAAGTATCGGGGTTATCGGGATGTGTGGCTTTACGCCACATTACTGATCACACCCAATCGTTTGACCGCGTCGACGTAGCGTTGAATGACCAATTTCTCCGAGAAATCGCGGCACATTCTGCCGCGGCCCTGTGAGCCCATGCGTTGGCGGGCATCGTCCGTCATGTGCACCATCGCGCGCATCTTGTTGACAAGATCATCGACATCGCGGGGGCGAACGAGGAGCCCGGTGACGCCATCCTCGACAGTATCCCGGCAGCCTGCCGTATCGGTTGTGATGACTGGGAGGCCCATACTGGCGGCTTCGAGCAAGGTTCGCGGTACGCCTTCGCGGTAGTAGGACGGTAAAACAACACAGTTAGCTTGCGCGTAGTGTGTCCTGACATCATCGCTGTAGCCGAGATAGTCGATGATGCCGTCGCGTTCCCACGACCGAATGTCATCGTGCGTGACGCCGCCGGGGTGCCGCGTGTCGATAAAACCCAATAGGTGAAAAAGCGCGTTATCGGTATCTGCTCGCAGGTGTCGGGCGGCCTCCACATATTCGCCCACCCCCTTGTCCCACAGTAGGCGGCCTACCATCAGAAAAGTGAAGGGTTCTTCAGTCGACAGATCTTTTTCTCGCCCGAGTACCGATCGACGGGCTCGAGGACTGAAGTGTTCGGTATCGACGCCCGAGCCCGGAAGGCGTTCCGTTTTGTCCCGCTCCACCAGGTGTTCGGCAACAAACTGAGCCTGGTCTTCTAGGTTTTGGAAAAACACGTATGCGCGGCGAAGGGCTAAACGGTAAAGCCACTTGATTATGCGACGCAGCCAGTTTTCAGTGGCGAACGCTTGGCCGAGGCCGGCTATATTGGCGACAACCGGTATGCCGCGAAGGCGAGCGGTCAGTGCACCGTAGATATTTGGTTTGGGAGTGAAACTCAACAGGATAGCGGGACGGTGACGACCCAGTAACTGCCAAAATCGTACGATAAGCCAGGCGTCCCGAATCGGGTTGGCGCCGCCAGCCATCGGCAGGTTGATGTGTTTGGCACCAAGGGCTTCGACGCGTTGTACGTAATCGTCTGCTGGTGCGACGACGGTTACGGCAAAGCCTTGTTCCAATAGCGTTCGAATCAGGCGCGCGCGGAAATTGAACACATACCAGGTGGTGTTCGCGCTGATCCAGAGAGTGGGTGTTGAATGGCCCATGCAGACGATACCAAGCGGGTTCGGCGATATGCGCGACGTGGCCAGCCAAGTGTGGGTATTGGACTGAGGTTCGTCAACCACTGGCACCCAGACTGGATACGATGGCATGCTTGTCTGCATAATCGCATCATCAGTGGCGAAACGAGATAGAGGCGGAAAATGTGGGCTATATGGTTGAAACGCACCCTGAGCTGCGCCATCGAAGGTGTTGGTAAGCCCAATGTCGAGGTGGACTAGAATGAATTTCAGTTTTCAGCAATTAGCACTCAAGAAGCGTTATCCGCTTCGCATCAGCCGAGGAGAGACCACCGGTTCGGTCAATCTTTTTGTCAGCGTCGAATCTGCTGGTGTGGTGGGGTTGGGTGAGGCGGCGCCGGATGCTACCGCCGACATTGGTACGGCCGCTTCCTGTCAGCGTGAGATCGAGGCGTTCCTAGAGGCTACTGGGCCCATGACATTAAACCCGCATGACGCCTGGCAGGTTGCCCGTGATGCTGGTCTTTCGTCGTATTCCTGGGCGGCTGTGGACATAGCGCTTTGGGATTTGCTTGCTCGCCAGGCAGGGTTGCCGCTGTTCCGTTTGCTCGGATTACCTTTGAGGGCGGTCCCGACATCGGTCACGATCGGTATTGTACCGATCGAGGTTGCGCGTGAGCGTGTGCCCGAAATTTTGACACGCACGGGTGCGCGTTACTTGAAGATCAAACTCGGTAACCCGGCAGGTATTGATGCGGATAAAGCTATGTTCGAAGCGGTGCGCGAGAGTGCTTCAACGTTTGGCGTGGGTCTTCGAGTCGATGCAAACGGTGGTTGGGACGTGACTGATGCGAAGCAGATGATGAATTGGCTGAAGGACCGCGGTTGTGATTATGTTGAGCAGCCGTTGCCTGTGGATGCAAACGATGCGTTGCCAGCCCTGTTTTCTGGGAGAGCACTGCCGATTTTTGTCGACGAATCGATCCGTGTTGCCAGTGATGTGCCGGCATTGGCCGATTGTGTGGATGGAGTGAACCTTAAGTTAATGAAATGTGGGGGTGTTACCGAGGCACTTCGAATTGTTGCAACCGCGAGGGCGCATGGACTGGGCACGATGATTGGCTGCATGGGTGAATCGTCAGTCGCGATTGCGGCCGGTGCCTCCCTTGGTGCACTTTTTGATCACATTGATCTTGATTCTCACTTAAACCTGGCGCCAGATCCTGCTAGTGGAATCACGCTGGTGGACGGTGTAGTCACCGTATCCGACCGTCCTGGCCATGGGGCCACTATCACATGCTGAACAAGAACCAACCGCTGGTGATCCACTTTGACGCCCAGATCGATCAGACAAATGGCAAGATGGGCCATTCAGTTTTGCGTTACTCGGAAAATCCTGTGGCCTGCGTTATCGATCGCAACCATGGTGGTCATAGGACGCGTGAACTCTTGAATTTTGGTCCTGATGTGCCGATTGTGAGCAGTGTGGCTGAGGCGTTGCCCTACGCGCCTGAAGCATTGCTGCTTGGGATGGCGCCTGGCGGTGGTCTGCTGCCCGAGCATATGTTCGATGAGATGGATCAAGCAATTGCCGGTGGCCTTAGCATTGTGAATGGCTTACATCAGCATTTGAGTCCGCGTTACCCAATGCTTGCGCCCGGGCAGTGGGTCTGGGACATTCGTCAGGAGCCCCAGGGGCTTGGCATTGCAACGGCAGCGGCGGCCGATCTCCCCAATCGTCGCCTGCTGCTGGTGGGCACCGACATGGCGATAGGTAAGATGACAGCGGGGCTCGAAATCTGGCGGGCAGCGAAAGAAGCCAGTTGCAGGGCAAGTTTTGTGGCCACCGGCCAGATCGGTATGGTGGTGACTGGGCGCGGTATACCCCTTGATGCCATTCGAGTGGACTATGCGTGTGGGGCGGTGGAACAAGAGGTCATGGCAGTGAAAGCGTCGGATCTTGTGATCGTTGAAGGACAGGGGTCCCTTGCACATCCCGGCAGCACCTCGACGTTGCCCTTGATGCGCGGTGCATGTCCGACACACTTAATCTTATGTCACCGTGCGGGTATGACCACGTTGGACACCGTACGTACCAATAGCATTCGTGTGCCGCCGCTGTTAGACCTCATTCGCCTGTACGAAGATCTTGCCGCTGCCTGCGGTAGTCTGCCAGCGGCCAAAACGGTCGGCATTAGTTTGAATACCGCACACATGAGTGAGGAAGCGGCAGCGAGCGCAGTCGAGGAAACCAAGGCGCAGACGGGTCTGCTGGTGACTGACCCGATTCGCTATGGACCCAAGCCCTTGTTTGACGCGGTCATGACCTGACTCAGCGGGGATCACTCCGGGAATCCCGCTGCGCGTAGCCCCTCCATCAGATCCGCAGCATCTTCTTGCCTTTGATACGGTTGGATTCGCAGCGTGTCTTTGATGCGATAGCCGGGTACTTCTGCCATCACCTGCTGGCATTCGAGTTTTGCTTGTGCAAGGTTGCCCAGTTGCGCGTAGGTTGCCGAGAGCAGTCGCCGGTGAAACCGGGTTGGTCTGGCGATTGAGAGTAAACTGCTAAGCGCCCTGTCGAAGCGTCGTGCGTTGTATTCGGCAAGCCCACGCGCCCACGCATACCAGTCTGGGTGGAATGGGTTTCGCTCTACCGCCGCTGTCAGGCAGGCGGCGCCGGATTCGGGATCACCTGAAAAAGTTAGATAAAGCCCCTGGCCGGCCAAGGTATCGGCATCGTTAGGATTGAGCGCCAATGCTTCCCCCAAGTGAATACCCGCGGTCGCAAAGCGACGTTGCCACAGACTGGTGATGCCGAAGATGCCGTGGGCTAAATGGTCCTGGCTGTCGATTTCAAGGGCCCGCGCAGAGGCGGCCTGCGCCAGTGATAGGTCGTGGTCGGGCATCGTGGACCACGACATCAGTACACTAGTTAGGTGGGTCAGGGCCACGATGGCGAGTGCTGGAGCGTAGTGGGGATCAACACGCAGAATGGATGAGAGGAGGGTCTGGGCGAGTTGGTTGTCACCAACTTCACGCATTCGGTACACCAGTCGCTTTGCCTGGAGCAATGTTTGGTAGGCAGCGGGTGTGGAATGGCGCTCGATGCGATCAAGTCGGCCCTCCTCGATCGCGCCAATCAGTGTTGCAACGGTCCGCGTAGTCACGCGGTCACGGGCCTTTGGTAGTTGTGACAGGTCGAGATCAAATTGATCTGCCCAGGAGTACGCTCCATTTTGCGTCTCAATGAGTTGGACGGAAAACCTTAGGCCTGCGCCGAGTGGTTGAATGCTGCCGGCCACTAGGTAGTCGGCGCCTATTTTTTGACCGGTCACCGTTGCGCTGGTGGGGTCTGGCGACAATGCCATGGAGGTATGCGGTGCGAGGACGAACAACTGTCGATAGCGTGACAATGCGGTCACAATATCGATGGCCAGGCCGTGTCCTAGAAAGTCGCTATCAGCGGGGTCTCGTTCAAGCGTCGTGAATGGCAGCACGGCTACAGTTGGCCCTCGTCGCAGGTCGTTAGTACGTTGAGGAGGGGCCAGGACCATGAGAGGGTCCGCGCCAATGACGTAGGCTCTTACGGGCTCATCAATGTTGTGTAACTTACGATCTCCGAGTGAATCAAAACGTACTGGCAACGTTTTTCCAATCGCTGTGCGCACCGCTTCGCTGACACAAATCCCTCCCGTTGGTGCCAGGGCCTGCAGCCGTGCAGCGACGTTGACGCTGTGGCCGAAGGCCCGTCCTTCGTTCTCGATGACATCACCGAGATTGACGCCAATGCGAAAAGTCACAGGCTTAGTTGACTCAAGTGCGGCTTCAGACTGTTGCTGAATGGTTAAAGCAGCGGCCAAAGCATCGGCAGCCGAGTGGAACAAGGCGAGAAGATTGTCACCGGTCTGGTCGCAGACATGACCCGAGTGATTTTTGATGATGGTGGAAACGAGGGCCATACGTTCTTGCACAATACGATAAGCCGTGTCCTCGTCGTCATGGGTAAGCCGGCTGAAAGCCACAATGTCTGCGTGAAGAATGCCCGCCAGGCGGCGCGGTAGCGAGGTCGCTATGGTTGAGTCGGTACGAGTTGTCGTACCCACGTCAATATCGTGATCAGTAGGCGCTGGCAAGGGGCGTTGGCTCGGTGTCATTGGAGTGTTGGCCGTGGGTGACTTGGTGGTAAACCAGTTGTGCGTATAGGCCGCCCGCCGCTAGCAGCTCGGCATGCCGACCTTGCTCGACCAGGTGACCCTTGTCCAGTGCAACGATCAGGTCCGCGTTCTGAATTGTCGATAACCGATGCGCAATGACAATGGTCGTTCGTGTGGCCTGTAACTGATCGAGTGCCTGGCGGATCGTTTGTTCGCTGACAGCATCTAGATGTGAGGTCGCTTCGTCTAGAATCAATACGGGGGCATCCTTAAGAAAAGCGCGGGCAATTGCGACGCGTTGTCGTTGGCCTCCGGACAAGCTGGCTCCTCGTTCACCCACCGACGTTTGCAAACCCTCCGGAAGTGTGGCGATCAGGTCCGACAGGGCAGCGAGCTCGATGGCTTGATGGACTTTTTCTTCAGGGGCGTCGGGTCGTGCAATGCGGATATTCGCTTCCAGTGTGTCGTTAAAGAGGTAGGTGTCCTGCGCAACCAGTGCGATGCTTGCGCGCAGGGCGCTTAACTGATAGTTGCCAAGGGGTTGGCCGGCGAAACGAATTTCACCTTGGGTCGGATCCCAGAATCGCATCAGCAGATGCGCAACGGTGGTTTTACCGGCGCCGGAAGGCCCGACCAGTGCTACGGTATGGCCAGAGGGAATCTTAAGACTCACATGTTCTAGTGCAGCGTGTCGTTGTCCCGGGTAGGTAAAGCGCACAGCGTCTAGAGTGATGACCGCATCGAGCGCATTCGCTCGCACCACGTTCGGCCCATCGGTTACCGCGACTGGCTCGTTTTCCAGAGCGTAGACACGGCGGGTGGCCCCCAGCGTATCGGCCAATTGGCGGCCAACCTGGGCGATTTCTGAAACGGGAAGAAATGCAGCCATAGCAAGAATAGTCAGCAGGGGCAGCAAACCGGCGTCGATCAGGTTGTGGCTCGTCAGATGTGCACCTGTGGCTACGACGGCAAGACCCCCAAGACCCGTTAGGATCTCAAGCAGGCTGTGCTGTTGTGTCAATTGTTCAAAAAATGGGAGACGCAACCGAATGTGTTGATCTGCAAGGTCGTCAAATTCATCACCGCGGTGCTTTTCCAGTTGAAATGCGAGTATTTCGGTCAGTCCCTGAACGGAGTCGATTGCATGTGCCGACAGTTCGCCCGCCGCCTCACGCGAGTGTGACCCCAGCTTGTCCACTCGGTGGCGCAGGAAGAGTGGGCTAAGTGCCACGGCCAGCAGGAACGGCAATAGCGCCAGGGCGAGCCACAGGCTCTGCATTCCAAGCACGACAATCACCAATCCTGGAATCAGGACAGAGACGAACGCGGGGGCTACCGTGTGGGCAAAGAAATATTCGACGAGTTCGATGTCCTGGGTAACGATGCCCATCAGGTCACCGGTCCGGCGGCGCACCAGGTAGGCCGGACCCAGTTGGTCAAGCTTACGAAAAGTAGCGATGCGCATCTCGGCTAGCAATCGAAATGCCATGTCGTGGGCGGTCCACGACTCGCACCAGTGCAGGATGCCAGAAAGCGGGGCCACGATCGCGAGTGCCCACAGATGAGATTCGAAGGGCACGTCGTTCTTGAGCGCGAGCACGATCAGCGCGCTGTACACACCCACCCCAATAAAGGCGAGGACGCGTAGGACGCCGAAGCTGAAGGTCAGTATCAGGCGGCCTTTCCACGGCATGATGTGGCCCATCAGGATGCGTATCACCTGACTCCAGTTAAGTCCTTCCGCCCGAACGACGCCTTCGGTAGGTTGGGCTATGGTGTCACCGGATCGTTCATCACCTAGTTCAGGAGGTGCGGTTGCGGTTTGTTGGGGCTTGAGCGGCATCTCAACAGGGTCTGCACGGGCCTGTTCTGACATCAGGTGACGATAAACGCCATTGGCGGCCATGAGTTGGCTATGGTTCCCGTTCTCGACCACCTGTCCATTGTTGAGAACCAGGATACGGTCACAATCGATAATGCTCGACAGTCGGTGGGCCAGGACCAGAGTCGTGCGGCCCCGCATCAGTCGATCAAGTGCCTGGAGAATGATCGCTTCATTCTCTGCGTCCACAGCGGATAGGGCTTCATCGAGTATCAGGATCGGGGCATCGCGTAGCAGTGCGCGGGCGATAGCTACGCGTTGCCGTTGTCCGCCTGACAGCTTAATGCCTTTTTCGCCAACGATGGTTTGGTAACCGCGGGGTAGAGTAATGACAAAGTCGTGAATATTGGCGGCTCGGGCGGCGGCAATGATTTCGTCTTCGTGGGCCTCGGGCTTGCCCATGCGAATGTTGTCTTCGACCGAGCCGTGAAAGAGGTAGGTGTCCTGATTGACTACTGAGATATGGCGGCGAACATCAGCCAGTGATAGAGATCGCAGATCTTGTCCGCCGATCTTAATTGAGCCACGCTCCGCATCGTAAAAACGGAGCAACAGTCGTACGATCGATGATTTACCACAGCCACTGGGTCCGACGACGCCGACCCGCTCCCCGACAGCCACTGCCAGTGACAGGTCGTCATGGACGCTGCGGCGTTGTCCCGGGTATCGAAAACTGACACCGTCGAAGGTGATACTGGGTGTCAGCGGCTCATCACGTATCACGGGTGTGCGCTCGACGACTGGCGGTGTGGCATCGAGAATCTGATAGAGACCGTGGGCTGCCGACATGCCGACCATCCCCTGATGGAGTACCGTTCTCAGGTCACGCATGGGCCGAAAAATTTCTACCCCGAGCATGAGAACAATGAGCAGGCTGGTCAGTTCCATCGCACCGGCGTTGACGCGGTAGGCACCGATGCCGAGGGCAGTCGCTGCGCCAATGGCGATCGAGCAATCGGTGATGCCGCGGGCTAGAGAGTTGGTAGCCAATACCCACATTGTGCTGCGAAAGAGCTCGTGGGCACGGTGGGTGAGTAGTTTCGCGCGCGCGCCGCTTTGACCGAAGGCTTTAAGCGTTGCCAGACCCTGAATGGCATCGAGGAACTCTGAGGCGAAAGCCGCGTAGGCCTTCTGACGGGCTTGCGATTTGGCGGTGTCAAACTTGTGCCAGATTGCCGGTGCCAGTAACGCGATCAGCGCCGCAACCAGTAGTGCCGTGGCAACGGCTCGGTCAATGAAGACGACAAAGCCGAAGATGATGATCGGTGTCAGCGCGGAGACCATCAATTGCGGCAGGTATTTTCCGAAATAGGTTTCCAGCTGCTCGATACCATCGACCAGGGACAGCACCAATTCACCGGAACGTTGATGGGTGGCGTAGCCTGGCCCGAGCGCGGCAATCTGGTTGTAGAGATGACGGCGCAGCGTTTTCTGCACCACCGCCGCCGTGCGGTGCGCCATGATTTCGCGCACATATTCGAGTAGGCCGCGCAGCAGCATGACACCGGCGACGCCCGTTATTGGCCAGGCGAGTTCGTTGAATGACGCCCCAGAGAAAATTTTACCGATCAGCCAACCAAGCAGAGCCAGGCGAGCGACGCCCGCGGTGGTAGATAGCAGCCCGACTAAGACAGCTCCAACAATGCGCTGCCGAGCGCCTTTGGTATAGGCCCAGAGTCGTTTCTCAAAATGCATGGGTTATGCACTCACACACCGGTGGTGCGCGCTTGCTCAAGTTGTTCGCGCAGAACGGTTTTCAGCACTTTGCCATAATTATTTTTGGGCAGTGCATCTACAAATCGGTATTCGCGTGGACGTTTGAAGCGTGCGATGTGATTCAGGCACAGCGCATCCAGCTCTTCGATGGATGGTGGGTTGGCTGTGCCGACAACGAATGCCGTTACGCGTTCGCCCCACTCAGGATCGTGTGCGCCGACGACAGAGACTTCGGCGATTCCCGGATGGTTGAGTAGCACTTCTTCCACCTCGCGTGGATAGATGTTGCTGCCACCGCTGATGATCATGTCCTTTGCGCGGTCGCTCAGAGTGAGGAACCCATCGTTGTCGAGGGAGCCCAGATCACCGGTATGCAGCCAGCCGCCGGCTAACGTATGTTGCGTAGTATCGGGATCGCGCCAATAACCCTGCATCACGGCGTCGCCACAGGTCAGCACTTCGCCCACCTCGCCGGCGGGTAGGTAATCACCATCTGCCGTAGCAACACGCACGGTCATTGCACTTTGTGCGATTCCTACCGAGGCCAAGCGTCGTCGATACGCGGGGTGGTCGGTATTGCGGTGGTGCCATTTGCTCAATGCGGTGATGGTCATTGGGCTCTCTCCCTGACCGTAAATTTGAACCAGTTTATAGCCCAGCACTCGGTGCGCATCATCCAGATCCGCAAGGTACATTGGACCTCCACCATAGACGATGGTTTTAAGACAGCGAGTGTCGAGCTCGTCGGCGGCACTGGCATCGGTGAGTCGGCGTACCATCGTTGGTGCGGCAAACATGGTTGAACCGGGATAGTGCGCGAGTAGCCGAAGCGCTTCGTCAGCGTTGAAACCGTGACTTTCCGGGATTACCTGCATAGCACCGGCCATTACATGTGGGATCAGATAGATACCGCTGCCGTGCGACATGGGAGCGGCATGCACCAGTGCATCACCGGGGTCAATGCGATCAACGTCTGCGAAGTAACAAAGCGCCATCGTCATTAGATTGTGATGGCTCAGCAAGGCACCTTTGGGTCGACCGGTGGTGCCGCTGGTGTAGAACAACCAGGCACTTGAATTCGGTTCCGTGTTAGCAAGCGTGTCGGGGTTGGTGTTTAGGACGCGATCGTAGGCTTTACTAGGGCAAGTGATGATCTCGACCATGTTTTCGCAGGTAGCCGCGGCTGTAGTGACTGCGCTTTCAAGTGTTTTGCTGACGAAGCAGGTTCTGCAGCCGCTGTGTTCGAGGATGTATGAAAACTCACGCGAATGCAGTTTGGCGTTGATGGGCAGTGCTGTTAGGCCAGCGTGCCAACAGCCAAACAGGAGTTCTGTATAGCTTGGGCCATTGTGCATCACCAAGCCCACCCGATCTCCAGTGTTAAGACCCAGCGTGGTTCGCAGGTATCCGGCGATGCGCGCGCTGCGTTGGTGCAATTCATTAAAGGTTGCACACACATGCGTGTTTTCGACGACCGCGGGCTGGTTGGCGAAAGCGTGGGCGCTCCTTTGCAGTAATTGAGCAAGGTTCATGCGCTGAATATCACGGACTGCAACGACTCGGTAAACAGATCAAGTGGACCGAGTCTTCATTGGGTCAAGGCGTGGGAAGTGTGGCGAGTTTGCTGAGGACTTTGTCGCCAAAGTCAGCGGTGGTGATGATGTGCTCGGCGTCACCGCGGCGGGCAAGGTCAGGCGTTGAGTAGCCATCTGCAAAGACGCTTTGCATGGCCTGCCATAGGTTTCGGGCTTCACGATCCATACCAAAACTCATTTCGAGCATCATGGCGACCGAGCCGATCATCGAGTAGGGGTTGGCGATACCCTGTCCAGCAATATCTGGTGCAGAGCCGTGCGATGGTTCGTAGTAGGATTTTGTTGGCCCAACGCAGGCGGAAGGCATTAGACCGAGAGAACCCAAGATGCCGCCGCATTGATCGCTGAGAATATCGCCAAACATATTTTCCATCACCATCACGTCGAATTGGGTTGGATCGAGGCAAAGGTTAGTAGCCGCTGCGTCCACCAGAACGTGTTTGACGCTGACCTCTGGGTAGTCGACCCGCACCTCGTCGAGGACAGTGTTCCATAGCAGACTGGATTTCAGGACGTTGTCCTTGTGGATGTTATGCAGCACCTTTTTGCGTTTGCGCGCCAGGTCAAAAGCAACTTTGAGGACGCGCTGAATTTGTTCTTCGTTGTACTCCAGCATTTCGTGCACGTAACGCCGCCCGGCATCGTCTATGCCCTCGGTCTTGGTGCCAAAGTAAAGACCGCCTACAAGTTCTCGAATGATCATGAGATCAATGCCTTGGCCAATGATTTCAGGACGCAGCGGTGAGAAGTGTGCCAGGCTGTGGGGTAGGTAAACAGGACGAAAGTTGGCATAGGTGTCATAGCGTTTGCGCATCGGTAACAGGGCGCCGCGCTCGGGCCCCTCATCCGGTGGAATTTTCTTTGACTCTTCGTGACTGAGGCCGATCGTTCCTTTGAGGATGGCGTCGGCGGCATCGCAGGCAGCGATGGTTTCTTCGGGGAAGGATTTGCCGGTTTCGAAATAGGCCGCCGCACCGAACAATGCGGGTGTCAGTTCGAATTGGATTGCGTTGCGTTCTTCGATGAGATGCAGCACCTTGATCGCCTCGTCCATTATTTCCGGGCCGATTCCGTCGCCGGCAAGCAGTGCCACCTTGTGTGTTGTCATGGGGTTTCTTCTCCAGCAGTCTTCATCGATTGGATGTTTGTTCGCACGGTGCTTTGTTATTCAATACAGGCATCGCCAGTACCGTCTCCATTCCGGTCGGATTGATCCGGGTTGTAGACGCCCCAGCAGTTGTCGAGCAGGTCGAGCACGCCGTCGCCATCTTCGTCATCACAGATTAGGGTGGCGGACTCCTCTACGAGCACAGCGAGGCTTTCGGCATTGTCTCCCTGCGCGGTCGGTACAGTGCCAAGAAGACCGAGGGTCGTTCCGATCACCAGTGTTCTAGCAGGCAGCAGGGAAGTTTTTTTGTTCACAACACAAAGCCCGAAAAAAAGTGGGTCAACGCATCGATCACCGCTTCAGGCGCTTCTTCGGGCAGGTAATGTCCCGAGGGCACGGGGCGACCTTGTATGGTGGTTGCGTAATCTGCCCACACGCCGAGCACGTCGTAGTGACGATGCACGAAAGCTTGTTCGCCCCACAGGACGAGTAACGGAGTTTCTATCTTGCGTGTTCGGTCAGCGCGATCATGCGCTAGGTCAATTGAAGCTGCGGCACGGTAGTCCTCGCACGATCCGCGGATGGTGTCGGGGTTGCGAAAACAACGTAGATACTCCGCCAGCGCCGCAGGTGCCAGAGATGACCCGGGCGCACAGCCGCCTGCAAATTTATGGTCGAGGTAGAACTTGGGATCCTGTCCGATCAACCGTTCGGGTAATCCCCCCGGTTGGATAAGAAAGAACCAATGATAGTACGCACTGGCCAAGGCTTTATCGGTCGTCTCGAAGGCGTGCAGTGTCGGCACGATATCCATTACGCAGGCGGCAACTAGCCGGTCCGGATGGTCGAGGGCAAGGCGGTGAGTGACTCGCCCGCCGCGGTCATGCCCGGCAACGTAAAAACGCTCATGCCCCAGAGTGCTCATCATTTGAGCGACGTCAAGTGCCATTACACGCTTGGCGTAACTCGCATGGTCTGGTTGGCTATTGGGCTTGGGGCTGTCCCCATAACCTCGCAGATCCGGGATGATCAGGCGGTAGCGCGTTGCGAGCGCGCTCGCAACGCGGTGCCACATAACGCCAGTTTGTGGATACCCATGCAATAACAACAAAGGTGGTCCGGCGCCACCTTGGACAACGTAAAGCGGTCCGGCGCCGCATTCGACCCGGACAGCCTCGAATGTGCTTCCAAATAGTTGCGCTTGTGTATTGTTCAGGGAAGCCGTTGTGATGGGCAAGTGCCTACTTCCAGGTTTTGTGCATACGGCCTGTTAGTGGGTTGGCATAGCGAACGCGTGTTCCATCTCGCGCCGAGCCTGGACGGCAGCATCGTTCTCATCCAGCGTGACATCATCCCAGGTCAGCACACTACCGGTCTCGATGTCGCGGACTACGCGAACTTCACCTGCAAGGCCAAGCGGCAGGGCCCCAAGAGCAAGGGATGACGCGGCTGGCAGTTGTCTGCCCCATACACAGGTGCCGCCTTCGCCATCTAGTGTTTCGCCAGATTTCAACGGTCGCTTGGCGATGGCAACGACGTCCGCGTGAAAGCCGATCGGTGCACCAGTGGCTTCACCGCGCAATGCCACAGAGGCAACCGAGATGCCCAGTTCCATACCAATCATGTGAGTGGGACGGTAAAGCGTGCCATAACGACCCGATGAGTCAGGCAGCATGTGATATTCCCTCATGCAGCGTTGGGCGTAATCGGTTGCACTGGCAATAACAACGTAAGTGCCCATGGCAAGATGGTGTGGCACGTCTGAGCCATCACGGTTGAGTGAGGAGACAACTTCAGTGGTGCCGCGTCGCGCGAGCTGACCGCCGTCCGAAGCGGGTTTGCACGTGTTGGCCAGATCGAAGCGTGAACTGGGCGGAAAGCCGAGTCCATTGGGTTGCGGTGTCAGGCCAGTCGCATTGCACACGGCGGTCATCTCAATACCGGATTTGCTGCCATCAAGAAAAGAGTTAAACATCTTGAGGTTGATACTTTGTGGATCCTCGATGTCAAGATATTGGCGCAGGACATCCCATACGGTATCGGGCGTTAACTGATGGTAATCAGGGTGATAGCGGGTTCCCTTGCCCGCGCACACCACCTCAAACCCACACGCTCTGGCCCAGTCAACGTGCTCACACACAAGTGCTGGCTGGTCACCCCAGGCCAGGCTATAGACGACGCCAGCTGCGCTGGCTTCACGGGCCAGCAGAGGTCCGGCAACAACGTCGGCTTCGACGCTCACCATGACCACGTGATGGCCGGCATGGATGGCACGACGGCAGTGTTCGATTCCGGCGCGGGGAATTCCGGTGGCCTCGATAATGACGTCCAATCGCTCATAGGCAATGAGTGCCGCGGCGTCGTCGCCGACGTGCGTCGTGCCTGACTGGAATGCTGCATCCAGGGACTTCGCGTCGAAGTGGGAGCGGTCCCAGCCAGCGGTAGAGAGATTATGTTGTGCGCGTTCCGTGTTGAGGTCGGCAATACCGACCACATGCAGCCCTTTGGTCTGCATCGCCTGAGTTAGAAACATGGTGCCGAATTTCCCGCAACCGATAAGGCCGACGCGAACCGGATTATCGTTGGCGGCGCGTTGGGTGAGCAGTTTATACAGGTTCATGATGTGGAAGATTCGTTGACGCGAAGAAAAAGTATAGCGTGCTACTCGCCGAACATCGAAGCATTATTGGCAGCTCACGTCGGTGTGATGGCAACTGACTATACTTATCTTCGCCAAGACCTAATGAGCTCCGTCGTTGTCTGAATTCATCTTTGCCAATGAAGCCCTCATACGAATAGGGGTATTCGGCGCGATCTTTTGCCTTATCGCGGGTGCTGAATGGCGATGGCCACGTAGGGTGTTGGGCGTCTCTCAACGCGTGCGTTGGCAGAATAATCTCGGACTGGGCTTGCTGAACACGGTACTTCTGCGTCTAATTTTTCCGATGGCTGCTGTCGGTGCAGCGGCGGTTGCCGCTGAGCAAGGTTGGGGTCTTTTCTCTTTCCTGGGGTGGCCGGGTGGGCTCGCGATGGCTGCCGCAATTGTGCTACTTGATCTTGTTGTGTACCTGCAGCATCGTGCGATGCACGTCATACCGTTACTGTGGCGAGTGCATCGCGTGCACCACGCTGACTTAGATTTAGATGTAACCAGTGGGTTGCGGTTTCACCCATTTGAGATGATCATCTCCATGGCGATCAAGTGTGGTGCCGTTATATTGCTGGGTGCGCCGGTCTTATCGGTGGTCGTTTTTGAGGTGTTGCTAAACGGAATGTCACTGTTCACTCACGCTAACCTTCGCATGACAAAGACCGTTGATCGATTGCTTCGTTGGATTGTCGTGACCCCGGACATGCACCGAATACATCATTCCGTGGCGGTAGACGAGCGTGACGCCAATTTTGGTTTTAATCTGGCGTGGTGGGATTATTTGTTTGTCACTTATCGTGCCGTACCGCGAGAGACACACGAGCGCATGGTCCTGGGGTTACCGGGCATGCGCCAGGTCAGTGAGTGCTGTCATTTGCCCGCAATGCTGATCATACCGTTTCGACAAACTAGCGAGTGACCTGCTTGGCGCGGTGCTCGCGGACCACCTCCCAGGCTTTCTGGATGCCCTGCGTTTTTTCTGTGGCCAGCTTTATCATTTCTTCAGGCATGCCGCGTGCGACCATTTTGTCGGGGTGGTGTTGATTCATCAATCGGCGATAGGTTTTCTTTATGTCTCCGTCGCTGGCGGTCGAGTCGACGCCTAGCACTTGGTACGCGGAATCGAGGGACTGTGTTTCCCGGCCTGAGTCATTAGTGCCACCGGAAATGAAGTCAATCAGACGCTGCACGTCTCCGGGGTCGAAGCCAAGTGCCTGGGCAACCTGTGTCAATACGGTGTTTTCCGCTGGATCGATGCGCCCGTCGGCCAGTGCGGCCTGCACCTGAATTTCAAGAAACATCCGCAGCAAGGTGGTGCGTCGCTGACACTCGTGGCGGAATTGATCGAGGACCGCCTCTAATGGGAAGTCGCCGCTTTTCCCTCGGTTAAAGAGCTCGATGGCGGTTTGTCGTTGGCGCGCATCCAGCCGCATGTCGTCCATAAGCCGTTCGGCAACACGGACTTCTGCAGCCGAGACATGGCCATCGGCCTTGGCCAAGTAACCCATGACCGAGAACGTAGCGGTGAAGAAAGCCGCTTGGGTGACTTCACGGCCATTTCCCAGAAAGGGTCCATCGCTAGTGCGTTGCCGCCCGGCATCGAATTGGCGTCCCACCACACTGCCGAGTAGCAAGCCCAGCGGCCCGCCAAGCATGAATCCAAGCGTGCTCCCGATCAGTGTGCCCCACCATGCCATTGGTGCTTACTCCCAGTGTGCTGTGAATCGTGTGCCTAGATTGTAACGGCGCGCAATGTTTGCGCCTCGTTGGTTATCAGGGCCCGTTAGATCAGGTTCCGTAACATTAACTCGGGTGAGCGTCAGCGCAGCGTCACCAGTTCTTCCCCTGCAGTTGGGTGAATGGCGACCGTGTTATCGAAGTCGGATTTGGTGGCACCCATTTTTACGGCGACGGCGAAGCCTTGGATAATTTCATCTGCACCGTGACCGACGACGTGACAACCAATGATCTTTTCATCCGCTCCGGTTGTCACCAGTTTGACGATGGTTGGTGGTTTTCGCGATGTCATCGCATGGTACATGTCGGTGAACCGGTTCTGATAAATCTTGATATTGTGTTCACCAAAGGTGCTGATTGCTTCGTGCTCTGTCAGGCCCACAGTACCAATCGGCGGGTGAGAGAAGATCACACTGGGAATATTGTCGTACGCCAGGTGTGCATCCGGTTGGTTGTCAAACAGACGATCGGCCAATCGTCGACCGGCGGCGATGGCGACGGGGGTCAGGGCCTGACGACCGGTGACGTCGCCTACGGCATACACGTTCTCGGTGGTTGTGTTCTGAAAGGGGTCGGTTGGAATAAAGCCGTCATCGTCTATCGTGATGCCCGCTTCGGTGAGTCCTAAACCCGTGACGTTCGATTCGCGCCCGATGGCCCAGATAAGACAATCGATGGAGTCCAGTGATTCGCCCGTGCACTCAATGCGCAGTCGGGCATCATCGCCAGATAGGATCTGGTTAATCTGGGTTTGGGACAGTATGCGGATACCGCTGGTGTGCATTTCACTCATCACCACCTCACGCAGGGTGTGATCAAACGCACGCAGCACAGTGTCCTTGCGCAGGATCAGCGTGACTTCGCTACCGAGCGCGTTCATTACGCCAGCAAATTCAGTAGCGATGTAGCCAGCGCCCACGATCACTACCCGCGCGGGCTGTGCCTCAAGGGCGAAGAACCCGTCGCTGCTGATGCCAAGTTCAGCCCCCGAAAGGGCTGGAATAGTAGGTAGGCCGCCGGTGGCGATCAGAACATGCTTGGCGTGAATTTTGCGATCTGCAACACGGATGTCATGCGGCCCTTCAAAGCGAGCCCAACCGGCAATGGTCTCGACGCCTGCCTGGTCAAGATTGCGCTGATAGATGCCGTTCAGTCGTGAAATATAGGCGTCGCGGGCACTTTTTAGCGACGGCCAATCGAAGCGGCTTTGATCGATGGAGAAACCATAGCCTGGGGCATCGTCCAGCATTTCGGCCAGGCGTGATGCGTTCCACATGATTTTTTTTGGCACACAACCGACGTTGACACAGGTTCCACCCAAGCGTCCTCCCTCGATCAGGGCGGTGCGGGCGCCGTGCTGTGCGGCACGGCGAGCTGCGGCGATCCCGCCGCTGCCACCACCGATAACTAGAAAATCGACGTCTTCTTTCATAGGATGGTCTGAGTGTCCGCGCGCCGCATCGAGGCGTCTGAGGAGTGCAAAAGGCTGCATGGTAGATTAAACGAAATCAGTGTGCGGGGTGTAAATCGTGCCCTGGCCACGGTACGTCAAGTATTGGAACCCGACCGATGAAACATGTTAATCCGCTGCTGGATTTTTCTGGCCTGCCGCGTTTCGAGGAGATCGAGGCTCATCATGTTGAGCCGGCACTCGACGAGGTGTTGGCCACAAATCGCGAGCAGATCAGCGCGCTCGAATCCCATGCGGGTAGTGCGGATTGGACTAGTTTTGCCAGGCCGCTAGAGGATCTTGATGAACGATTACAACGGGTGTGGTCGCCGGTGTCGCATTTGAACGCCGTGGTCGATTCTGATGCATTACGCCGGGCCTACGAGGCCTGTTTAGCCAAAGTTAGCGCCTATGAGACCGAAATGGGTCAGAACCAGGCCTTGTTTAAGGGCTTTCAGCGCTTGCATGAGGCAGGCGAAGGTGTCGGTACGGCACGGCGGCGGGTCATCTCCAATGCGCTGCGTGATTTTCGTCTCTCCGGGGTGGCTCTGGACGAATCGAGTCGAGCAAGATTTGCTGCGCTGGCCGAAGAACTCGCACTGCTCGAGAATCGCTTTGAGCAAAACGTGCTCGATGCCACCGATGATTGGCATTTGGACGTTGTTGATGAGTCGAATCTTGCTGGAGTGCCGACCTCAGTCTGCGAGATGGCGGCGGCAACGGCGCGCGAGGCGGGCCAGCGTGGTTGGCGATTTACACTCAAGGCGCCGTCCTACGTGCCCTTCATGAAGTTTGCCAAGAATCGGTCACTCAGAGAGCGGATGTATCACGCCTATGTCACGCGTGCCAGCGAGATGGGACCGGGTGAGGGGAGATGGGACAACGGTGAGGTGATGGTAAGCATCCTAACGTTGCGCCGGCAGATGGCATCGTTGCTGGGTTATGACAACTTTGCTGAGTACGCGATGGAAACGCGGATGGCAACTTCTGTTGCAGAGGTTGACCAGTTTCTGTCCGATCTCGTCGGGCGTGCGCGTGGTCACGCCGAGGACGAACTCCAAGCATTGGTCATTTTTGCCCAAGAAACTGATGATGTGTGTGATCTTCAAGCATGGGATCACGCTTTTTATGCCGAACGGTTGCGTGAAGTGCATTTCGCTTTCAGTCAGGAAACGCTACGTCCCTACTTTCCCTTGCCGCGAGTGCTCAAGGGTCTGTTTGAGGTTGTCCACCGGCTGTTTTCTATTCGAGTTGAACCCGTTGCATTGCCACAGTTGTGGCATGAGTCGGTTACCTTTTACGATATTGTGGATGCGGCCGGAGCGCGGCGGGGCTCCTTTTACCTTGATCTCTTCGCGCGAGCCAATAAGCGGGGTGGCGCTTGGATGGCAGACGCGATTGATCGACGCCGATTGCCTGATGGGGGTGTACAAACACCCGTGGCATTTCTGGTGTGTAACTTTACGCCGCCAGTGGACGGTCAGCCGACCTTATTGACCCACGAAGAGGTGTTGACACTCTTTCACGAGTTTGGTCATGGATTGCATCATCTGTTGACTCAAGTCGATGAACCTGCCGTCGCCGGGATTAATGGCGTGCCGTGGGATGCAGTGGAATTGCCCAGTCAGTTTCTTGAGAACTGGTGCTGGCAGCGCGAAGCGCTTGATTTAATAGCGGCGCACCACGAGTCGGGTGATCCATTACCCGTCGACCTTTTTAAACGTTTGTCTGCCGCACGGTGCTTCCAGTCGGCACGAGCCATGCTGCGCCAACTTGAGTTTTCAATCTTCGACCTGCGCCTCCACAGTCGCTTTGATCCCGATGGGGAGCAGACCATTCAGCAGGTGCTGGATGACGTGCGGGCCAGTCTTTCGGTGGCTGAGTCGCCGACTTACAACCGTTTTCAGCACGCCTTCTCGCATATCTTCGCTGGCGGTTATGCGGCAGGCTATTACGGTTACCTGTGGGCAGAGGTACTGTCAGCAGATGCTTTTGGTGCTTTTGAGGAAAGTGGAATATTTGATTCGGCGACTGGGCAGGCCTTTTTGAACGAGGTGCTTGAAAAAGGTGGTGTAGAGTCGCCGCTAGATCTTTTTACCGCCTTTCGTGGTCGCGTACCGGGGATCGATGCTTTATTGCATCAGTCGGGTCTTGCCTGAGCGAGGTGGATTGGCGACGCTTTAGCGACAGGCGCGCCTAAGCGCTTTGCTATACTTTCGCCCTTTAAAGAGTTGAGCGTGAGAAAGTGTCTGGTGCGGATCGAACCGGGCAGTCTCATGGTTCTCCACCAGTTTAGCGGAGAAATAACATGGCAGAGGATAAGACGGAAGAATCACAACCGAACCGGCGACGTCAGTTTTTAACTGCACTAACGTCGGCTGTCGGTGTGGCTGGTGCCGGCGCAATGATGGTGCCATTGGTCGCGAGCATGAGCCCAAGCGCGCGTGCGCGTGCCGCAGGGGCACCAGTAGAGGTCGATATCAGCGAATTGCGCGAAGGTCGAATGATGGTGGTGGAATGGCGTGGAAAACCCGTGTGGATTGTGCGGCGATCAGAAAAGATGCTGGCGGATCTGACTGAGATCCGCGACCAGCTGGCCGATCCGGACTCGACTGTCGAACAGCAGCCGGCCTACGCGGCCAATGATCATCGCTCCATTCGACCGGAAATTTTGGTGTTGCTTGGGGTGTGTACTCATCTGGGCTGTGCACCCACCAAGAAATTTGAAAGGGGAGCCGCGTCAGGCGTCAGTGCCGATTGGCGGGGTGGTTTTTTCTGCCCGTGCCATGGTTCGCGCTTTGATCTCGCGGGGCGAGTGTTCAAGAACGTGCCTGCACCAACCAATCTTGAGGTGCCGCCGCACTCGTTCGTCACTGCCAATCGAATTTTGATCGGCCTTGATTCGGAGGAAACTGCCTGATGTCGAAGTTTATGACCTGGGTCGACGAGCGTTTTCCTGCTACCAAAGTATGGGAAGAACACATTTCCAAGTACTACGCGCCGAAGAACCTTAATTTCTGGTATTTCTTCGGCTCGCTTGCGATGGTCGTCATGGTGCTGCAGATCCTCACGGGGATTTTCCTCACCATGCATTACAAGCCTGACTCGTCCCTCGCTTTCGCATCGGTTGAGTACATCATGCGTGATGTGCCGGGTGGTTGGTTTATTCGTTATCTGCACTCAGTGGGTGCGTCGATGCTTTTTATTGTGGTCTATTTGCATATGTTTCGCGGACTACTTTACGGATCACATCGGTCGCCGAGAGAGTTGATTTGGTTGCTTGGCATGCTGCTCTATGTGACGTTGATGGCCGAGGCTTTTTTCGGCTACCTTCTGCCGTGGGGCAACATGTCGTACTGGGGCGCTCAAGTCATCATTTCGTTGTTTGGTGCGGTGCCCGGCATTGGTCCAGGCCTGTCAGAGTGGATTCGCGGGGATTTTGTCGTTTCTGATGCCACCTTGAATCGGTTTTTTGCTTTTCATGTGATCCTTGTACCGTTGTTGTTGTCGCTACTGGTCTACCTGCATATCGTGGCGTTACATAAGGTGGGTGGAAACAATCCCGATGGCATTGACATAAAGAAGGACAAGGATGCGAGTGGTAAACCACTCGACGGAATTGCTTTCCATCCTTACTACACAGTCAAAGACAATCTTGGGGTCGCGGTCATGATGACCGCGTTACTGGCGGTTGTTTTTTTTGTTCCAGAATTGGGCGGCTGGTTTCTCGAGAAAGACAACTTTGCGCCTGCTGATATTCTGCAGACACCACCGGAGATCGTGCCATTGTGGTACCTGACACCGTACTACTCGATTTTGCGCGCCGTTACTTTTGACTGGTTACCCGGTGGGGCTAAGTTATGGGGCGTATTGGCAATGGGGGCTGCTATTGTTGTGCTGTTTTTCCTTCCCTGGCTAGACCGATCACCGGTTCGTTCCATTCGCTACCGAGGTTGGATGTATAAGACCGCGCTGACACTTTTTGTTATTACCTTCGTCATGCTGGGTTACCTTGGTACTCGCAATCCATCACACGTTGATTTGGGTTTATTAAAAAATGTCACCTGGTCGCAGATTGGATTGGTCGTTTACTTCGCTTTCTTTCTATTGATGCCGATTTATACGCGTATGGACAGGACCAAACCCGAGCCTGACAGGGTGACGGGCCAATGAAGAAATGTATCGTATCAGTACTGATGCTGTTAATGCCCCTCGTTGGGTCGGCTTCTGGTGGTGCTGGGAATCTCGATAAAGTCTATATTGATGTATCGGATCAGCCGTCACTACAACGTGGTGCCCGAACCTTCGTTAATTATTGTCTGTCTTGCCACAACGCATCGTTCATGCGCTACGAACGGATGGCCACAGATCTCGGTATCAGCGAAACGTTATTGCGCGAAGAAATGATGTTTGCTTCTGACAAGCCAGGTGATCTGATGGTAACGGCGATGCCAGCCGCTGGCGCCAAGGCATGGTTTGGTGTGGTGCCGCCGGACCTATCGTTGACAGCACGATCACGGGGAGCAGATTGGATTTACACTTACCTGAGAAGTTTTTACACAGATGAGTCGACCACGACCGGGTGGAACAACGCACTTTTCTCTAATGTCGCAATGCCACACGTGTTGTACCAGTGGCAGGGTGCACGTTCGGCAACGTTCGAAGGTGGTGGGGTTGCCGATGTCAGTAGCGTGCGCTATCAATCGGTCGTGCCCGGTACGATGACCGGCAGAGAATACGATGCCGCGATTCGCGATTTGACCAATTTTATGGTGTATTTGGCGGAACCGGCTAAGCTCGTGCGCTACGAAATCGGTTTCTGGGTGATGCTTTTTATGGGTGTATTCATCGTTCTCGCCTATCTCTTGAAGAAAGAATACTGGCGCGATGTACACTGAGCACGCATTCGACTCAGTGATTTGATTTGAACTGAATTAGCTGTCCTCACGACTTTAGACTTTCACCGCCGATCTCAGCACTACAATGAAACTTTACGCCGGTTCCAATTGCCTTTACGGCCATGCCTGTCGCATTGTCTTAAAGGAGAAAGATGTTGATTGTGATGTGCTGGATCCGGCGGCTGATCCGGAGTTTGATCTGACAGAACTTAATCCTTACGGTGAATCGCCAACACTGATTGATAGGGAGCTAGTGCTTTATGGGGACAATGTGATCACCGAGTTTCTCGACGAACGTTTGCCGCATCCGCCGCTGATGCCGCTTGATCCAATTGGCCGTGGTCGCGCAAGACTGTTGGTCGCACGCTTGCAACGTGATTGGTTGAACGAAGTGAAGCGTTTACTCGATGAAGGTAAGCCCCTGAACAAGAAGCTCAAGAAATCTTTATGGGATGGATTGCTCGCAATGTCGCCGATCTTTCTTGCGCAACGCTATGCAATGGGTAATGAGTTCAGTCTGGTGGATTGTTATTTGGCTCCGTTGTTATGGCGCTTATCAGCCATGGATGTGACATTGCCGCGCCAGGGCCAGGCCGTTATGGACTACAGTGAACGACTGTTTGAGCGATCGACTTTTCAGGCTAGTCTCAATTCGCTTGAGCGGGACATGAACACCTGATTGCTTTGGTGGTGCCAAGTACTACTCAGCTGTCTACTCGTCCATACCTCATCCGTGCGATGTGGCAGTGGGCACATGACAATGGCTTCACGCCACAGTTACTCGTAGACGCGACCGTGGCAGAGGTCGCGGTGCCAGTCGCTTCGGTAGAAAGTGGTCGGATTGTGCTTAATGTGCACGATCGAGCCGTCGTCGATCTGGAGATGGGTAATGATTTGATCACTTTCAGCGCTCGATTTGGTGGTCTGTCACAGGCTGTGGTGGTGCCGGTGGATGCGGTTTTGGCAATTTTTGCGAAAGAGAATTCGCAAGGCATCTTCTTTCACGACGAAACCGGTGTTAAAAGCACAGGTGAAGATGACAAATCTCCGACACCGGCTGAACGGAGCGGGAGTCCGCACCTGCGCCTGGTGGAGTAGCCAGGCTTGTCGCGTTTAATAGGGGGTGGTCGGGAAATGAATGAAAATCCTTTACGTGGCACTACGGTGCTATCCGTTCGCCGTGACGATAAGGTCGTGATTGGTGGCGATGGTCAAGTCACACTCGGTGATACGAGAATGAAAGGCAATGCAAGAAAGGTCCGACGTTTGCACGATGGACAGGTGCTGGCCGGTTTTGCCGGTGGCACAGCGGATGCATTCACACTATTTGAACGATTCGAGGGTAAGTTGCAGAAGCACCAGGGGAATCTGCTGCGCGCAGCGGTGGAGCTAGCCAAAGACTGGCGTACTGATCGTATGCTGCGACGTTTAGAAGCGATGCTGGCCGTTGCGGACCACTCCACTTCACTGATTATTTCTGGAACAGGAGACGTCATTGAGCCCGAACAGGGCATCATGGCTATTGGTTCAGGTAGCGCTTATGCGAAAGCGGCTGCCCGCGCTTTGTTAGAGGAAACGGAACTTGATGCTCGTATGATTGTAGAAAAATCGCTGTTGATCGCAGCAGATATTTGTATTTACACCAATGACCAATTAACACTTGAAGAGTTGGACGGTTGAGAGAATTCTTATGTCAGGCATGACACCACGGGAGATTGTTCAGGAACTGGACAAGCACATCATTGGCCAGGCGGCTGCCAAACGTGCGGTGGCCATTGCGTTGCGTAACCGCTGGCGGCGGGCACAAGTCGAGGACGAGTCCTTACGCAGCGAGATCACGCCCAAGAACATTTTGATGATTGGTCCAACCGGCGTCGGGAAAACGGAAATAGCCCGACGTCTCGCTCGATTGGCCCACGCGCCTTTTATCAAGGTAGAGGCAACCAAGTTCACAGAGGTTGGCTATGTGGGGCGCGAAGTCGACTCGATCATCCGCGATCTGGTCGAAATGGCGGTCAAGATGAGTCGAGACGAAGCGATCGAACGAGTCCGGGCCAGGGCCGAGGACGTGGCTGAGGAACGAATTCTAGACGCGTTGTTGCCACCAGCGCGCAGTAGCCCGGGCTTGGATAACGGCACCGTCGCTGTCGCACCTGACAACGACGGTGCAGCACGACAACGGTTTCGGAAACTCTTGCGCGAAGGCAAACTCGATGACAAAGAAATCGAGATCGAAGTCACGAGCCCAATCGTTGGTGTTGAAATCATGGGTCCGCCGGGCATGGAGGAAATGACCGGTCAATTGCAAAGCATGTTTCAGAATCTAGGTGGTGACAAGAAGCAGCATCGAACGTTGACAGTGGTCGACGCAATGAAAATGCTGGTGGAGGAAGAGGCCAGTAATTTAATCAACGAAGAGGATCTTAAACACGAGGCGGTGCGGAGAGTGGAGCAGGACGGCATTGTTTTTCTCGATGAACTTGACAAGATTGTGGGTCGTGCTGATCACCAGGGCAGCGATGTGTCTCGAGAGGGCGTGCAGCGTGATCTCTTGCCTTTGGTTGAAGGCTGTAACGTCACCACTCGTTACGGCATGCTGCGGACGGATCACATTCTTTTTATTGCCTCTGGTGCGTTTCAGATGTGCAAGCCTTCCGATCTCGTTCCTGAGTTGCAGGGGCGATTGCCCATTCGTGTGGAGCTCGATGCGTTGACTGCGGTCGATTTTGTCCGGATTTTGACAGAGCCTGATGCGTCGCTGGCGGAACAGTATTCCGCGCTAATGGCGACGGAGGGAGTCACTCTGGAATTCCGTGCGGATGGTATCGCTCGAGTGGCCGAGGTGGCATGGCAAGTCAATGAATCGACCGAAAATATCGGTGCCAGGCGCCTACATACAGTTATGGAGCGGTTGCTGGAAACGATTTCGTTTGATGCGGCTGATCGATCGGGTGCGACTATTGCTGTTGATGGCGAGTACGTCGACCAGCACCTTATTGACCTCGTCGGTGACGAAGATTTAACCCGCTACATTCTCTGACCCCGGCGAGCGTATACTGATGTGACCTCTCTCAATAGAGGTTAAGCCAGATGCACGCCCTTTTGATAGATGGACTGAACCTTATACGCAGGGTGCACGCAGGGGTGCCGGGTGAGGGCGAGACCCAACACGCCGATGCGGTGTTGAATGCTTGCGTGGCCTCCTTACGCCGAGCCCTTCGTCGTCACCAGCCAAGCCACGCACTGTGCGCACTTGATGGTGAAGGCCCCAGTTGGCGCCGCGATCTATTCTCCGACTACAAAAAACTGCGAAAGCCCATGCCGGAAGATCTGCGCTTATTGTTGCCGCGAGTGATCGAACGTTTCGCCAAGCTGGGAGTCGTTAGTATAGAAATCACGGCGTTTGAAGCCGATGATGTCATCGCTAGCGTCGCTGATCGCCTTGCTAAGGTCGGCAGTGCGGTAACTATTCTGTCGACCGATAAGAGTTTCTGCCAGTTACTGGGTCCAAAGATACGGGTCCACGATCACTTTGCCGATCGTGAACACGATCACGCGTGGGTTAAGCAACGATTTGGAGTGGAGCCCGAACAGTTGGTGGATCTTTTCGCACTGGCCGGCGATAGTTCTTTGGGAATTCGAGGGATTTACTCGATTGGCGTACACACCGCGGTCAAGTTGCTGACGGATTATGGAAATCTTGAGGGGGTGTTGGATGCTGGTGATACGATTGGCGGCCGCCTTGGCGCCAAAGTGCGAAGCGGTGGTGCCGATGCACGGCTTGCTGCAAGGTTAGTGGCCCTTAGGCGAGATGTGTCGCTTGCTACGAATTTGAAAGCATTTCGTTTCGATTCGAATCTTGTTGGCAGCGAATGATGTGTCAGCGCGAGTCGAGTTGTTCGATCATTTCAACCTGGAAACCGTCGCCAATGTTGACTGCAACACCCTCCAGGGTAATGAAGCGCCGCCCTTGGATCGTTTTCTTGTGAGCCTGATAACGGGTGACCTCACCTTGCATATTGGTTACGCGAATATCAATAACACGATGCTGTTCCGACCAGTGGAGAGTGAAGATGACTGCTGATACGGCCAGCACCACGATGAGCAGGGTGTAGGCAATAGCACGCGCAGAGATACCGATGCCAGGTGATTCATCGGTGACGGTTGGAGCTGGAGGTTTTTTCTTCTGAGGTCGAGTACGGAACACCAGCAATACAACAATGATGACGATAGCGGTGAATAGAAGTTTGGTCAGCATGGCCTCGTACTGCTAACGGGTAGGGTAGTCGGTGGGTGGTAATTGAAGGAAATAGCCATTTCCCACCAGTTGCTGGCGGACCTCAGCGGGGTCACAGGCTGCAAGGTTTTCTCGTGATGCTAAATCTAGCGTCATCACAGGCTCCATCGGGCCCATCATCTGCATTAGTGTGGTTGGTACGCGGGAGAAATCGTCTGCGCGCTCGACAAAAAGGTAAGCACCCGGTTTGCGCTTACCTTTATAGATCACACACTGCATCGGGAATGCAAGTCGTTGCTGGCAGGCATCAGCCGGGGTCGTCGGTAGTCTTGTCTAACGCCCGTTGTTGCGTTGCCCGCCCCAAAGCCACGCCCAGCTGATCTTGCGACTGGTGTGTTCCCGGTTAGCCATAGCAGTGAACTGGCGCGCGACCTCGCCTTTGTACAACTGGCGGGGCCTGCCGATTTTGCTTTCTGCAGAAGACATCATTTCTTTCCAGTGCGCAATCCAACCGACTGTGCGCCCGATCGCAAAGAGCGAGGTGAACATGTTGTCCGGGAATCCCATCGCGCGCAGGGTAATGCCTGAGTAAAAATCGACATTAGGATAGAGTTTTTTGTCGATGAAGTACGAATCCTCGAGCGCGAGACGTTCGAGTTCCATCGCGATATCCAACAGGGGATCGGAAACGCCAAGTTCATTTAATACTTCGTGGCAGGTTTTTTGCATGACCTTGGCGCGAGGGTCATAGTTTTTGTAAACGCGGTGGCCAAAACCCATTAAACGAAACGAATCGTTCGGATCCTGTGCCCGTTTTACAAATTGGGGAATATTCTCTTTGGTGCCAATTTCCTCCAGCATATTCAGCACGGCTTCATTGGCACCACCGTGGGAAGGGCCCCATAGGGACGCGATGCCAGCGGCAATGCAGGCAAAGGGATTGGCGCCCGACGAACCGGCAAGACGCACGGTCGAGGTAGAGGCATTCTGTTCATGGTCGGCATGGAGGATAAGAATCTTGTCCATGGCACGCGCGATCACTGGGTTAACTTCATATTCTTCAGTGGGAACACTAAACAGCATCCGTAATAAATTTGAAGCGTAATCAAGTTTATTGTCAGGGTAGGGAAATGGTTGGCCCAGCGAATACTTGTAGGCGTAGGCCGCGATCGTCGGCATCTTGGCGATCAGACGGTTGGCCGCTCTCATGCGTTGCATGGGATCGTTAATATCTGTGCTGTCGTGATAGAAAGCCGATAAGGCCCCTACAACACCTACCATGATGGCCATCGGATGAGCGCTACGCTTGAAGCCACTGTAAAAGCGCACTAGCTGCTCATGCAGCATAGTGCGGTGTGTGATGTTTCCGTCAAATTCAGATTTTTCTTCCGGCGACGGCAAATCTCCATGCAAAAGGAGATAGCACACATCCATGTAGTCGCTGTTCTCTGCGAGTTCGTCAATCGGGTAACCGCGATGGAGCAGCACGCCCGCATCACCATCGATGTAGGTGATATCTGATGTGCACGCGGCGGTGGAGGTGAACCCCGGGTCGTAGGTAAATACGCCGGCCTCAGCGTAGAGTTTTCGAATATCGATGACTCGAGGGCCGATGTTGCCATGCAGGATCGGTAGTTCGTAACTGTCGCCGGTCTCGTTGTCGGTCAGGGTAAACGAGTGGCGCACGGCCCGTGGGGTCATCGGTTCCTTTTTTGCAGCTTCACTCATCTATGATGTGTCCTCTGATTTGTGTCTTACAGGGCATGGTTTCATTATTCACCAAACGCACGTAGAGTCGCGCGCTTTCCCGTGACACAGTGGCTGACCCTGAACGTCGTCGAAGGCCTAGCCGCCGCGTTTTTGTGCGCTCGACGTCTATTTTAGTCGTTATAAGGTGAAATCACCTAAATCATTGTTTTCATTATGGTAACTATGGAAAATACAGTGGCAATAAAGTCTAGTCCAGGCCGTGATGTGTCCCTCAATACGCCAGCTGGTGTACTCCGCGGGTTGGCCTGGCCTAACCCCGGTGCGCCCAGAGTTCTGGCGCTGCATGGTTGGCTGGACAATGCCGCGAGCTTTATTCCGTTAGCACCGTATCTGGCTGACTTTGACTTGGTCGCTCTCGATTTGCCGGGGCACGGATATTCCGATCATATTGCCTCGGGCCATGCTTACCATTTGTCGCACTATGCCGCGGAGGTTTTGCAGGTGCTTGATGCGCTGCGCTGGGACGCTTGTTGTTTGCTTGGTCACTCTCTGGGGGGGGCGGTTGGGACGTTGGTAACGGTAACCGCGCCACAGCGCATTTTTGCCCTCAGTCTGATCGATCAGATTGGGCCGTTGTCGGAGCCCGCAGCAGATTTCCCGAATCGCTTAAAGCGCTCAATCGAAGCACATGCGGTGTCGCGGGATCACAAGAAAGCGCAGTACCCAACGCTTGATGAGTTGGTCGAACGCCGCCGACTTGCGGGGGGCATTGATGACGAAGGTGCCCGATTGCTGGTGACGCGCAATGCGCAACGCGGCGCCAATGGTTACCACTGGCGTAGCGACCCTCGCCTACGACTCCCTGCACCACTGTATTTGGACGAGGGACAGGCGCAAGCGATACTGACTTCGATCCAATGCCCGGTTCACATGATTCTTGCCAGTGACGGGTTGGTCGTGTCACGTCCTAACACCGAGCGGCGAATCGAGATCATGACTAATCTGGTCGTCGAGAAAATGACCGGTGGCCATCATTTGCACATGGATAACCCCGGACCTGTCGCAGATGTGATCGTGTCGTTTCTGCAGAGCCACGTCCCGGCTGGCGATTAACGTGGTCTAAGTAGCCAGCGCAACACGGCGGCTGGTGCCGCGTCCCCAATGCGGTTCGAAAGTTTTTCCTGATTGATCAGGATCACTACGGCATGTGTTTGGTTGTCCGATAGCGTGACGTAGCCTGCCATCGCGCGCACACCGCTCAGGCGACCGGTCTTAAGGCGGATGCGCCCCCGTGGCGCCAGTCCCCGAAAGCGCTGGCGCAGCGAGCCGTCCATTCCGGCCAGAGGCAGCGAAGAGATAAATTCCGGCCCCCAGGGGCCATGCGATGCATGCAGCAGCAGCTGGCCCAGCCCTCGTGCACTCAGGCGAGCGCTGCGAGACAGACCGGACCCGTTGTCCATCGCAAGATGCGGCATTCGAATGCCGGTCCGAGTTAACCAGGCAAAGACAGCGGCACGCCCATCAGAGGGCGTAGCAATCCCTTGGGTGTGCTTGGCCGCGAGGGTCAGCAGTAAGTTACGTGCCATCACATTGTTGCTAAATTTGTTGATGTCACGCACCGTATTTGCCAGAGGGTCGGAGCGATGGCTCGCAAAGGCTCGCTGGTTAGTCGGCGCGACACCGCTGCGCCAAGTCCCAAGCAGCGTACCACCCGAGGCAAGCCAAAGATGACGGAACACGCCATACACGTAAGCGTCTTGTGTCAACAACACGCGACCAAAGCCGGTTGGTCCGCACGTGACAGGGTAGCGCCCGCCGAGCTTGGCCAGTGTCCCATTCGCCTGGTGTTTGACGGTCAAGGTGATACCGCCGGTGCGTCCTTTGCAACGCCCGGGCAACACCTTGATATGGTTCTCCAGGCGCAGTGTCGTGGCAGGTGGATCAGCGTAAATACGAAGAGACTGCCCTTCCGGAAAGACCTCGAGCCGCGTAGCCCGGAAGTTGACTAACAGCGCGTCGGGTGGAGTGTTGTAGGCTCGATAGCGCTTGTGGTCTAGTGGTTTGGTGTTGATAGCGTTGCGATCAAAAAGCGAACTGTCCAGTACCAGGTCACCGGTAATATGTCTTAGGCCCCGTTGGCGCAAGTTTTCGATCAACCGCCAGAAATCTTCGATGACAAGTTGTGGGTCACCGCTCCCCTGGATAAGTAGATCACCATCGAGGGTGCCGCGTTGCAGTTGGCCGAGCACATACGTGTGGGTCTGCCAGGTGTGGGTGGGCGTAAGTAGATCGAGCGCGGCGGCGGTGGTGACGAGTTTCATCGTCGAGGCGGGGTTTCGAGGCCGGTCTGCCAAGTGGGTCAGGAGGGGCTGGTCGTCGCCCAGGCGATGCACATAGAGGCTGATTGCTGTTGCCGGAAGGCCCAGATGTTCAAGTTCTACCGCGAGACTTTGCGGCATGGCGGCGACTGTATTGTGGCTAACCGACAGAAATAGTCCGCTTGCGATGACCAGCTGCAATAAATTCCACCCGATCGACCGGATGGCTTGATAATGTCGATGCCTCACCCCATATCCTAAGGGCGCGAGGTTGGTAGCCCGGGTGGGTATAATTGTGCGCGAGTCACCATCAGTCAGTCGCTTCGCCCCGAGGCCCCAATAATGCAGGATACGTAATGACAGACAAGAGCATCTATCGGATTGTTTTCCACAATCAAGGAAACATCTACGAACTCTATGCGCGCGAGATATCTCAAAGTGCAATGTACGCATTTGTTGAGGTGAGTGACATTATTTTTGGTGAGCGCTCAAAAGTTGTGGTTGACCCTTCGGATGAGAAACTCAAGGCAGAGTTCAGTGGTGTCAAGCGGACCTATGTGCCGCTGCATGCTGTGGTTCGTATCGATGAGGTTGAAAAGGAAGGTCGAGCGAAGATTCTCCCGGGTGGCGAACAAAAGGGAAACGTTGCGGCTTTTCCGATGCCACTGAAGCCGCCCATCGATTAACGAGCGCCTTCAGGCGCAGTGGTCCTTGAAGAGGATGCCGGTACCGCCCAAGCCGCAGTAACCATTGGGGTTTCGGGCTAGATACTGTTGATGGTATTCCTCGGCGTAGTAGAACTCGGGGGACGGAACAATTTCCGTCGTCACTGCACCGTAGCCCGCTTCTTTAAGTGTCGCGCCATAGTGCTGTATGGAGTGTTTCGCCGCTATTGCCTGGGCATCGTTGAAAGTGTAGATGCCGGATCGGTATTGCGTGCCGACATCATTTCCTTGACGCATGCCCTGCGTCGGATCATGGGCTTCCCAGAAGAGGCCGAGCAATGTCTCATAAGTTACCTCGGCAGGCTCGAACACCACCAGGACCACTTCGTTGTGGCCCGTTAAGCCTGAGCACACTTCCTCGTACGTTGGATTGGGTGTGAGTCCCCCTGCGTAGCCAACAGCCGTGATGTGGACCCCATCGTGTTGCCAGAAGATGCGCTCTGCGCCCCAGAAACAGCCTACTCCAAAGACGGCACACTCACACGTTGATGGAAACGGAGGTTGAATAGAGCGACCGTTGACAACATGCATGCCAGTTAAGCTGATCGGTGTGTCGCGTCCAGCCAGCGCCTCACTGGGGCCGGGTACTGGTGAGGCTTTTTTAGCGTAACTGAACATGCGTCGATCTCCCTGAGAAATACTTAACGCCGACCGACGCTAACCCGGGGCAGGTCGGCAAGGTCGTTGCGGGTGACTATAGAATGGAACCCTGAGTGGCACAATAAATCACGCACTGCCTGGCCCTGCAGATGACCGTGTTCGAGGATCAGATACCCGTCCGGGCGAATATGGGTTGGTGCCTCGGCAATAATTATGCGAAGCGCACTTAGCCCGTCGATTCCAGCAAAGAGGGCTAGCGGCGGTTCGTGTCCAGTTTGGATGGTGTCGAGGTCGGCGTCTTCGATGGCGACGTAAGGTGGATTGGTGGTGACCATATCAAAGCACTGGCCTGCCAAGGGTTCAAACCAGATCCCCTTGTCGAATTGCACGTTGGTGATACCGAGCGCCGTGGCGTTATGTTGCGCGATGGCCAACGCATCGCTCGAGATGTCAGTTGCTTTAATTTTTGCGCATGATCGTTCATGGGCTAGAGCTAGGGCAATTGCCCCGCTGCCGGTACCGAGATCAGCGATATTCACAGCCTGGTGGTCGGGCAGTAATTCGAGGGCGATTGCAACCAGCAGTTCGGTTTCTGGTCGCGGTACTAGAGTCGCCGGTGTGACCTTTAGATCGAGAGACCAGAATTCTTTTCTCCCAGTGATGTAGGCGATCGGTTCACCCGCGAGACGCCGGCGTAGGTTGTCTTCTAATCGAGCGCGAGCGTGGTTGTCGAGTGATATTTCAGGCTGTGTGTGTAAGTTGACCCGTGTGACAACAAGCGCCTCGGCGAGGAGCAATTCGGCATCCAGTGCCGGTGAGGGGCTGGCGCGGGTTAGCCGATTTCGTACGTTACGCAGCAGTGCTTCGGTCGAAACGCGCGTCACTCGACTGCCATTGCCGCCAGTTGATCCGCCTGATGTTCTGCCGCGAGCGGTTCGATGACTTCTTTAAGGTCGCCTGAGAGAACGGCTTCGAGTCGGTAAAGCGTGAGGTTGATGCGGTGATCGGTCACACGACCTTGCGGAAAATTGTAAGTCCGTATCCGCTCTGAACGGTCACCGCTGCCCACCAAATTACGGCGCGCAGTGTCTTCCTCGTTTTTCTGACGCGCAACTTCCGCTTTCAGCAGACGCGCCCGTAGCACTGACAGGGCGCGGGCCTTGTTCTTATGCTGTGATCGCTCGTCCTGGCATTCCACGACGATGCCGGTGGGCAAGTGCGTAATGCGTACCGCGGAGTCAGTTCGATTCACGTGTTGACCACCCGCACCCGACGCGCGGTAAGTATCGATGCGAAGATCTGCCGTGTCGATCATTACATCGTCAATCTCGTCTGCTTCAGGTAACACGGCGACTGTGCAGGCCGATGTGTGGATTCGGCCCTGGGCCTCGGTTGCAGGAACACGCTGCACTCGGTGGGCGCCTGATTCGAATTTAAGTCGGGAGTACGCACCGCGGCCAATAATACGGCTGATAATCTCGCGGTAGCCGCCGTGTTCACCGGCGCTTTGATTCATGATTTCGACCGTCCACCGTTGACTGTCAGCAAATGCGTTGTACATGCGAAACAGGTCTCCAGCAAAGAGCGCAGCCTCGTCACCACCGGTCCCGGCACGAATCTCGAGGAAGATATTTCGTTCGTCGTTCGGGTCCTTCGGCAGCAGTAGTGTTTGTAACTGATCGTAGGCACCATCGAGTGCCTGTTCCAGACTAGGCAGTTCTTCCTGGGCCAGTTTGCGGATCAACGAGTCTTCGTCGGCCAGCATTACACGTGTGTCCTCAGCTTGGCTGTTCAGTTCCAGCCACTGCTGATATTGCGCGACGACTGGGTTCAAATCAGCAAGTTCGATCGACAGTTCGCGGAAGATCTTTTGCCTCCCGATAACCGCGGGATCAGAGAGTAATGCATTAATTTCTTCACAGCGCTCGATCAGTCGGTCAAGTTTTTCCCTAACAGAGGATTTCATTATTCATCGATCCAGATCGAACAACAGGCGAGCCGCGTCGGCCAGCGTCGAGTTTCCATCCTCATCGGCTTGTTTCAGTGCATGGCTTGGACCATGGACAAACTTGCGCGACAGGCTGTGGGCAAACTGGGTTAACACGGTGTCGGGGTCGTCGCCGGCCAGTAGTCGTTGACGTGCAAACACAAGTTCTGTGCTTTGCACAATATCGATTTTGCTGCGCAGAGCGCGAATGGTTGGCTCATTGTCCAGAGCGTGGAGCCATTGCATGAAGCGCACTACCTGCAGGTCAATGATCTTGGCGGCCTCGGCTGCGGCTTCCTGGCGACTTGCCCGATTGGTTGTGACAATGTTTTCCAGATCGTCAACGGTGTAAAGAAAAACATCCTTTAGATCCGCTACTTCGGGCTCAACGTCGCGCGGCACCGCGAGATCGATAATGAACATCGGGCGGTGGCGTCGAGTCCTGAGCGCACTTTCCATTGCGCCTTTGCCAAGTATCGGTACACGGCTCGCGGTAGAAGTCACCACGATATCAGCCTGTGCCAGTCGGGAAGGCATATCATCAAGGGTGATGGCCTCGCACGCGACGCGTGCGGCGAGTGACTTGGCCCGCTCCAGTGATCGGTTAGCGATCATCATCCGCTCAACACCGTTTTCCACCAGATGACGGGCGACCAGTTCGTTGGTTTCTCCCGCGCCGATCAGGAGCACGGTCTGTTCACTCAGTTGGGTAAAAATATGCCGTGCAAGGTCAACTGCGGCGAATGCGACGGATACCGGGTTGGCGCCGATGGTCGTATCGGTGCGGACCTGTTTGGCCACCTTGAAGGTCTGTTGAAATAGCCGGTTGAGAATTTTTCCAGTGGTGCCTGCTTGGTGTGCCGTGAAAAACGCTTGTTTCATCTGGCCGAGGATCTGGGGTTCACCGAGGACCATCGAGTCGAGTCCCGAGGCGACTCGAAAGGTGTGCTCCACCGCCTGTTCATCCGGCAGTGTGTAGACCGAAGTCCGAAGATCGGCCTCGGTAAGGCCGCCGTAGTCGCACAACCAATGAAACACCCGGTCGGGTGTGTCGGTTGTTTGATGGCAGTAGATCTCGGTTCGGTTGCAGGTGGAGAGAATAGCCGTTTCTGACAGTTCTGCGCTGCTCGCGAGCGACTGTACCGCACCGGCCAATTGGTCCGGTGTGAAAGCTGCTTGCTCGCGTAGCGCCACGGGCGCTGTGCGATGATTGAGTCCTAAAGTCAGGAGATGCATCAGAATGGCATTTATTACCGGGTTGGGTCTATTGTCGCCGGTGCCCTTCCCCTGTCAAGAAAACCAGGTAGGGTGGGACACCGATCAGTGGCGCCGAGGTGGGTAGTACCCTTTGGTATTCGGTTAGGCAAGATGGGAGCGTCCGGTTAACCATCTGTTATGCTCATTTGACGTTGAGCACACGCCTTTGGTTTCGCACCGTGTTTGAATGCATGATCTTTCGATTGACACGTGATCCTTCCATGCGGTGGTTGGTGCCGTGTGTTGGTCTGCTGCTCGGGGCGTGTACTACCGGGACGCTTAACGAGGTGTCCGTCCGCACAGACAGTGAGAGCGTCGAGTTGGTTTCGAAAGCCAAGCCGTTCTCGGCAGATGGGCTCAGTAACGAATTGGTTTATGCATTTTTGCTCGGTGATGCAGCGGCGCGGCGTGACAGCGCGGTGACTGGTGCCAGATCCATGGCGCGGGCTGCGCGATTGAGTCGTGATCGCCAGGTGATTCTACGAGCTTTTAGTTTATCGATGCGTGCTAAGGAAGGCGCGTTAGCGCTTGAGATGGCGCAGCTCCTGCAGACGTTGGAGCCCGATACGATGCAGGCGCGAACTCTGATAGCGCAAGCATTGATTGCTCTTGATCAGCCGGACGAGGTATTCGATAGTTTGCTGGCCCTTGTACAGGCGCCGCAACCCGGTCCCGCCGGCGCCTTTCAGCATATCGCCGAGGTGTTGGTGCGCCAGCAATCACCCGGTCACTGGCTCTCGGTCCTGGAGCGATTGCTCGCAAAGTACTCGGACTTGCCCGAAGCGCATCTTGCTGTGGCCCGCGTTGCCCATCGTGCTGGGAATTTGCCACAGGCGTTAAACCGCATCGAAAGGGCGCTGGACCTGCGGCCTGATTTCAGTGAGGCCGCTCAGGCGATGCTTGGACTTTTGCGTGAACAGAACAAGCTCGAGCAGTTACGGGTTTTTGCCGAGGATTTTCTGCAACAGCATCCGGACCGCGGTGCCGTACGATTATTGTATGCCCGCGTTCTAGTTCAGTTAGAGGACAGTGAGCGAGCGTTTTATCACTTTAATCAATTGGTCGTGCGCGAGCCCTCAAATGCTGATGGTCTCTATGCCGCGGGGCTGTTGAGCCTCAATAATTCTGATTATGTGACTGGCGAGAATCTTTTGGTGCGTCACTTGAAGTTGCGTCCTGGACACGATCAGACTCGCCTTTTCCTCGCCCAGTTGGAACGCGAACGAGGTCGTTTTGATGCTGCCCGCGCGTGGTTACGTCAGGTGACAGATCCGGAGCACTACCTCCAGGCTCAACTCCGCATTGCCTATGTTTTCGCCGCCGAGGCCCGTTTCGACGAGGCTGCGGCGCATCTTGCTGAGATCGTGCCGGATTCGGTCGAAGATCAGGTTCGTATTTATCTTGCGCACGAAGAATTGCTGCGCGACGCAGGGCGCCTGGAAGATGCCTATGCGCTGTTGAATGCGGCACTCGCAGATCTGCCTGATGATGCAGAGTTGCTTTATGCCCGGGGGCTGATCACAGCACAGATGGATATGCTTGACGTTCACGAGCGCGACATGCGTCGGCTAATCGAACTCAAGCCCGATCATGCGCACGCCTACAATGCCTTGGGGTATACCCTGGCCGATCGAACAACGCGTTACGAAGAGGCGCGGGCACTGATAGAGAAAGCGCTTGCGCTGAAACCGGATGATCCATTTATTCTCGACAGCATGGGCTGGGTGCACTACCGCCTGGGTAATCGTGACCAGGCACGGGACTACCTGCAGCAGGCCATCGACCTTCGTCTTGATCCCGAGATTGCCGCGCACCTCGGTGAGGTTTTGTGGATGATGGACCGGCACGAAGAGGCGCGCTCTGTCTGGGAGCGAGGTGAGTCCATCGACACCAAGAATAAAACCCTGAGAGAGACGTTGCGGAAATTCGTCAAGTGACAAGATGGCGTATTGCTGCGTTGGTCGGGGTGTTCACGCTCGCAGGTTGTGCCCGGTTGCCGGTTGAGCCGCTGAGTGTGTCGTCTGACTCTTCCAGCCGGTGGTTAGCGCATAGCGAGCAGTTGCTGGCCTTATCAACCTGGACCTTATCCGGACGGATGGCTGTACGCACCGGTGAGCGCGGCGGTACAGCTACTGTGCTTTGGCAGCGCATGGGTGATCATCACCAACTGATACTATTTGGCCCCTTTGGCGGTGGTCGAGTGCGTATCGTTGAAAATACCGCTGGTGCTGAACTGCGCGACAACAAAGAGCGCGTCTTTCGAGGCGATACGGCTGAGGCGGTGCTGATGAAGGGTGTAGGCTGGCACGTGCCTTTTCGCGAGTTGGGTTTCTGGGTTCGTGGTTTGCCGGCACCGGGCGTACTCGATGATTTGTTGCTAGATGAAAGAGGGCGAGCGACGCATTTCAGCCAATCCGGCTGGGAGGTTGATTATCGAGCTTATCGTGAAGTCGATGATCTGATGTTGCCTGCCAAGGTATTTATTGCAGCACGGCCAGGTACCGTTCGCGTGACCGCGGCTGATGGGACGGATCTTGGCGATCAATTATCAGTGCGAATCAGCATTCGCGCGTGGAATGATGAACCCGAATGGGCAGAACCCAGTCGTTGAACGAGTGGCCGGCACCGGCCAAACTCAACCTCTTTCTGCACGTGGTCGGTCGCAGGGCGGACGGTTTGCACGAATTGCAGACATTATTCCAGTTGATTGATCATGTTGATCGTCTCGGCTTTGCGGTGCGTGAGGACGGTGATATCTGTGTGCAAGGTGCTGTGGCGGTGAGTCCAGCGGATGATCTTACTGTGCGTGCGGCGTACGCACTGAAGGCTGCGACCGGATGCCCCCTTGGCGTTGACATAGCGCTCGAAAAACGCATTCCGGTGGGAAGTGGTCTTGGCGGCGGCAGTTCCGATGCCGCCACGGTTTTACTGGCCCTTAACCGACTGTGGGCGACGGGTCTGGGCGTCGCTGAGTTGGCTAGTATTGGTTTGGCTCTTGGGGCGGATGTCCCGGTTTTTGTTCACGGGCACTCTGCTTTCGCTGAAGGGATTGGTGAGCGGTTGACGCCGACCGCCCTCGAGCCGACGTGGTACTGCGTGTTGATACCGGCGGTGTCGGTTTCGACCGCGCGGGTTTTTTCCAATCACGAATTGACACGAAACACCCCGAGAATGACAATACCCGCCCTTTTCCGGGGGGAAGGGCGCAACGATCTGGAGCCGGTGACCTGTGTGCTTTATCCGGAGGTTCGAAAGAGTCTCGACTGGCTACGGGGATATGGTGATGCGCGGATGACTGGCACTGGTGGTGCCAGTTTTCTATCGGTGGGGGACCGGCAGGCCGGTCTGGATATCCTTAACAAAGCGCCACCAGGCTGCACAGGTTTTGTGGCGCAAGGTTTAAATTGTCATCCACTTGTTGATGAGACCAAATTTGGGGTGTAGCCAAGGGGTAAGGCACCGGATTTTGATTCCGGTATTCCCAGGTTCGAATCCTGGCACCCCAGCCATTTGCCGGGACTATGCGTAACCCGCAAGGAGCTGCCATGTCGGTTGAAAATATGATTCTCTTCACGGGGAATGCGAATCCAGGGCTGGCCAGCGAGATCGCTCACCGCCTAGGTATTGGGCTAGGCCATGTGCAGGTCGGGCAGTTCAGCGATGGCGAAGTCAATGTCGAGATCATGGAGAACGTGCGAGACCGTGATGTTTTCGTAATCCAGCCAACCTGTGCGCCGGCTGATCGGAACTTGATGGAGTTGCTGATCATGATCGATGCGCTCAAGCGCTCCTCCGCCGGTCGGATCACAGCCGTTATGCCCTACTTCGGTTATGCCCGCCAGGATCGGCGACCGCGCACGGCACGTGTGGCCATTACGGCCAAGTTAGTGGCAGACGCAATTGCTGTGGCCGGTGCTGATCGCGTTGTCGCGATGGATCTGCACGCGGATCAGATTCAGGGGTTTTTCAGTATTCCAGTGGACAATATTTATGCTGCACCAGTGCTGAACAGTGAACTGTGGCGCCATCAACCCGACAACCTGCTGGTCGTTTCGCCCGACGTTGGTGGCGTGGTACGCGCGCGGGCAATGGCCAAACAACTTGGCGCTGAACTGGCGATTATCGATAAGCGGCGGCCACGAACCAACGAAGCAAAAGTGATGCATATCATCGGCGCTGTCGATAACCACACTTGTGTATTAATGGATGATATGGTCGATACGGCCGGTACTTTGTCAGAAGCCGCTACGGCGCTTAAAGAAGCCGGGGCTAAGCAGGTCACGGCGTGTTGCACGCATCCGGTGCTGTCTGGACCTGCGGTTGAGCGGATCATTGCATCGGACCTTGACGAGGTGGTGGTGACCAATACGATCCCGCTTAGCGCCGAGGCCCGAGGCTGTGGCAAAATTCGCCAGATCAGCATCGCCGATCTGTTGGCAGAAGCCATTCGACGAATTGCATCGGGTGATTCGGTCAGTTCCTTGTTTATGGACTGAGATCGCCACAGTGATTGTGTTATCTGAATTAACATTAGATTGGCCGCAAGGCCTATTAGCCCTGTTGTGGAGAGAGAAAAAATGAGTACTGACATTAATTTAACGGTGGAATCACGCGATGTTAAGGGTACGGCTGCAAGCCGTCGGTTGCGCCACGGGGATAAAGTGCCTGGCATCATCTATGGTGCGGGTAAAGGCAATGAGAACATTCTTTTTGCGCACTCCGACATCATGCACCGGCTGGATACACCGGCGTTTTATTCATCGATTATTTCGCTCAGGACACCGTCGGGTGATCAGCAGGTTATTTTGCGAGAAGTTCAGCGCCACCCCTATCGGGCCCGAGTTCTGCATGTTGATTTTCAGCGCATTAGTGCGAGTGAGAAATTACACATGAATGTACCGTTGCATTTTGACGGTGGAGAGGAAGCGCCGGGGGTCACGATGGACGGCGGTATTTTGTCGTTCCTGGTGATGGAACTCGACGTGACTTGTTTGCCGAAGGATTTGCCGGAATATATTTCAGTGGATGTCTCCCAGTTGGGGCTAAACCAGTCGGTGCACCTTTCAGATATTCAGCTACCCGAGGGTGTAGAACTAACATCTGCGGTGTCCCCCGGAGATGAAGACATTACGCTGGCCAATGTTGCGCCACCGAAGGTAATGGAAGAAGAAGAAGCGGAAGATGCGCTCGCAGCTGAGGGTGAAGAGGAGGCTGGTGGCGATGATGCCCCCGATGCCCCCGATGCGAGTGGTGATGCCCAAGAGAAGTCTAGCGAAGATTGAGCCACTGGACTTGACGGCGTCCTGTCAGGACGCACGAGGCATCAAATGAGCGGTATTGCGTTGGTTGCTGGCCTGGCGAATCCGGGTCAGGGATACGCCACGACTCGGCATAATGCCGGGGCGTGGTTCCTGGACTATCTGAGTGGTCGCTATTTGCTGCAGTTTCGTGAGGAGAACCGATTTCGCGGCCGCACGGCGATGGCAGATATCGGTGGTCATCGTGTCCGTTTTCTGCACCCCGCTACGTTTATGAACGAGAGCGGTCCACCGGTCGCGGACTATGCACGCTATTTTGATATCTTGCCCGAGAATATCCTCGTGGTGCATGACGAACTAGATTTGCCACCGGGGTCGGCTCGCTTAAAGCACGGCGGCGGTGCGGGCGGTCACAATGGTCTTCGCGATGTCATCAGTCACCTGGGTTCGAAGGATTTCTGGCGCTTGCGTTTGGGT